>NZ_QBTW01000031.1:0-2500 GCF_003057865.1 Muricauda brasiliensis | reverse complement strand
GCCGGAACAACGACGGTTTGGGCTGTTCCGATTTCGCTCGCCACTACTCTCGGAATCACTCTTGTTTTCTCTTCCTCCGCCTACTTAGATGTTTCAGTTCAGCGGGTTCGCCCCCATTGCTGGGTGACAGGCCTTCAACCTGCCGGGTTGCCCCATTCGGACACCCACGGATCAATGCTCATGTGCAGCTCCCCGTGGATTTTCGCAGCTTATCGCGTCCTTCGTCGCCTCTGAGAGCCTAGGCATCCCCCATACGCCCTTCTTTTGCTTGTCGCACCTGTACCATAAGGTACAAATGCCCTCTCGTAATCCTTATATATTCTATTCTACTTCGTGTTTCTTCTTTGACTTCGCATGCAACGATCTAAAATCGTCACTGCTCCGTCCCAATATGTCAATGAACTTTTAAACAGTCTTGAGATGTTAGATATTAGACATGAGATGAATCTCACTTCTAAAATCTGGATACTCAATACTATCCAGTGGAGAATATCGGAGTCGAACCGATGACCTCCTGCGTGCAAGGCAGGCGCTCTAGCCAGCTGAGCTAATCCCCCATTTCCCTAGTAAAGAGTTATGAGTTGTGAGTTATGAGTCTATAACCCGCAATAACTCGCTCCTAGAATTTCCTTATTCAATACTCAATGAACTTTGCGCTCCGTACTTCCGTACATCGCACCTTTCGTAGTCTCAGGCAGACTCGAACTGCCGACCTCTACATTATCAGTGTAGCGCTCTAACCAGCTGAGCTATGAGACTGTCTTGGCCTTTTATTGCCTTATATCAGTATAACATATCATAAACGACAGCGCAGAGGATAAAGACCACCTCGTGCGGGACAAGGCATCTCCGGGCATCTCTTTCTCTAGAAAGGAGGTGTTCCAGCCGCACCTTCCGGTACGGCTACCTTGTTACGACTTAGCCCTAGTTACCGATTTTGCCCTAGGCCGCTCCTTGCGGTGACGGACTTCAGGCACTCCCGGCTTCCATGGCTTGACGGGCGGTGTGTACAAGGCCCGGGAACGTATTCACCGGATCATGGCTGATATCCGATTACTAGCGATTCCAGCTTCACGGGGTCGAGTTGCAGACCCCGATCCGAACTGTGACCGGTTTTGTAGATCCGCGCCCCCTTGCGGGGTGGCTTCCCTCTGTACCGGCCATTGTAGCACGTGTGTAGCCCAGGACGTAAGGGCCGTGATGATTTGACGTCGTCCCCACCTTCCTCACGGTTTGCACCGGCAGTCCCGTTAGAGTCCCCATCTTGACATGCTGGCAACTAACGGTAGGGGTTGCGCTCGTTATAGGACTTAACCTGACACCTCACGGCACGAGCTGACGACAACCATGCAGCACCTTGCAGGCGGTCCGAAGAAAGGGGTATCTCTACCCCATGCAGCCTGCATTTAAGCCCTGGTAAGGTTCCTCGCGTATCATCGAATTAAACCACATGCTCCACCGCTTGTGCGGGCCCCCGTCAATTCCTTTGAGTTTCATTCTTGCGAACGTACTCCCCAGGTGGGATACTTATCACTTTCGCTTGGCCACGGAGACCGAAGTCCCCACAGCTAGTATCCATCGTTTACGGCGTGGACTACCGGGGTATCTAATCCCGTTCGCTACCCACGCTTTCGTCCATCAGCGTCAGTACATGGTTGGCCACCTGCCTTCGCGATCGGTGTTCTATGTGATATCTATGCATTTCACCGCTACACCACATGTTCCGGCGACCCCACCATGACTCAAGACCTGCAGTATCAAAGGCAATTTTATGGTTGAGCCACAAACTTTCACCCCTGACTTACAGGCCCGCCTACGGACCCTTTAAACCCAATGATTCCGGATAACGCTCGGACCCTCCGTATTACCGCGGCTGCTGGCACGGAGTTAGCCGGTCCTTATTCTTACGGTACCGTCAGACGCCCACACGTGGGCGCATTTCTTCCCGTATAAAAGCAGTTTACAACCCATAGGGCCGTCATCCTGCACGCGGCATGGCTGGATCAGGCTCCCGCCCATTGTCCAATATTCCTCACTGCTGCCTCCCGTAGGAGTCTGGTCCGTGTCTCAGTACCAGTGTGGGGGATCCCCCTCTCAGGGCCCCTAACCATCGCTGCCTTGGTGGGCCGTTACCCCACCAACTAACTAATGGTACGCATGGCCATCCCTGTCCGATAAATCTTTAACCGTAATATCATGCGATATAACGGTACCATGGGGCATTAATCCAAGTTTCCCTGGGCTATTCCCCTGACAGGGGCAGGTTCCATACGCGTTCCGCACCCGTGCGCCGGTCGCCGGCGGAAAAGCAAGCTTTTCCCCGCTGCCCCTCGACTTGCATGTGTTAGGCCTGCCGCTAGCGTTCATCCTGAGCCAGGATCAAACTCTTCATTGTATTTCCTTGAATGTCTGTCCGACACCCGGAATACCGAGTCCCTGCATCAAAATGGTTCATTTCTTAATTCTACGCTGTCGTTACAATATGTATATGAACTTCTTT
>NZ_QBTW01000030.1:0-275 GCF_003057865.1 Muricauda brasiliensis | reverse complement strand
ACACCCAACTGTACCGCCGAAAACAGCTTCTCCGTCACCATCAATACAACACCGACAGCGCCCGCCATAACGGTAACTCCCGAGGACTGCGACGGGGACGCCACCAACGTGGTATCCAACCATGACGCCAACATGACCTATTCCTCCAGCCCCGCAGGGCTGGCCGTGGACGGAAGCGGCAACATCTCAGGGGGGACCGACGGGGCAGACTATGTCATCACCGCGACCAACGCCGACGGATGCTCCGCCGATTCAGCGACATTCACATACGACGC
>NZ_QBTW01000003.1:0-302496 GCF_003057865.1 Muricauda brasiliensis | reverse complement strand
CTCTGACTTCTGACCTCTGACTTCTGACTTCTGACTTCTGACTTCTGACTTCTAAAAAAGAAAAACCGGGAAAGCGCTTGGCCCTCCCGGTCTAATCTAAAAACAAATAGTATGAAAAATTGCTATTTCAATAATCAATTACATTCCACCAAATTCAAATTGCCCGTGTAATCCCATTGGTAATTGTCAAAGAGGTTCTGAAGTGCATTTATCCCATCTCCCAAACAAATACTCAAATTATCCAATCCCACTGTAATATTGGAAGGGCCACCATTTTGGTCGGCATAGCTGCTCCATCCGATAAATGTATTACTCAAATTTACCACAGAAATACCGCTAGCAACGAACATATCCTCAAGCATTGTTAAACTACCAATGTCCCAACCGCCCAAATCTTGATCAAAGGAGGTGGCTCCTTTGAACATCATTTGCATATTGACTACATTGGTCGTGTTCCACTCACTAAGGTCTCCATTAAAAGAAGTTGCATGGGCAAACATTCCGCTCATCGTGGTTACACTGGAGGTTTTCCAATCATTAATATTTCCATTAAAGGAATTAGCGGTCCTAAACATATTTGTCATATCCGTTACGTTGGAAGTGTTCCAATTACCGATATCTATGTTAAAGGTATAGGCTCCAAAGAACATTCCGCTCATATCTAATACATTTGAGGTGTCCCAATTACCGATGTCAGCATTAAACACATCCGTTCCAGCAAACATTTCGCTCATATTTGTCACTTTGGAAGTATCCCAACTACTGATATCCCCATTAAAGGATTTGCTTCCCGAAAATGTCCTTTCCATATTTGTTATATTGGAAGTATCCCAATCACCTAAATCTGCATTGAAGAATCCGGCCCCATAAAACAAACCCTCTAAACTTGTAACATTTGAAAGGTCCGGTGCGTCAGAGGCGTTATATTGCATGTTTGCACAAAGTGCAAAAGCAAATGAGAGGTCTTTCCATACTACATCGCCCCATTGATCAATGCTCTTCACATAGGAATAATCCCCATCAAATGAAAAGCTGGGAAATTCTCCTTTTATAGATACGGTATAAGTTCCTGCTATCTCATAAGTGTGCTCAAAGGCCTCTGGAGCAACTTCTATGATTTCCTCTATTGTTCCATCGCCCCAATCGATAGTAAAATCATAGCTGCAATCTGTGTTCGCACCAATGTGGAGGGTCTGGTTGCCCATATTGGTCTTCCATGTGATTATAAACGGCCTAGAATTGTCCTCAATAGGTTCCTCAACATCTTCTACCTTAACCATTACGCCTCTGAACCTGTCAATAATGCCATCTGAAACCATAACAACCAATGAATGTTCCTTCACCGTTTCGTAATCCAGATATTTCCCGGGCGCCAAAGAGATTTCACCTTCTGGACTGATTTCAAAAAGATCGTTGCCCCCACTCCTAATCTCAAAGATGAGCTCATCGTCATCCGGATCGCTCGCCTCAATGGTTCCGATAATGGCCTGCTCATCCACATCTTCCTTTACGGAAAACGTATCTCCGTGGGCGATAGGCGCCCCATTTACATCTTCCAAAGAATCATTGTCGCAAGATTGTAGCGCACATACCAACAAAAACAGGAAGAACAACTTTTCAAATTTGATAGTCATAACATGGTATTTTCTGGAAAGATGGTTCTTTTACACAAGATTTTCTCCGCCCGATTTACCAATGCCCCGTTTGAGTTGACGGATGGGGGGTTTGGGTTGATGGAGGGTTTTGGGGGAAGGGTTACGGGTTGAGGGTTGAGGGTCTAGGGTTGAAGGTGAAGGGTGAAGGGATAGCTAGATGGTTGGATTTTTGGATGATTCGATTATTTGGTTATTGGGTGAAGGGTTAAAGGTGAAGGGGACAAGGGCAATGGTCAAGACCAAAGGGTTTTCGACTGCCTACCGGGCTCTGAGTGGAGTCGAAGGGCGGTTGGCGAAGGGTTCTCGACTGCGCTCGAACTGACAATGATTCAATGATTGCGATTTTTACTTACTTTTTTTCACTGCCAATTGCAGACTGCATACTGAAAACTGATTATTGACTACTGCATACTGTGCTCGAACTGAGAATTGTTGATGATTGAAAATTGATCAAAGATTCGCCTCGACCAATATCTTCAATTCTTCCTCCAAACTATATTCCGGGAAAGGTTTGTCAGCCCTACCGTACCAATAGCCGGCGTTCCATTTATCACCTTCTTTACGGTGTAGGTACGCATGAATCCAACTGCCCATTTGCGAGTTTAGCTCTTGGGCGATGTCGTGGGACGATTCCCAATCCCCTTTCGCATCGTGCCAAAGGGATTTTAAGGGCTCCGACCACTCGACTGGTGGTGCGTATTGGTCTAAAGTAGCTTCAAATTCTTCGTAAGTTTTGGGTATCATGATTCCAATTTTTGCAAAAACTCCTGTTCCGAAATTATTGGGACACCCAAACCTTCTGCCTTTGTCCGTTTGCTAGGCCCCATATTGTCCCCAGCGACCAAAAAGCTGGTTTTTGATGAAATGGACGAAGATACTTTTCCCCCATTGTCCTCAATTAATTTCTTAAGATCATTACGGCTGATGGTTTCGAACACACCGGAAATCACAAACGTATTCCCTTTTAATAGTTCCGTTTGATTTTCCAACTGCTCCTCGGACAACGAAAACTGTAGCCCGTAGGATTTTAATCGCTCGATAATTTCCACATTTGCGGGTTCCGAGAAAAAACTCACCACACTCTCCGCAATCCGCTCCCCTATCTCGTCCACTGCCACCAATTGCTCCTGCGAAGCGGCCATTAATGCATCAATATTCTTGAAGGCTTTTGCCAGTTTTTTGGCAACCGTCTCTCCAACATATCGTATCCCCAACGCAAAAAGCACCCGTTCAAACGGAATCGCTTTGGATGCCTGTACGCCGTTCACCAGGTTTTCAGCGGATTTGTCCGCCATTCGTTCCAACGGCAAGATTTGTTCCTTGGTCAAAATGTACAGGTCGGCATAATTGCCGATTAGCCCTTGTTTAAAAAGAAGCTCCACCGTTTCTCCGCCCAAACCTTCAATATCCATTGCTTTTCTGGAAATAAAGTGCTGAATTCGACCTGTAATCTGAGGTGGACAACCAATATCATTTGGACAAAAATGCTGTGCTTCACCTTCCTTTCTGATAAGTTCCGTACCACATTCCGGGCAGTTTTCAATGTATTTGGTGGGTTCCGAATCTATTGATCGCTTGGTAAAATCGACCCCTACGATTTTTGGGATGATTTCACCTCCCTTTTCCACAAAAACCGTATCGCCTTCGCGTACATCGATTTTAGCTATTTGGTCGGCATTGTGCAAAGAGGCCCGTTTTACCGTAGTACCTGCCAACAATACAGGCTCCAAATTGGCCACAGGGGTAATTGCACCGGTTCTACCAACTTGATAGGTGATTTTGTTCAAAGTGGTAGTAGCCTGTTCCGCCTTAAATTTATAGGCCATAGCCCAACGTGGGGATTTTGCTGTGTAGCCCAGTTCTTCCTGCTGTTGGATGCTGTTCACCTTAACCACCACACCATCGGTTTCGTAAGGCAATTCGTGCCGATGGATGGCCCAATAGTCTGTGAACTGCATAACTTCAGCTGTAGATTTGCACAATTTGGCTACGCTGGGGACTTTAAAACCCCAAGCACGTGCTCTTTCCAACACTTCAAACTGTGATGAAATTCCCAAATTGTCTCCGGCTATGCTATACAACAAACACTCCAGTGGTCGCTGTGCCACCAAGGCACTATCTTGTAATTTTAAGCTTCCAGATGCCGTATTCCTTGGGTTCATATAGGGGTCTTCACCAGCTTCCACACGCTCTGCGTTCATTTTGGCAAAGCCCTCGAGCGTTAGGATAATTTCTCCTCGAATATCGAATTTAGGCGGATAGTCGCCTTTCAACTGCAAGGGAACCGACTTAATCGTTTTTATGTTATTGGTGACATCGTCCCCTTGAAAGCCATCACCACGGGTCACTGCTTTCACCAAGAATCCATCTTCGTAGGTAAGGCTGATAGAAGCTCCATCATACTTTAACTCACAGGTGAATTCAACCTCGGCATCGCCCAAGATTCGTTGGATGCGCTTTTCCCAATCTTCCAAATCCTCCTTGGAATACGAATTATCCAAGGAATACATCCGATGCTCATGGGCCACGGTCTCAAAGTTTTTGGTTACCATTCCTCCCACACGCAATGTTGGGGAGGTCGGGTCCTGAAATTCAGGATGCTCGGCTTCCAATTTTTGGAGTTCCTTGAGTTTCATATCAAACTCATAATCGGAAATGGACGGCTCATCGAGCACGTAGTATTTATAGTTGTGTTCCCTTAGCTCGTTGCGCAGGGATGTGATTTTATCTTGGATGCTCATTTTCTAATTGCTTTTAGCATTCTGTCGTTGCCAAACATATCTTTTCGCAGTTCAATTTCTGAAAAATTACGATGATTGAAAAGTGCTCGGGTCTCCTCTTCCAAATATTGATTAATCTCAAAATACAATTTTCCTTTTTCGGAAAGATGCTTTTCCGCGAAATCGATGATTGCCCTGTAAAAAACCAAAGGGTCATCATCTGGAACAAACAATGCTGTTCCGGGTTCAAAATCCTTTACATTTTTTTGAATTTCCCCCTTCTCCAACTCTCTGACATAAGGCGGATTAGAAACGATAATATCAAAAACAAGTTCAAGTTCCGTGTTAAGAATATCTTCATGCAAAAATGTGATATCCAACTCGTTTGATGCTGCATTTTTCCGAGCCACTTTCAATGCGCCTTCGGATACATCCAAAGCAAATGTTTTGGCATTAGGAAGATACTTTGCTAAAGCAATAGCGATACAGCCGCTTCCTGTTCCAATGTCCAAGACGCTAAAAGGTAAAGGATGAAAAGATTCATCTTCGCTACATGGGGCTTCAGCCTTCAATTCTGGGTTTCCCACTTGCAACTTCTGACTTCCGACATCTGACTTCTGACTTCTAATATCATCCAAAATCCATTGCACCAATTCTTCGGTCTCTGGACGTGGAATCAACACATTTTCATCAACCTGAAGTTCTAAATCCATAAAATGGGCGGTTCCCAAAATATATTGAAGGGGTTTTTCCTGTTTCAACTCCGACAATGCTTCAAAAAGAGGCTGCTCTTCTTCTTTGGTCAATGTAATGTCTGGCCGAATGGCCAAAATAAACCGTTCCAGTTTCAGGTAATGCTCAATACAGGAATAAAAAAAAGAATCAATTTCCTCTTTGGGATAGATTGCGCCCAACTCTTTGTGATAAATGTCTTTGATTTCTTTGAGGAGCATTACAATTTTTTAAGCATCCAAACGGGGCAGGAATAATGGCCCGTATTTCCCATGGGAGCGTCGATGTACTCAAAACCGTTCTTCTTGTACAACTTTTGGGCGGCCTCCATGTAGGGCATGGTTTCCAGATAGCAGGCCTCAAACCCAAATTCTTTGGCTTTTTGCAAACAAGCTCCGATCATTTTGGCGCCGAGTCCCTTGCCCCTGGCTTCCTCCAAAAAGTACATTTTTTGAAGCTCGCAGACATTACCATCATAGTTATCCAACTTGGCAACACCGGCACAGCCGATTACTTCGCCTTCGTGCTCCACCACAAAATACGCAGCTTTGGGCACATTATAATTAGAGTACATATCGTCCAAAGCTTTATCTGCATAAGCGGTACCTACTTTAGGAACACCCATATCCTCAAAAACCTTTCGAATCACCTGGGCCACCTGTACATTGTCTTCGGGGGTAATTTCACGAATCACCGTATCTCCCATTTTTGTGTTTTTATTGTTCTATTTTTGCGGTGTGAATATACATCAAAAATACATCCTTCGCAGCATAGAACTGGCCAAAAAGGGACTGGGAACAACCGCTCCAAACCCGATGGTGGGATGTGTAATTGTACATAACGATAAAATAATCGGAGAAGGGTATACCGACCCCTACGGAGGCCCACATGCCGAAGTAAATGCCATTAATTCTGTAAAGGATAAGGATTTATTGCAGGAAGCATCTTTATATGTTACCCTAGAACCTTGTTCGCATTACGGAAAAACACCTCCTTGTGCTGATTTGATTGCAAAACACCGAATCAAAGAGGTTTTTATTGGGTTACAGGACCCTCACGATAAAGTGGCCGGTAAAGGCATCCAGAAATTGAAAGATGCGGGCTGCAAAGTAACGGTGGGAATTCTTGAAGATGAATGCAGGGAACACCACAAACGTTTTTTGACGTTTCAGGAAAAGAAACGCCCCTACATTATTTTAAAGTGGGCGGAATCTAATGATTGCTTTTTGGCCCCCGACACCTCTTTACGAAGTAAAAATCCGGAACCGTTTTGGATTACCAATGCCCATTCCAAACAGTTGGTACACCAATGGCGAAGTCAAGAACAGGCTATTTTGGTCGGCACCCACACGGTTTTGGAGGACAATCCCAAGCTAACAACACGGAATTGGGCAGGAAAAGACCCGATTCGAGTGGTTTTGGACAAGGATTTAAAGATTGATTCGAGCTACCATGTTTTGGACAAATCCGTGCGGACCATTGTTCTGACTGAGGTCGAAGATGCATCAAAATATAAGGAAGGTGTTGATTATGCCATCATCGACTTTTCAACAAACTTGGCACAGGAAATTTGTGATGTGCTCCATCAACATAACATCACAAGCGTAATTATTGAAGGCGGCGCCAGAACGCTTCAAACTTTTATCGATGAAAATTTATGGGACGAAGCTCGTGTTTTTAAGGGCTCCGTTTCTTTTCGAAATGGTTTGCCTGCTCCTAAAATACAGGGTACTTTACAACATCAAACCCAAATATTGACCGACACCTTATCCGTTTACCATAATGATTAAAAACATTATCCTCGATTTTGGCGATGTGCTCATCAATCTGGACAAACCTGCCACGGCAAAGGCAATGGTGCAGCACGGTTTTACCGAAGTGACCCCAAATCTGGAGAGCTTGTTTCAGGATTATGAGAAGGGACTTATCACATCTACAGGCTTTTTGGATGAGGTGTCAGTACACTTTCCCAACGCAAGCAGGGACTATTTGGCGCAAGCGTGGAATTCGATTTTATTGGATTTTCCCGAACACCGTTTACAATTTATTGAGCAGCTTGCTGAAGAGAATCAATATAAAATGTTATTGTTAAGCAATACCAACGACCTACACATGGAGCGTGTGAGGGAACTAATGGGTATGGAACGGTTCAATAGGTTTAAAAATGCCTTTGATGTGTTCTACCTGAGCTATGAAATGGGGATGCGCAAACCAGATACCGAGATTTTTGATTTTGTCCTCCAACAAAATCAACTAATAGCGGAAGAAACCTTTTTTGTGGATGATGTAAAAGAAAATACTGATTCCGCAGCTAGTTTAGGTATAAAAGTATGGAACCTCCAAGTGGGCCAAGAGGACGTAACCCAACTAAAATCAAAATTGTAAATGGTATATCTGATTCTGAGCATTCTGAGTTCTACCTTGATTTTTGTGGTCTTTAAACTGTTCGATGTTTTTAAAATACAGACGCTCTACGCCATTATCACCAATTACGTGGTAGCCTGCACTGTTGGGTTCTTTTTATATGATGGTCCCGTTGGCGTTAGCGATTTTACGAATAAACCATGGCTTATTGGTCCTATATTATTAGGTGTACTGTTTATTGTCATTTTTAATTTGATGGCCCGCACCGCCCAGGTCTCTGGGGTTTCGGTAGCCTCTGTGGCCACCAAGATGTCGTTGGCGATTCCGGTGGTAATGGGGATGTTGTTGTACGGTGAACGATTGAGTGCACTACAAGTTATTGGTATTGCCCTTGCGCTAGTTGCAGTGTATTTGGCTTCCATTAAAGAAAAGAAAATAAGAATTGACCGGAAGGCACTTGTGCTGCCCTTACTGGTGTTTTTGGGGTCGGGTGTTATCGATACAAGTATTCAGTATTTTGAGGAAGTCCATTTGACAGACCAAGAGATTCCCGTATTCTCTTCCATGATTTTTGGCTTTGCGGCTTTGACCGGGTTTATTTTTATTGGTATAAAGGCGGTAAAAACACCATTGAAAATCAATTTAAAAAATATGGTAGGAGGAATTGCCCTAGGGATACCCAATTATTTCTCCATCTATTTTTTGATTCGCGCCCTGCGGTCGGACATTTTGAGCAGCGCCGCCATCTTTACCTTAAACAACGTTGCGATTGTAATGGTCTCCACGCTCGTCGGAATATTATTGTTTAAAGAGAAGCTAAGTCTTAAAAACTGGAGCGGTGTTGCGTTGGCGGTTTTGAGCATAATATTGGTAGCTTTGTTCTGATGGATAAAAAAGAAGATGTTTACCGGACCGTTACCAAAACCTCACCAGAGATTTTATATAAGGACCGAAAGAGCAAATTCTATGCTGAGGTACACCCCATTGCTTCGGAAGATGATGTAAAACCGATTGTAGAGGAACTTCGAAAAAAATACCACACGGCCAATCATGTTTGCTATGCCTGGCAATTGGGCACCGAAAATCCGATTTACAGAGCCAATGATGATGGCGAACCGAACAATTCGGCCGGAATGCCCATTTATGGGCAAATACAATCGTTTGATGTGACCAATGTCCTGATTACCGTTACCAGAATTTTTGGTGGCACCAAACTTGGGGTCGGCGGATTGATACAAGCTTACAAAGCTGCTGCCCAAACGGCGCTCGAAAATGCGAAGATTGTAAAGAAAATCATCAAAGCTCAAATGCGTTTACAATTTGAGTACCCGGTCATGGATATAGTGATGCGGACCATCAAACAGAAAGATTTGGAGATTGCTTCCCAGAAAATGGAATTGGATTGCGAGCTGATTATTTCGGTTCGATTAAGCGAATCGGAAGAGATTTTTCAACTTTTCGATGAAATGCATGGTGTCGATGTAATTATGTTGGATTGATTGAAACAAGACCACTTTCCTATTGGACAAAAGACCGCTGCGCTGCTAGACATAAGAACAAAGACTTCTGAACTCTGAAAAAAATTCAATCGTCCAATTTTTCCAAGATATAATCTGGGCATTTTATGGGGCGTCCCGTTTTTTTGTCCATAAAGGCTAAAACCGTGTTTGCGGAGGCCAGCAACTCCCCTGCTTCGTTCAAAAGGTCATAATCAAATTCAATTTTAACTAAGGGTTTTGACTTTAATTTGGTACGCACGGTCAACAAATCATCATAAAGCGCAGACTTTTTATAGTCAATATGTAAGGATATTACGGGTAACATCACACCATTATCCTCCATGCTTTTGTAAGTGATTCCCATCGCCCTTAACCACTCCACTCGGCCCATTTCAAAATACTGGGCATAATTACCATGGTAAACAACCCCCATTTGGTCAGTTTCTGCATATCTGACCCGAAAAGAATACGTATTTAGACCCATTTTTAATTGAAAAATTATATATTTAGAGGCTTGCTTATTTTGAGGGTAACATGCGAAAAAAAAACAGAACTTTCAATGGCAAATTGATTTTTTTTTTAAAAGAATTGTTCACATATTTGTCGCATCCAATGAGCATCTTGTAACCCTTTAGATGCTTGCTCTTAAGTATTAAAGCTAACCATTAAAACAAGGAAAAACTTCTATGAGTGCTACTGCTAATTCCGTATGGAACAACTGTTTGGCTTTTATCCAAGATAACATCCAACCGCAGGCATTCAAAACTTGGTTTGAACCCATTAAGCCTATAAAACTGACAGATAAGGCGCTGAGCATTCAGGTGCCCAGCAAGTTTTTCTACGAATGGCTCGAAGAACATTATGTAAAGCTCCTTAAAGTTGCCATGACCCGTGAATTGGGAAGCAATGCTAAGTTGATCTACGTTATAAAAATGGAAAACAAGTACGGTAACAAGGAACCTTTTACAGAACAGATTCCAAGTTCTAACCGTACCGCTGTAGGACCACAGGAATTGGATGTGCCGATTACCTCCAAAAGTCCCGAGCTTAAAAATCCATTTGTGATTCCTGGCATTCGGAACATCAAAATCGAATCCCAGTTGAATCCCAACTATAATTTTGACAATTTCCTGGAGGGGGATTCCAACCGATTGGCAAGATCGGCTGGTATGGCCGTGGCCAACAAACCTGGTGGAACATCTTTTAACCCATTATTGGTTTTTGGTGGAGTTGGTTTAGGGAAAACCCACTTGGCCCATGCCATTGGGGTTGAAATAAAAGATAAATATCCCGAAAAGACGGTACTCTATATTTCGGCGGAGAAATTCACCCAACAATATATTGAGTCCGTAAAAAAGAACACCCGAAACGACTTTATCCATTTTTACCAGTTGATAGATGTACTTATTATAGATGACGTACAATTCCTATCCGGTAAATCTGGAACACAGGATGTTTTCTTCCATATTTTTAACCATTTGCACCAAAATGGCAAGCAGGTAATTTTAACATCGGACAAGGCTCCTGTGGATATGCAGGACATTGAACAGCGTTTGCTTTCCCGATTTAAATGGGGACTTTCTGCAGAACTGCAAAGCCCCGATTACGAAACCCGCGTGTCCATCTTAAAGAACAAGCTGTACCGGGATGGGGTTGAAATGCCCGAAGATATCATCGACCACGTGGCAAAGAACATCAAGACCAACATTAGGGAATTGGAAGGCGCCATTATTTCATTGATTGCGCAATCCTCTTTCAATAAACGCGAAGTTACTTTGGAACTGGCTCAACAAGTAGTGGAAAAGTTCGTGAAAAACACCAAGCGAGAAGTATCTATCGACTACATTCAAAAAGTAGTGTCGGATTACTTCGAAATGGATGTGGCCACGCTTCAGTCCAAAACAAGAAAACGCCACATTGTACAAGCAAGACAATTGGCCATGTTCTTTGCAAAGAAGTTCACCAAGGCATCCTTGGCGAGCATTGGTTCACAAATTGGAAAGCGTGATCACGCAACCGTTCTCCATGCCTGTAAAACTGTTGACAATCTTGCCGAAACCGATAAGCAATTCAGAAAGTATATCGAGGATTTGAGCAAAAAGTTCTCCTAATTTTCACAACTCACATATGAAAACCAAAGTTTTGATGGTCTGCTTGGGAAACATTTGCAGGTCACCTTTGGCCGAAGGCATTTTAAAATCCAAGGTTGATTCGGATTCCGTTTTTGTGGATTCCGCTGGCACTGCTGGTTATCACGTAGGCAACCCGCCCGACAAACGTTCCATTGCGGTGGCCCAAAAATATGGACTGGATATCGGCAATCAGAAGTGTAGAAAATTTTCCAGACAAGATTTTTCCGAGTTCGATTATATCTACGTGATGGACCGCAGTAATTTTTCGGATATCGCCGCTCTTGCTTCAAACCAAGAGGAAGCCAACAAAGTAAAATTGTTGCTGAGCGAGGTTGAACTGGGAATTAAAGAGGTTCCAGACCCCTACTACGGTGGCGAGGATGGCTTTGAAAATGTTTACCAAATGATTGACAGGGCTTGTGAGAAAATTGCGAAAAAGCTAAATTAAACCCATGGAAGAGGTAAAACCTGGTTTAGTAGTGGGCAAAATCTATCTGATTCCCACAACTTTGGGAGACAATGCTCCTTTAGAAGTCCTGCCCATTTCGGTAAAAGGCACCATAGAGCGCATTGACCACTATATCGTGGAAAATGAGAAAACGGCCAGACGTTTTATAAAACGGGTAAGCCCGAGCAAATCTCAACCGGACCTCCATTTACAATCGTTGAACAAATACACCAACCCTGAGGAAATTCCTGGTTTTTTGGATCCCTGTATCCATGGGCATGATATTGGTATTTTGTCCGAAGCAGGGTGTCCGGGCATCGCCGATCCAGGAGCCGATGTAGTTCGTGTAGCACATCAAAAAAGAATACAAGTGGTACCGTTGGTGGGCCCCTCCTCTATTTTGATGGCCATGATGAGCAGCGGTATGAACGGTCAGAACTTTGCTTTTAATGGGTATTTGCCCATCGACAATGCAGAGCGCAAAAAAATGGTAAAGAGCTTGGAACGATTATCCAAGGATAAGGGACAGTCCCAAATTTTTATGGAAACGCCTTACCGGAACAATAAATTGGTAAAGGAGCTTGTAAAAACATTGCAGAAATCTACACGATTATGCATTGCATGTGACATTACCTTGCCCACAGAATTTATCTCCACTAAAAGCGCCCATGAATGGAGCGAAATTGAGATTGACTTGGACAAAAGACCAACAATATATATTATTCAAGCATAAAAAAAGCCCCGAAGTTCGGGGCTTTTTTTAATTTAACTCATCTGTACCAATTAGACTTTTGCGTTTTTCTGCTGCTTGATATTTGAAATATCATAACCCGCAAATTTTTTCATGTAATACGAGATGCTACTTCCGTACGCATCAGTTACATCGTTTTGTCCATATGATCGTAGATATTTTTTGACGTTGCCTGCTCCAGCCAAATGGGCCGCGGCCAAAATACCTGATTCAGTTACTTTGATACCTCCAATGGTTTTCCCGTTGAAGCGCTTAATATCTCTTCTCAGAATCCATTTATTACGGGCAATATTGGCCACAAAGGCCTTTTCCTGAAGTTTTGGGTTGTCCAAAAATTCATCCATGTCGTAAACTCCCATCAAATTTAATGTGCTGCTACCAAACTGGTACTTGCCCAAATAACCTAATGTGTTCACTCTTTGATATTTGCCCTGAGATTCTTTAAAAGCAAGTGCTTCCTTAAAGCCATTGTAGGCTTTTCCCAGAAAAGGAGGGGTTACCTCGTCCTCGTCAAGAAGTTCAATGGAATCTTGCGGTGCAAAGATTTCCAAATTGGCCGTTACCTTCAATGAATCGGGAATTTCAACAGTCTCCTTTTTCATTACGGTATAGGAACCAAAACTTGTCAAAACTACGACCATGGCAAGATGTAGAATAAAACCTATCCATCTTTTCATAATGTTCATATTTGTGATCTCGATACTATATACGTATCAAAAATCAATTTGGCCGGCAAATATAGATGGAGATAAGCTAAAGGGCACCCTAAAGCTCATAAAGATTTCTTAAATCAGCCTTAAAATACGTTAAAGGGATGAAAATCAACGATAAAGAACCTTATCTCAAAACTTTTTGTTGATTCAACCATCGGGTGTACTGCACCTTATTCCGGTTGTGTTGTGCCAAAGATTTGGCGAACATGTGGTAGCCAAAGTTGGAAACATCGGCCACAAAATAGAGATAATCGTGTTTTTCGGGATTCAAAACTGCATCTATGGAAGTAATGTCTGGCATAGTTATAGGGCCAGGAGGAACGCCCGCATATTTATAGGTATTATAGGGTGAATCCATTTCCAAATCACGGAAAAGTACCCGTTTTATAATGGTATCGTAATTGCCGGTTTCTTTTTTGATGGCATAAATAACCGTTGGGTCCGCTTGCAGCAGCATTCCCCTTCCAATCCTGTTCAAGTATACTCCAGCAACCCTCGGACGCTCATCCACTTTAGCGGTTTCCTTTTGAACTATGGCCGCCAAGGCGGTCACCTCATTGGGGGTCAACCCAAGGTTTTTTGCCTTTTGCAAACGGTCGCTGTTCCAGAAGCGCTCATATTCGGTTCGCATTCTGTCCCTAAAGCTCTTGGCATCGGTATTCCAGAAAAACTCATAGGTATTTGGAATGTACATCGCCAGTTTGGTATCCTCATCAAATTTTGTTTCCTTCAAAAACTCAGGATCATTGAATGTTTGAAGCAATTCCAAACTATCGGCTTCAATCTGCTCAGAAACTCTTCCGGCCAACAACGCCAGCGATTCTTGATTATTAAATGATACTTGAACGGGCAAATTGGCGCTACGAAGGGTGTTGATAATCTCGTTGTTATTCATTCCCTTTTTGAGAGCATACTTCCCTGCCTTGATATTGGTGATATACCCTTTGCGCTTGGCCACAGCTTCAAAAGTGGATAAATCCTGCAACAAAGGTTCCAATGAAGCTTTTACATCATTGAACGATGCATCCGTTTCAATATAAACAAAGGCTTCATCATTATTGAACTGTGTATTGGGACTAAAAATGGCACTGTAAATTTGATAAGCAATAAAACCGCAGATCAACAATCCGAGGACGGCCGTTGCCCAAAGTACTTTCTTAAGATTCATTTGTATTGATCTTTTGATACATTATTTCGTTCTTGAACCCTTGATTGGTTCTTATCCATTCCTTTTTAACGCCGATTTCTTCGAATCCCATTTTTTGAAACAAATGGATACTTGCCTCATTATCCTCTAAAATATTGGCGTAGAGTTGATGCATGTCCAAAGCTGAAAATGCATAATCGCACAAGAGCGACAAAGCTTCTGCACCAGCACCTCTATTTCTATCACCGGGCTCTACAATTATAATTCCGATTCCGGCCCGTCTGTGTTTAGGATCAAAATCGAACAAATCGATAAGCCCTATACATTCATCTTTCTCATTACTAATACATAATCTCAATTGCTTCACATCGTAGATATCTCTGTGGGCATTGTCCAAATACAATTGGAGCACCTTTTTGGAATAAGGTTTTAGCGTGCCGCTTACCTCCCAGACCGATGTATCGTTTTCCAATTTGTACAGAAAATCGAGATCGGTGGGCTCCAAGGCCCGCAAATAGACTTGTTTTCCTTTTAGATTGAGCATTCAATGGTTCCTTTAAATACCTGTATTGCAGGTCCTTTTAAAAAGATATTGCTGTACTTCCCATCCTTCTTCTCAAAAGAAATGGTCAAATCACCACCAATGGTATGGATATGGACTTCACTGGCAGCGGTTTTACCTGATTCGTGCATGGCCAAGGCCACGGCCGTTACCCCTGTACCACATGAAAAGGTCTCCCCTTCCACTCCCCTTTCGTAGGTTCGCACATCAAAAGCATTGTCGCTGGTCTGTTCCACAAAATTGATGTTGCTCCCAGACTCACCGTAAATTCCATAGCGGAGTCTCTTCCCTTCTTTTTGCACATCAAATTGCTTCAGTTCCTTCACCAATTGTACATGGTGCGGGGAGCCGGTATCCAAAAAACTATGGTTTTGTTTCTCGTGTATCTTATCTACATCTATCATTTTTAGATTGACGATGTCCCCCGCTACGGTAGCTTCATGAAGCCCATCTACCGCATTAAAAGTGGTCTTTTCTTCTATCACTCCCAAATAATGGGCAAATGCTACCAAGCAGCGGCCTCCATTGCCGCACATAGTGCTTTCGGCTCCATCTGCGTTATAGTAAACCATCTTAAAATCAGACACATTGTCATTTTCGAGCAGAATCAAACCGTCCGCTCCTATGCCAAATCTTCGGTCACAAAGCTCTGCCACAAGTTTGGTATTGTTTTTGGGAAATATATCCTGACGATTATCAATAATCACAAAATCGTTTCCCGTTCCTTGATATTTAAAAAACTGTAGTTCCATATACATCTACAAAGGAACAAATATATGGGATTCTTTAAGGTTTTTTTTGTAGTTAAAACAGCGTTAAACCGACCTAGCCAAAAATTGAAAACTTTTAATTTTGATAAAGCTTAATGTTAAATTGTTAATGAATTATGAAGAAAATAGCTAGTTTATTCCTTGTTTCCGTATTTGCAGGTGCAATTACGCTTGGAGCTTACAAATTATTTTTTGAGAAAGAAAGCTACAAATGGGTCACTGCACAAGAGGAAACGCCTTTTGTGACCACGAGTAACTTGGACACCTCTGCAAGAGGAGCCGGAATCAATGAGGTAGATTTCACCTCTGCGGCCGAAAAAACGGTAAATTCTGTGGTTCACGTTAAAAACATGACCATGAGCAGTAGAGGTTCATCCAATATTGCCGAGTTCTTTTATGGTTATGAACGTAAATCGACCCCGCAGGTAGGGACAGGTTCCGGGGTGATCATTTCTCCTGATGGTTATATTGTGACCAACAATCACGTAATCGCCAACTCAAGTCAACTTGAGGTGGTTCTCAACAACAATAAATCGTATGAAGCAGAAGTAATCGGAACCGATGCAGACTCCGATATCGCCCTGTTAAAAATAGATGCCGAAGACGCTTTGCCTTACTTGGCATTTGGAGATTCCGACAACGCTAAAATTGGTGAGTGGGTGCTTGCCGTTGGTAACCCGTTTAACCTCACCTCTACCGTAACCGCAGGTATTGTAAGTGCAAAAGCACGATCGCTTGCTCCTTCCGGTGCCCAATCCTTTATACAGACCGATGCAGCAGTAAACCCCGGAAATAGCGGCGGGGCCTTGGTGAACACCAATGGTGACCTTATAGGCATCAATACCGCTATTACTTCACAGACCGGCTCCTATATTGGTTATGCCTTTGCGGTACCGAGCAACATTGCCAAAAAAGTTGTGGAAGATATTATGGAGTTCGGAAATGTACAAAAAGGTCTTCTGGGAATTTCTGCAGCCAACACAAGGTCTCCATTGGCCATTGAAAAAGGGCTTGATGAACTAGAGGGAGTATATGTAGCAGGGGTTGAAGAAGATTCGGGTGCCGATGAAGCCGGTTTACTAGAAGGTGACATCATCAAAAAAGTGGATAACGTAGATATTGGCAAGTTCTCCCAACTTACAGGATACTTAAATTCAAAGAGGCCTGGCGATGTGGTGCAAGTGACATTGGACCGTGATGGTGAAAATCTGGTAAAAAATGTGACGTTGAAAAAACAGAACAGCGTTATTTTACCTGCTACATCTTTCAGGGTAAAAAACTTGACCAAAGAAGATAAAAAGAAGTTCGGTGTATCCAAGGGCGTTAAGATCATTGATGTTCCCCAAGGCTACTCTAGATATGGTTTGACCAACAAGGTTATTATTGAATTGGATGGTGAACCCATCGAGAATATTGATGATGCAAAAAAACAATTTGGCCAAATATCAAGATATGGACGAACCAGTTTCACCATGATCAATGAAAATGGTGAAAAAGAGCACATGATACTTCAGTAAAAAGTGCTAAAAAAACACTTAAAAGCGTCTTGAAAAGGACGCTTTTTTTTATATCCAATATGTTTTACGAAAACGTTTGAAATATATAATTTAGCCAAGAAATTAATGATCACAACCGCAACCATCATCCATGAACGACAATTTATCTTACGAAAAAGAACTTGCCTTTCAGGCAGATAGACGTAAAGCCACTACAGAATTTATAAAAATCATAAGCGACCTTTGGTACGATAAAGCCATTGAGGTGGTTCTCTTCAAAAATCAAATTATAGACAAGAACGTGAGCGACATCATCAACCTGCACGAATATGCGGGTGAGTTTGTCCAAAAACCTATGTCCATTTTTGATTCTGTGGAAATCTTACGGGCCATTAACGACCTTAACCTCCCTCCGGCCAAACTCGATATTGGCAAGCTGACCTACGAATACAATTCCAACCAAAACGCCCATTTAAATGTAAAGGCCTTTGTGATTGACAAACTTAAAGGCGCTCAAACCTCCAAAGCCATTGAACCAAAAGATGTGGTACTCTATGGTTTTGGACGTATTGGACGTTTGGTCGCACGCGAACTTATGGCCAAAACGGGCCGAGGCAGTCAATTACGGTTACGTGCCATCGTAGTCCGGGGTGAGATGAACAGGGAAGTTCTGGAAAAAAGAGCAGCCCTTCTTAAAACCGATTCGGTTCACGGACCATTTACCGGAACGGTGGATGTGGATGTGGAAAAACAAGCACTCATCATTAATGGTACCACGGTGAAAATCATCAACGCCAATCAACCTGAAGATATCGATTATACCAAATATGGCATTGGAGATGCTTTGATTATTGATAACACAGGGGCATTTAGGGATAACAAAGAACTATCCCGTCATTTAAAATCGAAAGGAGCCAGCAAGGTATTGTTGACCGCTCCGGGAAAAGAGGTCCCCAATATTGTCCACGGTGTAAACCATAAGGATTTTGACCCGGACAAGACAAAAATATACTCTGCTGCGTCATGTACTACCAATGCCATTACCCCTATCCTAAAGGTAATTGAAGATTCTTTGGGCATCAAAAAAGGGCATTTGGAGACCATACACGCCTATACCAACGACCAAAATTTGGTGGACAATATGCACAATAAATACCGTCGTGGCCGTGCAGCCGCACTCAACATGGTGATTACGGAAACAGGAGCGGGCTCTGCAGTCGCCAAGGCGCTACCATCGCTAAAAGGGAAACTGACCTCAAATGCCATTAGGGTTCCGGTTCCCAACGGTTCCTTGGCCATTCTTAACCTAGAAGTCAAAAACAAAACATCGAAAGAAGGCATAGATACCATCATTAAAAAATATGCGTTGGAAGGCGATTTGGTGGAGCAGATAAAATATGCGCTGAGCAACGAATTGGTCTCTTCGGATATTGTAGGCACCACAGCGCCATCCATTTATGATAGTAAGGCCACTATTGTAGCTCCCGGCGGAAAAAATGTGGTATTGTATATTTGGTACGATAACGAGTATGGTTATTCGCATCAAGTTGTACGATTGGCAAAATATATCGCAAAAGTTAGGCGTTATACGTATTATTAGTGGGGGACGAATTGTTCTTTGAACTGATTTTCTTTTTTTAAATTAGGTATATTGATGTAATTTCGCCTCACCCTTAATCTAAATTTAATACGAGAACATTATTGAACATGAAGCATTTACGCATTTTATTTGCCTTAGCCTTACTCATCCCAGCCCTGTCCGTACACGCACAGGAAGATGAATCAACAGAAGAAACTGACAACACCCTAAGGGGTCAGTTCGAAGAATTGGAACGTAAGTCGGGCAACTATCGGGCCAAAGGCATCCAATATGAGGTAGTTAAAATATCTGAACTGCACAAAACAAAAGAAAATGTCTTTGATTCTATCGATGCAGCCAATAAAACTATCAAGGACCTATCGGCAACCATCACCTCAAATGATGCCGAAATAGAAAGCTTAAATGGCAAACTGCAAGAAACCACCAATAAATTAAACAGTGTAACCGAGGAAAAAGACAGTATTTCTTTCTTTGGTATGCTTATTAGCAAAGGAACATACAATTTAATATTGTGGTCCATTATTTTTGGACTGTTGTTGCTCCTTTTGTTCTTTATCTATCGATTTAGAAATAGCAACTTTTTGACGCAGCAGGCCAAATCTGCACTTGCCGAGTTAGAGGATGAGTATCAAAACCACAGGAGAAGAGCACTTGAACGAGAGCAGAAAATAAGTCGACAGCTACAGGACGAACTGAACAAACAAAAAAAATAAGAATTAAGGCTTCCATTTCGGAAGCCTTTCTTTTATATAGCAGTTATTGCCAGCATTCACTACTTTTGCGGCAAATCAATACACAACAACAATGTCCATGCGGATAGACATTATCACCGTACTTCCCGAACTTCTAAAAAGTCCTTTTGAGGCTTCCATCTTAAAACGGGCCATAGAAAAGGATTTGGCAGAGGTGCACCTTCATAATTTGAGGGATTACACCACCGGAAACTATAA
This sequence comes from Muricauda brasiliensis, assembly GCF_003057865.1. Taxonomy (NCBI): domain Bacteria; kingdom Pseudomonadati; phylum Bacteroidota; class Flavobacteriia; order Flavobacteriales; family Flavobacteriaceae; genus Allomuricauda; species Muricauda brasiliensis. The sequence goes on along the minus strand of NZ_QBTW01000003.1, from coordinate 282,957 downwards.
ACAGGTTGATGATTACCAGTTTGGCGGTGGAGCTGGAATGGTGATGATGATAGAACCTATCGATAAATGCATTTCTCAATTAAAATCGGAAAGAGAATACGACGAAGTCATTTACATGACACCAGATGGCAACACCCTGAATCAGGGAATGGCCAATGAAATTTCCATGAAAAAGAACATTATTGTGCTTTGCGGACATTATAAAGGTGTGGACCAACGGGTGAGGGACATGTTCGTGACCCGTGAAATTTCTATTGGTGACTATGTGCTTTCCGGTGGTGAACTTGCCGCTGCCATTTTATGCGATGCCGTGATTCGATTGCTCCCTGGAGTATTGAATGATGAAACCTCTGCCCTGACCGATACGTTTCAGGACAATTTATTAGCACCGCCTGTGTACACCCGACCTGCAGAATATAAAGGAATGGAAGTCCCCAAAATCCTGTTGAGCGGCAACTTTCCAAAAATTGAGAAATGGCGGGAGCAACAAGCCATGGAGCGTACCCAAGAAAGAAGGCCCGACCTTTTGGAAAAATAAATCAAAAAGGCAAAAAACAACTTGCTATTTCTAAATATTAGATTACTTTTGCAATCTCAAAATCAACCTCTGACGAAATCCGTGTAAGTTGGTCTTGCAAAAACATTTAAAAAACATACAAATGGAATCCTTAATAAAATTTGTTGAAGACGAATTTGTTCCAAAAAAAGAATTTCCAAAATTCTCAGCTGGTGACACCATCACTGTGTATTACGAAATCAAGGAAGGTGAAAAAACTCGTACCCAGTTCTTTAAAGGTGTAGTAATACAACGTAGAGGAAGCGGTGCAACAGAAACTTTTACTATCCGCAAAATGTCCGGTACTGTAGGTGTGGAAAGAATTTTCCCAGTAAACATGCCAGCTTTGCAAAGAGTTGAAGTAAACAAAAAAGGTAAAGTACGTAGATCCAGAATCTTCTACTTTAGAGGTCTTACCGGTAAAAAGGCCCGTATTAAAGAAGTTAAAGGATAATCAATATCCTGTACAACATGAAAAGCGCCCATTTTGGGTGCTTTTTTTATGAACAATTGTTAATAACCTCGGTTCATATTATGTTGATTTTTAATGACTTGTAAAATTGCAAAAATTAATTTTCTGTTCTACTTTAGATGAAGATATGATTGTGATACCATCACGAACATATCGATTTAAAGTTGACGTTCTTTAAAACTGTGGATTCCCTTTTTAATTGGTAACACTACTGATCACAAAAGGAATTTTGACTTGGGAGGTGCTTTGGCAAAACCCAATGAGAAATAATAGATTTTATGTGCGGATGGAAGAGCAATTTCCCATTTTGATAAAATTTAGGAATGTAACAGTACACTTTGCGTAATGTAGATTAGTTGAAAAATTAAGAACATTGCAAAGCAAACGTCGAAAGGGCAAAAGATGTAATCAAATAGGTTACAGTTTTGGTACCACCAAACAAATCTTGAGTCCATTCTGAAAGCCATCTCCTTGGTAAAAACAAGGAAATGGCTTTTGTTTTTTAACAAATTATCACCAAAAACCCACACTTTTAGTCACTTCCGTTCGTTCTTCACCGTCCATATATCGTATATTTGCAACCGCTCAAACAAATACATATAAATGGCTAAACTTTATTATACCAAAACAGACGAGGCACCCGCCTTAGCAACATTATCCTTCTTACCCATTGTAAAATCATTCACCGAAACAGCCGATATCGAAGTAGAGACCAAGGACATTTCTTTGGCAGGTAGAATCGCCGCTATGTTTCCGGAATTATTGACCAAGGAACAGCAAATACCAGACGATTTGTCCATTTTGGGCGAACTTGCCAAGACTCCTGAGGCCAACATCATAAAACTTCCGAATATCAGTGCTTCCATTCCGCAGTTGAAAGAAGCCATTGAGGAATTACAAAAAAAAGGCTACAACCTGCCCAATTACCCCGACGAGCCTAAAACCGACGAGGAAAAAGCCATAAAGGCGAAATATGACAAAATAAAAGGTAGCGCTGTAAACCCAGTACTCCGCGAAGGAAACTCGGACAGACGTGCTCCAAAAGCAGTAAAAAATTACGCAAAGGCACATCCGCACACTATGGGCGAATGGTCTTCGGATTCCAAGACCCATGTGGCCACCATGTCCCACGGTGACTTTAAATCGAACGAAAAATCGTTGACGCTATCCAATGCAGACGAAGTCCGTATCGAATTGGTAGGTACAGACGGCAACACAACCGTGCTAAAAGATAAGCTGGCCCTTCTAAAAGGTGAGGTTATCGATGCCACAGTAATGAGCAAAAAAGCATTGGTTGAATTCTTGACCGAAGAAATCGCCGACGCAAGGGAAAAAGGCATCCTACTTTCTTTGCACTTTAAAGCCACCATGATGAAGGTCTCCGACCCCATCATTTTTGGACATGCTTTGGAAGTATATTTTTCTGAACTGTTTAAAAACTATAGCGACACTTTCGAAAAATTGGGAATCAATCCTAACGATGGATTGGAGACCCTGTTCGATAAAATTGGAAAACTACCGGAAGACCAACACAAAGAAATCGAAGGAGCTATCAAGGCAAGTATCGAAAACGGACCTGATTTGGCCATGGTAAATTCCGATAAAGGCATTACCAACCTTCATGTACCAAGTGATGTTATCATCGATGCCTCCATGCCTGCCATGATCAGAAACTCTGGTAAAATGTGGGATAAGAACGGAGAGCTTCAGGACACCAAAGCTATCATTCCCGATAGCAGCTACTCTGGAGTATACCAAGCTACCATCGATTTTTGTAAAGAACACGGTGCTTTCGACCCAACAACCATGGGAACAGTTCCCAATGTAGGTTTGATGGCCCAGAAAGCAGAGGAATATGGTTCTCACGATAAAACTTTTGAAATAGAGCAAGCAGGCACCGTAAAGGTGGTAAACGCTGCTGGTGAAACATTGATAGAGCATGTGGTAGAAGAAGGTGATATCTGGAGAATGTGCCAAGTTAAGGATGCGCCTGTTCAGGACTGGGTCAAATTGGCCGTTTCAAGAGCAAGGGCCACTGGAACACCTGCCGTTTTTTGGTTGGATGAAAACAGGGCACATGATGCCGAATTGATCAAAAAAGTGAACGTTTACCTAAAAGACCAAGATACATCTGGATTGGATATCAGGATTCTTTCCCCTATCGAAGCCACCAAGTTCACCTTGAAGCGCATGAAAGAAGGAAAAGATACCATCTCCGTATCCGGTAACGTATTGAGGGATTACTTGACCGACCTCTTCCCTATTTTGGAAGTTGGGACCAGCGCAAAAATGTTGTCCATTGTTCCTTTGATGAACGGTGGTGGATTATTTGAAACAGGTGCCGGTGGTTCTGCCCCAAAACACGTGGAGCAATTCTTGGAAGAAGGCCACTTAAGATGGGATTCCCTTGGTGAATTCTTGGCCTTGGCCGTTTCTTTGGAATTCTTCGGAGAAAAGAACAATAACCAAAAGGCACAGGTGCTTGCCGATGCACTGGACAAAGCAACCGAAGAATTCTTGAACCAGGATAGGTCACCATCTAGAAAAGTAAATGAAATAGATACCCGTGGAAGCCACTTCTACCTTGCATTGTACTGGGCGGAGCAATTGGCCAAACAGGACAAAGATGGGGAGCTAAAAACCATATTCTGCAAAGTGTACGATGCAATGTCCTCCAACGAGGATAAAATCGCTCAAGAACTGATAGACGCACAAGGCTCGCCAGTTGATATCGGAGGATATTATCTTCCAGACCCAGAAATGGCATCAAAAGCGATGCGACCCAGCGAAACTCTAAACACTATTTTGAGTTCCATTGGATAGTCAAAACAAACATACCTAAGAGTAAAAGGCAGCCGATTCATGGCTGCCTTTTATTTTACCCTTTACCAATGTTAAAATAAACTTCCGTAACTACATTCGTTTTTTCACCATTAGATAAATGTGTACTTTTAAAAAAATCAATCGAATGCCCAGACATCATCTTGCATTTTTGCTAGCCCTGTTTGGGCATTTTTTTGTGATCCAGGCCCAAGAGAGGTACACCCTTAGCGGCACAATCTTCGAAGCATCCAGCAACGAGTCCTTGATAGGGGTCACAGTGGCCGTTTCCGAGCTTACAACCGGGACTACCACCAACGAGTACGGTTTTTATTCCATAACGCTTCCCGAGGGAGAATATCAAATCATAGTGAGCTATCTCGGTTTTCAGGAAATTGTACAAACCATTACTCTGAACAAGAATGTGAAGCTAGACTTCAATTTGACCGAAAAAACAGAAGAACTTCAAGAGGTCGTGGTCACGGACAATGTGGAAAAACTGGATATCCGCAAACCCCAAATGAGCGTTACCTCATTGACATCCAACACCATAAAGGAGATTCCCGTGGTGCTAGGTGAATCCGATGTTATAAAATCGCTATTACTTTTACCTGGTGTTACTAGTGCAGGAGAGGCATCTTCTGGATTTAATGTTCGTGGTGGCGCAGCGGACCAAAACCTTATCCTACTAGATGAGGCCACCGTGTTCAATTCCTCCCACTTGTTCGGTTTCTTTTCCGTATTCAATCCTGACGCGATTAAGGATGTAAAACTTTTTAAGGGCGGAATCCCTGCAAGATATGGTGGACGGGTCTCCTCAGTACTCGATATCTTTCAAAAAGAAGGGAACAGCAAAGAGTTTAAAGTAAACGGGGGTATTGGTGCGGTCGCGAGCAGATTATTGATAGAGGGGCCCATTCAAAAGGACAAAACTTCTTTTCTAGTCGGCGGAAGGGCGTCCTATGCACACCTATTTCTTCCTTTATTCGATATAGACAACAAGGCCTATTTCTATGACCTTAACACCAAGATTACCCATAGAATCAATGAGAATAATAGTGTTTTTCTCTCCGGATACTTTGGTAGAGATCTTTTTAACGTCAGCGACCGTTTTGTGAACGAATATGGAAATGCTGTGGGTAATTTGAGATGGAACCACTTGTTTTCCGATAAGCTTTTCTCCAACCTTTCCCTTATTTATTCCGATTACTATTATGGCCTAGAGCTTGATTTTGTGGGCTTTGAATGGAACTCTGGTATCCAAAACTTTAACCTAAAGTATGACCTAAAACACTACTTGAACAACAAACTCCAGTTGAATTACGGGATAAACAGTATCTATTATGTATTCAATCCAGGGAAGATAATTCCCAACAGCCCAGATTCAGGTATCGTTGAAGATCAACTCACCAAAAAATACGCCAACGAAAATGCCGCCTATATTGATATAGAACATGAAATCACGGAAAACCTAAGCGTAGAATATGGACTAAGAGCAAGTCAGTTCAGCAGATTTGGGCAGGACGAGTTCTTTGTTTATGCCGATGACAATCCTGTGGATTTTGACCCTTTTACCCAAACCTATGGAGAAGCGAACCCCATAGACACCATTAGTCCTGGCCGTAGCGAAACCATGAAATCATTTTTTAATCTGGAGCCGAGGATTTCCATGTCCTATACGTTTAAGGAAAATAACTCCATAAAGGCAAGTTACACCCGGTTGGCACAATACTTACACCTAATTTCCAACACAAACTCTCCCACCCCCTTGGATGTATGGACACCCAGCGGTCCGTTTGTGGAGCCACAGCTTTTGGACCAATATGCCTTTGGTTATTTCAGGAATATCCAGGAAGGTGCATATAGTTTGGAAGCAGAAACATTCTACAAGACCATCCAAAATAGAATAGATTATATCGACGGCGCCAACCTTATTGCCAATGATGCGATAGAACAAGTCATATTGAACGGCGAGGCCAGAGCTTACGGTTTGGAGCTTTTGATTCGAAAAAATGAAGGTCGATTTACAGGCTGGTTGGCCTATACCCTATCGAAATCTGAGCAAAGGACTCCTGGAAGAACCACTTTGGAAACCGGAATCAACATGGGACAATGGTACAACACCCCATACGATAAAACGCACGACCTTTCCGTTTATGGCAGTTTTGAGCTTAATGAAAAATGGAGCTTCAATGCTAATTTTATCTATCAGACGGGGCAGCCGACCAATTATCCAATCGGTCAATTTGAATTTGAGGATATGACCGTGCCATACTACGGACTACGGAACAAAGAACGCTTACCTGATTACCACAGATTGGATATTTCTGCCATTCTGACCCCAATACGAAATAAGCGGAAAAAAGTTCAATCCGAATGGATATTCAGTATTTACAATGCGTACAGCCGCAAAAATGCAGCATCGATAAACTTTAGGGAAAATGAGGACACGGGAAGGAACGAAGCCATTCGGACATCTATTTTCGGAATCATCCCTTCCGTAACCTATAATTTTAAATTTTAACACCATGAAAAAGTTATTGGCTTATCTATTTATTGCGCTAATATTCGGTTCCTGTGAAGATGTTGTTGATGTCGGTTTATCGGAAACAGAGTCCAAGTTGGTGGTAGATGGTCTTTTGCGCGTGGACAAGGAACAGGAATTCATCAATGTGCGCTTAGGCCTAAAAGCCAGTAGTATTTTTTTCGAAGAAAATCAACCCGTGCAGGCAGAGAGCGTGATGATATCGTATGGCCAGTTGAACAGCGAAGGTGCCTTTGATGCTCTATCCACATCATCCTTGGTGGAAGAAACACCCGGCTCCGGAATTTATATCCCAGACCCGAATTTGCCTACGGACCAACGAATACGATCTTCGGCCGCTGAACTGGGGACCGTTTTTATATTAGAAATCAATTATCAAGATAGATACTACTTTGCCCAAACAGAATACGTACCGACCGTTCCTTTGGATAATCTGGAACAAGGAGACGAAGTCTTTTTCGATGAAGATCAAACTGAAATCATCGTGACCTTCACGGACGATGGCGAAGCGGACAATTTTTATGTATTCGATTTTATGTTCGGTGAATTTCAAACGGTAGAGGACGAATTCTTCCAAGGACAACAATTCCAGTTTTCCTTTTTCTATGATGACAAGACCGAACCCGGAGACCAGGTGACGGTCAGTATTTTAGGGGCAACACAAGGTTTTTACAATTATATGGACCTAGTGCTTGAGCAAACAGGAAATGGCGGAGGGCCTTTTCAGACACCTGTGGCCACGGTTCGAGGCAATGTTTTTGATATTACTGGAGCGGAGAGCGTTACCGTAATCGATGATGTGGAGAATCCCAATGATTTTGCACTGGGTTACTTTGCCGTAGTACAAGAATATAAACGCAACCTTATTATTGAATAGCGCCTTTTAGACAAACGCATAGATTATCAAAATCATCAAAATACCAACTACACCCTGAACCAAGGTCCCCAAAGTGTGTCCACGCAACGCTGTTTTAACCTTCATATGGGAGAACTGTGAAACCACCCAAAAATAACTATCGTTGATATGTGAAACCGTCATGGCCCCTGCTCCAATTGCCAGAACAGCCAAGGCCTTATCAGTAATGGAAACCAAACCAAAAGTTTCCAATAGCGGTGCAATGATGGCAGATGTGGTAATGATGGCAACCGTGGAGGAACCTTGAGCCGTTTTGAGCACTGCTGAAATTGCAAAAGCAATTAAAAGTCCTCCCATTCCAGTGCTGGACTCCAAATTAATGATGGATGCAATGTCCATAGTTCTCAAAATAGCACCAAACGCCCCTCCTGCTCCAGTTATGAGGACAATGGCTCCCGCTTGCTTGAACGCTTCGGGCACCCATTCCTTTTTCTCTTCCGAAGGAACCTTTTTGCCCAACGCAAAAGCAAAGAAAACCCCGATCAACAAGGCGATTACCGGACTGCCCAAAAAGTTGAAAACTAAGAAGACTGTACCTTCTCCAAAGGGATGGGTCGGATAGTCCACAACAGATTTCATCGCAATCAGAACTATCGGAACCAGTAACGGTAAAAAAGCTTGAAAAGGTTTCACGGTGGACGTAACCTCCTTCAAGTCCTCCTTTTCTTCGAGCATTTCTTCTTCCTGTAAAGATTTCCCTATAAATTTTGCCCAAAAATATCCAGAAATGGAAACAGGTATGGCTACCAAGAGTCCGAAGATCAATACCATTCCCAAATCCGCATCTAGCATGGCAGCAGCGGCCAAAGGACCCGGTGTAGGAGGCACAAACACGTGGGCCGAATAAAGTCCTGTGGCCAGGGCAATGGCAAAAACAAGTACCGGAATCCCTGTTTTTTTACTGATGGCCTTATTTAATGAAGAAAGTATAATGTACCCCGAATCGCAATACACGGGAATCGAAATCACAAATCCAGCTAAATTGATGGCCAACGGAGAATTCTTTAACCCGATAAGTTTTAAAATACTATTGGCCAATACCTGTGTGCTTCCCGTTTTTTCTAAGTAAATACCGATTACCGTCCCGAATGCAATGACCAATCCAATGCCTGAGAGGGTACTTCCAAAGCCCTCTGCCATAGTGGACATGATAGTTGCCGGTGCAATTCCCAACAGAAAACCTGAAGCCACAGCAGCAATGGTCAGTGAAAAAATAGGGTGCATTTTAAATTTTACAGTGGCAACAATAATAAAGAGGACAACAACGCCAAGAACAAGAATTTCCATGGTCAATTTTTAGTGCTATATCCTCTAAATATAAGCTAATATTCCTACTTTGGCCTTATGAAGCGAACCAACAAAGAACTTCTGGTAAAAGGAGTAAAATCATTTGGCTACACCGTACTTGCCATGTTTATGGGGCCATTTTTGATTTATGAAGCATTTAAAAATGAAGGACATCCCTTTTACTGGCCCGTTTTGATTTTAGGAATTGTTTGCGCCATTTTGGCTATTTGCCTAGGGTTTAGGTCGGTGGGCATTGTAATGGATGCTGTTTTCGGAAAAAAACAAAAAGATTAATTTCCCGTATTGGGTGATTGGTTCTTCCATTTGTTTGAAAGTTGGGCATAATCGTAGTCTAAGACAGATTTTTGCCGCTCCAACCTACTGGCCGCAAAGGCCCGCTGCAATATATCCTCTATCAAATAATCCTCGTGCACCTCTTCCGGACGAAACTCTTCCTTCAAGCTGATTTTAAACAAACTAGCAGTGGTATTGTACCAAAACGCACGCCACCCGTTCCTCAGATCTTTGACCAGATCAAAGGCGGTGGTTCCTGTTTGACGATGAATTAATTTTACCAAAATCTGACCTTCCGTTCGGGTCAATTTTTTAAGTTCCTCGGAGAATTCCCCTTCGATATATTTTTGGACCTTCCGAGTGTAACGCCTTTGGTGCCTTGGTTTTTTAATGTGTTGAAGACTATCGTTCAGTTCCACCAATCGTTCGGCCGCCAATTTGGCGTATGGGTATACCTTCAAGGTTTTTCTTCTAAGAATGTAGTAACGTAATTTATCCTCTCGACTGGCAAAGTCAAGTTTTCCGAAAATATAGACCTCCTCCAACTCAATGGAGCTCATCAAAATGGAATCCCCTTCGAACCTAACATAGTAGTCCTCTATGGAATCGTTGGCAATCGAATCCATCGGAGTTTTAATAGAGTCTTTCGATTCTTGGGCCCATCCGAAACCATTAATCGTTAAGAAAATAACTAAAAAACAGATACGTAGCATCATATTTCTTTGTCAAAAGTCTTGCCAAAAGTAAGTATAAAGGTATGATTTGGCTATTAAATAAAAGTGAATATTCTTAAGTTTGTGTTCTAAATCAGATACATGTCAAAAGAGAAAATCATTAACGAAAAATCCCTTGAATTTTTAGAAAAATACCTGAACAATCCATCTCCAACAGGATATGAATGGGAAGGTCAGAAAATTTGGATGGACTACGTAAAGCCGTATGTAGATGAGTTTATCACGGATACTTATGGCACCGCCGTAGGTGTAATTAATCCAGATGCAAAATATAGGGTGGTCATCGAAGGGCATTCCGATGAAATTTCTTGGTACGTCAACTATATTACCGATGATGGATTGCTTTATGTAATCAGAAATGGTGGTAGCGACCATCAAATTGCTCCATCAAAATGGGTGGACATCCATACTAAAAACGGTATTGTGAAAGGAGTATTTGGATGGCCTGCCATTCACACCAGGAACAAGGAAAAAGAAGAGTCTCCAAAATTGGACAATATTTTTATCGATATAGGTGCCAAGGATAAGGAAGAAGTAGAAAAAATGGGCGTTCATGTGGGTTGTGTTATTACCTACCCCGACCAATTCCATATTTTGAACAAGGACAAATTTGTTTGCCGTGCCTTGGACAACAGAATGGGTGGTTTTATGATTGCCGAGGTTGCGCGCCTGCTCAAGGAGAACAAAAAGAAACTTCCTTTTGGATTGTACATTACCAACTCGGTCCAAGAAGAGATTGGGCTTCGTGGTGCTGAAATGATTACGCAGACCATTAAACCCAATGTGGCCATTGTAACCGACGTTTGCCACGATACCACTACCCCGATGATCAACAAAAAGACCGAGGGAGAGACCAAAATTGGCGATGGACCAGTGATTTCCTATGCTCCTGCGGTGCAGAACAAATTACGTGAGCGTATCTTGGAAACAGCTGAATCAAATAAAATTCCATTCCAGCGTAATGCATCATCTCGCTATACAGGAACGGATACCGATGCTTTTGCCTACAGTAACGGCGGTGTAGCCTCAGCTTTGATATCGTTACCGTTGCGCTACATGCATACCACGGTAGAAACAGTACATAAGGATGATGTGGAGAACGTTATCCGTTTGATTTATGAGACATTGTTGAATATTAAGGAGGGAGAAACCTTCAGTTATTTTGATTAACTGATTATTATCCATCATACGGATATTAAAATTTGTTGCCTCGAAACTTCTTCGGGGCGACTTTTTTTTATCTTTATGTGATATGGATGAGCACGTTGACATTTTGGACGAACATGGAAAACCAACAGGGGAATCCTGTTTAAAATCTGAAGCACACCGCAAAGGTTTGTTGCACCCTACCGTTCACATATGGCTGTACACCTCAGATGGCCGTGTTTTAATTCAACAACGTGGCAAAGATAAATCTACGCACCCTTTACTTTGGGATGTTTCTGTGGCCGGGCATGTTTCCGCCGGGGAAGAAATTGTTGCTGCTGCCATTCGTGAAGTAGCGGAAGAAGTTGGACTTACCATTTCAGAATCGGATTTGGAACCTTTGGGCACTTTTAAGGCCATTCACAAATTATCCGAGGACTTTATTGATGCTGAACTGCACCATATCTTTCTGTGCCAGCTCAGCATTTCCCTCAACCAGCTCATTAAACAGGAAAGTGAGGTTGAAGATTTAGCCTTGGTTCCTCTATTCAAATTTGCTGAGGAAACCTGGGGCTTGGCCAGTGTCGGCAAGTACGTACCGCACGGACCGACCTATTATAAAACTATCATCAAGGAAATTAAAAGTCGGACTTGATTTTTTCCGCAAATGCTTGAAGCGAGTCCAACTGATAGTCAAATTGGTCACCCGTCTTCATATTTTTGACCACAAATCTACCGTCGGTCAACTCTTGGTCCCCTAAAAGAATCACATAGGGCACTCCTCTTTTGTCGGCATATTTGAACTGCTTCTGCACTTTGGTGTCCGTAGGGTACAAATCTGCCCTAAGCCCCTCTTTACGCAGTCCTGAAACCAGTTTTAAGGCCGCTCTCCCTTCTTTTTTTCCAAAGTTGAGGCAAAGTACGTCCAATGAAGTATCCAAGCTGTCAGGGAACAGGTTCAATTCTTCCAAAACCAAATAAATACGGTCCAATCCAAAACTGATGCCTACCCCGCTCACATCTTTCAGACCAAAAATACCGGTAAGGTCATCGTAGCGGCCACCACCACCAATAGAACCCATTTGTACGCCTTCGGGAGCAGCTACCTCAAAAATGGCACCGGTATAATAATTAAGCCCACGGGCAAGAGTAACATCCAATGTATGGCTGGCCGATTGAAGCCCAACCATGTCCACGGTGGAAATAATCTCTTTCAGTTCGGAGACACCCAACATTCCAATTTCGGAATCGGCAAGGATAGATTTCAGTTTTTCCAATTGTTCGAACGCGGTTCCCGTCATCTCAAAAAGAGGCTGAGCCTTAGCAATGGCGGCTTCAGAAATACCTTTTTCCATCATCTCGCTCTTCACCTTCTCCTCGCCTATCTTGTCCAATTTGTCCAAGGCCACGGTAAAGTCCACCAACAAATGTTTGGCACCGATTACTTCTGCGATTCCTGATAGTATCTTTCTATTGTTGATTTTGATCGTGGCCCCTTTCAGGCCCAAATCAGTAAAAACGGCATCGTACAACTGCACCAATTCAACTTCTTGAAGTAGCGAATCTGCACCTACCACATCGGCATCACATTGGTAAAACTCACGAAAACGCCCTTTTTGCGGACGGTCTGCACGCCACACAGGCTGGATTTGATACCGCTTGAACGGAAAGTCAATCTCATTCTGATGCATCACCACATATCGTGCAAATGGGACGGTAAGGTCGTAGCGGAGTGCCTTTTCAGAGATTTTCGGGGTCAATGAAGCTGAATTCTTTGAACTGTAGGTCACATCATCCACTTTGGAAATAAAATCACCCGAATTCAATATCTTGAAAATCAAGCGGTCGCCTTCATCCCCATATTTGCCCATTAGCGTCTCCGAATTCTCAAAAGACGGGGTCTCAATAGGTTGAAAACCATAAGTTTCGAAATGCTTTTTTATGGTTTGGATGATATAGTTACGTCTGGACACCTCTGCAGGTGAAAAATCGCGGGTTCCTTTAGCTATGGATGGTTTGTTCGCCATGTGATTTTAAATTCTCGTGCAAATATACGCTTTTGGTCAGTGTTCCATAATCTGGTCAAACCACTGGTACAACTCTCCTTTAGTGATAACGGCACCTTGTTTAATGATTTCAAACTTGTCCACATTTTTATCTTCCCCATAAGCCTTGGAAGCCGATAGATATTCCACAAAATCAGATTGGTAGTTACGCTTGAACCAGCCAAAACCTATCTCGGTCCTCAAATCGATTTCAGGGTTTAAAATCTTGACAGAGAGCAACTTCATTTCCTTCTCCGTAAGATGGAAAAGATGCATATGTTTTTCCGATACATTTTCAAGATACTCGACCTTGTTCAATACACCTTCCCAGATAAGGTCGCTAAAAACGTCGATTTCTTCCTCTGCCACCTCTGGTTTTTCCCTTTTTAGGTTTTCCCACTCATCGGCTGTGATGGATTGGGTTGCCAAAAAGTTGATAAACTCCGGGTGTAGCTCTTCTAATTGCTCTTTTGTCAAACGTCTGTACTTCATCCTGCAAAAATAAAAAGGCTTATGATAAGCACCGAATTTATGGCGGAGAATTATTCGATTGTACCTTCAGCTTTAAGTATATATTAACCTCTATTCTTTGGTAAGCCCTTATAAATACTTTAGCTTCGGAAATTAACATGTATTAAAAGAAGATAAAATGACATTTTTAAAATCGATGAAAACGTTCATGGTTTGCATGGCAACCCTTGGTGCGACCGTTTTTTCCCAAATCAACGCGCAAGAGCAGGTAGAGGTTAGCGACACAGAACTGAACAAGATAGCTTCTGCTTTCCAGGATATCCAGAAAGTGAATATGGAAGCACAGCAAAAAGTAATGAAAACTGTGGAAGAAAGTGGTTTTGAAGCCAATAGGTTTAACGAAATGTACCAAGCAGCGGCTTCTCCCGAAAAAACTGTGGATGCCAGTGACGAAGAAAAAGAGCGTTTTGGCAAGTTAATGAACGAAATACAGGAGATGCAGGTAGGTTTTACCCAGCAAATCGAGCAAATTATAAGTAATGAGGGGTTAAGTATGGAAAGGTACCAAACCATAGCCATGGCATTGCAAAGTGATACCGAACTTCAGGGACGATTAAGAGCGGCTTTGGAACAGCAGCAATAGCCTGTTGGTCTTAAATAATATCATAAAAAAACCCGAGCAAATTGCTCGGGTTTTTTTGTTTAATGTATTATGAAGTTTAGTTAGCTTCCGCAACTACTTCAAAAGGGAATTCTACTACAACTTCCCTGTGCAATCTAATAATAGCCTCGTAAGGACCAGTTCTTTTGATAGCCCCACCTTTAATATTGATGAATTTCCTATCGATTTGTTGTCCTTCTTTGTCCAAAGCAGCAGCAAGGTCGATATTGGTAACAGAACCGAACAATTTATCTCCGGCACCTGCCTTTGCAGCAATCTTAATCTCCAATTGCTTCAATGCATCGGCAATTTTGGTAGCCTCGTCAATAACTTTTTTCTCCTTGTGAGCTCTTTGCTTAAGGTTTTCTGCCAAAACTTTTTTGGCCGAAGGTGTAGCCAAATCGGCCAAACCTTGAGGGATAAGGAAGTTTCTGCCGTAACCGTTCTTTACGGTAACGATATCATCCTTAAATCCCAAATCCTGTACATCTTCTTTTAGAATAAGTTCCATTCTCTGGTGTTTTTTATTTCAACATATCGCCAACATACGGCATTAACGCTAGGTGACGGGCACGTTTAACGGCCTGTGCCACTTTTCTCTGGTATTTCAAAGAAGTACCTGTTAGTCTTCTTGGAAGCAATTTACCTTGCTCGTTCACCAACTTCATCAAGAAATCAGGATCTTTGTAGTCAATATACTTGATACCTGATTTTTTGAACCTACAATACTTCTTTTGCTTGTTGGTCTCAATGTTAAGCGGGGTCAAATACCTGATTTCCCCGTCTTTTTTTGCTTTTGCTTGTTGCTCAATAGATGCCATACCCTTATGCCTTTGCTTTTAGTTTGTTTCTTCTTTTCTCCGCCCAAGCAATTGCATGCTTGTCCAATTTAACGGTCAGAAAACGCATAATGCGCTCATCTCTTCTAAATTCCAATTCGTAAGGGCCGATGGCCTCACCTGGAGCTTGGAATTCGAACAAGTGGTAAAATCCACTTTTCTTGTGCTGAATGGGATAGGCCAATTTTTTAAGTCCCCAATCTTCTTTGGAGACCATTTTGGCACCATTCTTAATCAAGAAATCCTCAAATTTCTTGACTGTTTCCTCTATCTGTGTTTCAGACAGAACGGGATTCAAAATGAAAACAGTTTCGTAATGGTTCATTATAATATATTTTTAAAGGAGCGCAAAATTAATAATATTTCTTTCTCCTTGCAAGAAAAGTAAAAAAACTTCGTTTAAGTACATGAGTTATCAACATTAAAAACCTTTTAAACCTAAATAACACATATGGCAATTTACACAACAAAATAGACCATGTTTACATCTTTTGTTGCTCTTAACCGTGTTTTTTATGTACTTTGCCGATGATTTAAAACCCTACAAATCACCCCATTCATGAAATTAAAAAGTATAATTGTAGACGATTCTTCCATGCAGCGCATGGCCGTTGCGAAATTGGTCAACAATCACCCACACCTAGCTTTGGTTGCTGAGTACAGCAATGCCATTGAAGCCAAAAATGGCCTAAAAAACCACGATATCGATCTTATCTTTTTAGATGTTGAAATGCCGATTATCAGTGGTTTTGACCTATTAGAGGCCCTAGAGAACCCACCACAGGTTATCCTTATTACCGGTAAACCTGATTATGCACTTAAAGCGTTCGATTACGACGTTACCGATTACCTTCACAAACCCATAACCTTGGCCCGTTTTGAAGCTTCCGTAAAAAGAGCCGTTGCCAAATACGAGCAAATGAACAGGGTAGATGAAGACGAGGAACACATCTTTGTAAAGAGTAACCTGAAAAAACGCAAGGTTATCTTGAACGATATTAAATGGATAGAAGCGTTGGGTGATTACATCAAATTGGTGACCGATGAAGCCAATATTGTAATCCTTTCCACTATGAAATCTTTCGAAAAGCAATTGCCTGACGAAAAATTTCTACGTATTCATAAATCTTACATTGTGAATCTGGAGAAAATCGAGAAATTCAACAGCAAAAATGTTGAGGTAGGGGGCAGACAGATTCCTTTAAGTAGAAACAAAAAGACAGAACTGGCGGAAGCCCTGGCAAACGTATAATTATATGTGGTCCACATTGTAGACCAGTCTTACACTTTTATACTTGGAAATAGCATTAAAGGATTTCTCAATTCTTTTAATGCTATTTTTTGTTTGTGCCAAAGGCTGTTTTTGAGGAATCTTGATCATTATATTTTTCAGATAATCCCTTCGGATTCGAGCCACAGGAGGGTACTCTGGACCAAGAATGTTACGGCCGAGCACATTTCGCAAAGAACCCGCCAACCAATCCGAAGCCTCGTTCAATTTATTGAAATCCTTGTCCTTTAAAGTAATTTTAATGAGCCTCACCAAAGGCGGATACTTAAACTGTTCCCTCTCGTAAAACTGTTCCTCAAACATTTTATCGTAATTGTTCGTGGTCACCTGCTGTAGAATTTGATGGTACGGATTGTAGGTCTGAATAAGCACCTTGCCCCGTTTTTGGGTACGCCCTGCCCTACCGGCCACCTGCGTCAACATTTGAAAACTACGTTCATGAGCACGAAAATCGGGAAAATTGAGCATGGAATCAGCGTTCATTATACCTACCAAGCTTACATTTCTAAAATCCAATCCTTTGGTCACCATCTGTGTGCCCACCAAAATATCCATTTCTTGATTTTCAAAAGATGAAATGATTTTTTCATAAGCATATTTGCCACGTGTGGTGTCCAAATCCATACGTCCCACCGAAACATCGGGAAACAACTGCTCTAACTCCTGTTGGATCTGTTCCGTACCAAAACCTTTGTTGTCCAAAGTTGAACTACCACAGGCCAAACAGGCCTGTTGCAATGCCATATGGTAACCGCAATAATGGCAACGCAGTTGATTTCTGTGTTGGTGATAGGTTAAACTGACATCGCAGTTTGGGCATTGTGCCACATGGCCACAGGTAGTGCATTCGACAACCGGAGCAAAACCCCTCCTATTCTGAAAAAGAATAATCTGCTCCCCTTCTTCCAATGCTTCCGTAATCGCTTTGATAAGGATTTCCGAAAAATGCCCTTTCATCCTACGTTTACGTGTGGCCTCCTTGATATCCACCAAGTTGATGTCCGGCATCAATACTTCACCATATCTCTGAGAAATGCTGGCGTAGCCATATTTACCGGTTTTAGCATTGAACATACTCTCAATACTTGGTGTGGCAGAGCCCAAGACTATATGAGCCTTGTGCAATGAAGCCAAAACCACGACGGCATCCCTGGCATGGTAACGAGGAGCAGGATCAAATTGTTTAAAGGAAGTTTCGTGCTCTTCATCCACGACCACTAAACCCAACTTGGTAAACGGAAGGAATAAAGATGAACGTGCACCAATTACAATCTGCGCCTTTTCAGCGTTCTCCAACACGTTGTTCCACACCTCTACCCTCTCGTGAATACTATATTTTGAATGATAAACGGATACTTGATGGCCAAAGTAATGCCTCAGTCTATTGATCAATTGTGAGGTCAATGCTATTTCCGGGAGCAAATACAAGGCTTGTTTGCCTTCCTCCAAACATTTTTGAATCAGTTTTACATATACTTCTGTTTTTCCCGATGATGTAACTCCATGCAACAAAACAGGTTTTTTCTCTGAAAAGCCATCATTGATAGCTCCCAAAGCCTGATGCTGATATTCATTTAAATCCACATGTTTGGATGCTTCGGAACGCTCATCGAACTCTACCCTATCTTTTCGGATATGGTATTCATCCAGAATGTGTTTGTCGATAAGTGATTTTATCACCGCTCTGGATGCCCTGCTCTCTTCTTCCAATTCGGCAATGGCAATGGGTTTGTTTCCTTTTTTTGATTTCAGTTGAAAAAGGGACAGTACTACTTGACTTTGCTTGGGTGCCCGGGTAAGTTCGTTCAATAGGTCGGCCAACTGTTCCTCATCATCATATTTTTCCGAAAGCTTTACATATCGGACCAACTTAGGCTTGTATTGTTCGTATAATTCTTCTTTTTGAAGCACAACCCCTTTGTGGACAAGCGTATTGATGAGCTTCAATACATTTTTCTTATCAACGATATCGCTGACCTCGGAAATTTTTAAAGCGGTTTGATGCTGAAGCGCCTCGAAGACCAAAAATTCGTCGTCGGTAAGTTCTGCTTCGTCAACATCAGCTTTTTTATTGGGCAAAATCAGTGTTTCGCTTTCCAACATAAAAGCACTCGGCAGGGCACTCCTAATGACTTCTCCCAAAGTGCACATGTAATATTTGGCCACCCATTCCCAATGCTTCAACTGCACTTGGGTCACAACAGGTTGTTCATCAAGAATTTGATAAATTTCTTTGGGTTCGTAGGCTTCGGGGGCATTCTGGTGCACCCTATAGGCTAACGCAGTATATATTTTTGATTTACCAAAAGGAACGGCCACGCGCATTCCTCCCTCTATATAATCCGCTTCAGCCTGGGTAATTTTATATGTGAAGAGTCTTTCCAAAGGAATGGGAAGAACAACATCCAAAAAATAATCCATACATTAATTCTCTTCTACCCTATGCCATGTTTGGGTGCGGTGCAAAAATGCCAAATATCCTCTTACCTTCAATCGATTTTCGTTATCCTCATCCAACCATACCTTTCCCCGAAAAGTCATTGCCTGTTCTGGGTCAAATAGACTATCGCCTTTGTAGACACCATCTTTATGTTCCTCAAAATCATCCATGATCTTCATGCCGAGAATCGGTTTGTTCTTCTTCTCGCCATCACATTTAGTACATAGGGCACCTTTTTTACCTTCTTCCAAAATTTTTACCACCTTGGCATGGAGCATCCCATCCTCCTTATAGATTTCGATAATGGCCTTTTCCACGCCATTTCTATCATCGATGGTCTTCCACTTTCCAAAAACGGTTTGCGAGCATGTTATCTGGCAAAACAGAAAACACAGTGGATATATCCAATTATTCCTCATTTTTCTGCCTTTCATGACGTTTTTTTAGTGAGTTTAAGGTTGCGTTCAGTTCAAAACCCAATAATAAGATATTGGAATTTAACCAAATAAACACCATTAAAATCAATAATCCGCCCAATGCTCCATAAAGTTCATTATATCGGGCAAATTTATCTACGTAAATACCGAAAAGATAGGACGTGAGGAGAAACAAGAGAGTTGTCATTAAGGCTCCTGCTGAAAAAAAACGGGCATTTCTCCCCTCAGCAGTTCCAAAATAGTACAGTATCGCAGTTGTTAAATAAGATAGAAACAAGAAAAACAGCACTTTGGCGATTTGTATGCCCACTGTATCCCCTTTTTCCACATCGTAGTCCACCAGTCTTCTTCCGAGATACTCGCTGGTGTATTCCACAATGTAAAATTCGAAATACACAAAGGCAACGGCCCCCACAATCAATAAAATGGAAAGAATCAATCCCACCATAAGCGCATAGGCATATTGACGAAAAAAGTTACGGGTAAGCTCTACGTGGTACGAATTCTCGAACCCTCCAAAAATGGCATTTACGCCATTGGCTACCAAAAAAATGGACAAAATAAAAGCGGATGACAATAAGCCTCCCTGCTTTTGGTCTTTGATCTGTTGATATATCTCCCCAAAATAGTCACTCGTAGCCGAAGGCAAGAAAGACTCCAAAAAGTCCAAAAATTGGGCGTCAAAATTAGCATTGCCGACACTTACATACGGAATTATAAAAGGAATCAGCGTCACCATAAAGATAAGCAACGGAAACAATGCCAAAAACAGGCTAAAAGCGATGGAACTGGCTCTTGATGAGAGAGTTCCTTTTACGATTCCAACCAGATACATTTCAACAAGGTCATACAAAGAGAGCCCTTCAAAAGCTTTGAGCTTTATCTTTTTCATGAATCGGACAAACCAATTAATGACAGGTATTTTTTCTAACTGCTCTTCGATGCCTGCTGACATTTAAACGGCTTTTAGGCTTAAATCCATATTGTAAACGGAATGGGTGAGGGCGCCAGAGGAAATATAATCCACGCCACATTCGGCATATTTCCGAATCGTGTCCTCGGTGATTCCCCCCGAAGACTCGGTAAGACACCTATCTCCTATTCTTTTGACGGCCTCTCGGGTCTCGTCGTAATCAAAATTATCCAAAAGGATACGGTAGACGCCTTCGGATTTCAATATTTCATCTACCTCTTCCAAATTTCTGGCTTCTACTATAATTTTTAGGTCTTTCCCGTTTTCTTTTAAATATTCCTGTGTTTTTTGAATGGCCTTTGTAATTCCTCCTGCGAAATCAATGTGATTATCCTTCAACATAATCATATCATACAAGGCAAACCTATGGTTCTCTCCTCCTCCAATCTTTACAGCCCACTTTTCCAAGGCACGTATACCCGGAGTAGTCTTGCGTGTGTCCAAAATTTTGGTCTCAGTTCCATCCAGAAGGGACACAAAATCTTGGGTCTTGGTAGCAATGGCACTCATACGTTGCATAGCGTTGAGCACGAGCCGTTCTGCCTTTAAAATGCTTTGGGAGCTGCCCTCCACATAAAAAACGATGTCTCCGTACTTCACCTGCGCACCGTCATCCAGTAAAACCTCCATAGTCAGGTCTGGGTCGATATAGTTGAATACTTTTTTGGCAAATGCTACCCCAGCGATCACACCTTCATCTTTTACAAGAAGTTTTGCCTTTCCTTGTGCGGACGGGGGAATGCAAGCCAAGGAGCTATGGTCTCCATCACCAACGTCCTCTCTTACGGCATTGGCAATGATCAAATCCAGTTCGTTTTGAAATTGTTCTTCGGAAATCATCCAATTGAGCTTTTAACGAAAATAGTAAAAACATTGTTCGTTGTCCATGACTTCCGTGCCCATAATTTAAACCGAAACGTTTATTTTTGGGCATGCAGATTACTTTGATTGCCATTGGAAAAACCGATAAGTCTGAACTTGAAGAACTTATAACTGTTTACGAGAAACGGCTAAAGCATTATATTAAGTTTCAAATTGACATTATTCCGGACATAAAAAACCGTAAAAATCTTTCCGAAGCTCAGCAAAAGGATAAGGAAGGTGAACTTATTTTAGGACAGCTTCAACCTACGGACACTTTAATTTTACTCGACGAAAAAGGCAAACAATACAGTTCGATGGACTTTGCCCAATTTCTTCAAAAAAAGATGAACAGCGGCATTAAAAACTTGGTTCTTGCTATTGGAGGCCCTTATGGATTTAGTTATGCCGTCTACGCCAAGAGTTCGGGCAAAATAAGTTTGTCCAAAATGACCTTCTCCCACCAAATGGTACGATTGTTCATTGTGGAACAAATTTATAGGGGATTCACCATTCTCAGGAACGAACCCTATCATCATCAATGAATTGGATAAAAGACCGCTACGCTTTAAGAGACAAGACAAAAGACTTTTTCCTGATTATTTGATCATTACATCTTGGCTCTTTACCCTTATGTCTAAGAAACTAGTAAAGCACCCTAAACTTGATGGTGTTCTCAATTTTCTTGAGCGCCTTGATTACGTCTTTATCATATTCCTTGTCCAAATCGGTGATCACATAACCCACTTCACTATCGGTAGAAAGATACTGACCAGAAATGTTCAGCCCGTATTGTGCCAATATCTCATTGATTTTGGCCATAATGCCGGGAACATTTCTATGAATATGCAAGAAACGATGAGCTTTGTTCTGTTTGGGCAATCGAATATTTGGAAAGTTCACTGCATCTACGGTATTTCCCGTATTGATGTAATCCATGATTTTATTAGGCACAAAGTCCGCGATGTCACGTTGTGCCTCCTCGGTACTACCACCAATATGTGGGGTAAGTATAACGTTGGAAAGGCCTTGCAAAGGGGTTTCGAACTCACCGTTGCTACGTGGCTCGGAAGGATATACATCTACTGCCGCGCCACCCAATTTTCCGCTTTTTAGGGCAGAGGCCAAAGCATCAATATCAACAACAAAACCTCTGGATAGGTTGATGAGCTTTGCTCCATCCTTCATTTGGTTGATCTCACGCTCACCAATGAAGTTTTTATTGGCTTTATTGTCATCCACATGCAGGGTAACCACATCGGAAACATTCAGCAAATCTTCCAAGGTGTTACATTTTACGGCGTTTCCAATAGCCAACTGGTCATCAACATCATAATAATAGACTTTCATTCCCATGGCCTCGGCCAAAACCGACATTTGCTTACCAATGTTACCGTAACCTACAATTCCAAGGTTTTTACCACGGACTTCTTGTGATCCTGCCGCAGTCTTGTTCCATTCACCGTTGTGGATTTCAGTACTTCTTGGGAAGATACTGCGCATCAACATAATAATCTGCCCTATCGCAAGCTCCACTACGGAACGGGTGTTGCTATATGGTGCATTGAAGACAACAACGCCCTTCTTTTTACTGTAATCTAAATCTATTTGGGTGGTTCCGATGCAAAATGCACCTACCACCAATAGTTTATCGGCCGCATCCAAAACTTTTTGGGTCACCTGTGTTTTGGATCTGATTCCAAGTACGTGAACTCCTTTGATGCGCTCAATAAGTTCATCTTCGGAAAGACTGGTTTTGATCAGCTCTACTGAAAATCCTTCTTCCGAAAGATTGTCAAAAGCTGCAGTGTGAACATTTTCCAGTAAAAGGATCTTAATTCTATTCTTGGGGTATGATAAGTTTCTTGGCAAATCGTTTATGTATAAAAATTCATCTAAATTCGGTGTCACGTGGTCGGCATTATTCGTCGCCTTTTCGCGATGCACGTTTTCGGTGTAGGCGAAAAACTTATGGGCAATTCCGGCCTCGCGCATTACATAATCGCTGTAGCCGTCGCCAATTACTTGGACCTCGCCTTCCAAGCCCAAATTCTTTAAACATTCTATTTTTCCGTTGTGTGCGGCCAAAACATTTGTTTCGTCAAAACCGATAATATTTCCGTCGGCATCAAACTTAAATGTGTTGGCATACACCCTGTCGGATGGAATGTTGTATTCTTCAACAATGGGATCGATAAATTCCTTGAAGCCGCAAGAAATCACATAGATGTCTTCTGCAAACTCATGAAAAAACTGCTTGTTCGACTCTATCGATTTTGAGATTTTTTGCCGGAGCTCTTTTACCAAGTCCTCTAAATCACTCTTATTGGCGCTTAACAACCGAATTCTTCGCTCCAAGGATTCCGTGAAAGAAATATCCCCATCTATTCCTAAATTGGTGATTTTCTGTATCTCCGCCACAATTTCATCTCTTTTTGGATTGCCTTGAAGGGTCATTTCAGCCAAAACATCCAACGCCTCAACACGTGTGAGCGTACTATCAAAATCGAACACATATTTGCGTCCTGTCTCTACCATGGGTCGTTTCAAAAAAAATTAAAGTGTAAAATTAAACATTAATTCTATCCTTAGAATCGGAAGTTGCTAAAAACCTTACACATTTACGGATAAATCAAAAAACTATTACGATTTGTTTTAAATGAGACCCAAAAAAGTGAATTTTTCAATTTCCTTTTCTTAAAACCACCGTCTTGTGAGCTTGCAATAGATGTTATATTCTTGACCAAAGACTTTTTTAAGAGCCTCTTCTTCGGGTTTGATCTGAAAATGGTTCATGTAAGAAACAAAACCCGCTGCAACCAAAGTATTGAACGCGTTTCCCAGATGGAGACCATAGGCCAACAAAAAAAGCAACATGCCCAAATACATGGGGTTACGCGTAAAATTATAGATGCCATTGGTGACCAATTCGGATGCTTTACTTGGATTCAATGGGTCCGTCGTAGTTTTTTTTATTACAAACTGAATCACGGAAATCAAAATTACTGCTATACCAAGACCAAAAAGCACCATCATAAGCCAGTGTTTCCCGAAAAAATCGAACTCACCAACCGGTAAGAATCTGTCCAAAACATACATAAAACCTCCAAAAATCAACATCACCAAAGCAGGTGGCACTTTCATTTTCATAGAAACTTGGTTAAAACTCGAAATTACTACTTTTGAAACTCAAAATAGAACCCTTTTTGATTTGAAATTAGTTTTTGCCACGCATAATGACCATAAGTTGAAGGAAGTTCAACAATTGCTTCCCAAAACCATTGAACTATTATCCTTAAAGGATATTGAGTGCTTCGACGAAATTCCAGAAATCGGAGATACCCTTGAGGAAAACGCCAAAATCAAGGCGGATTTTGTAACCCGCACCTATGGTTTGGATTGCTTTTCGGACGACACAGGTTTGTTGGTCGATGCCTTGAATGGAGCTCCAGGAGTCTACTCCGCAAGATATGCAGGGGAACAAAAGAATGCCGAGGATAATATGACTAAGTTATTATCCGAGTTGGAAGGTGAAAACAACCGCTCAGCACACTTTAAAACCGTGGTTCATTTAAACCTAAAAGGCGAAAGTTTCACATTTGATGGCATTGTTGAAGGACAAATTACCTCGGAACAGTATGGAGAAGGTGGTTTTGGCTACGACCCCATTTTTAAACCTGATGGTTACGACAAAACCTTTGGGGAACTGTCTCCCGAGACCAAAAACGCTATCAGTCACCGAGGTAGGGCCGTACAAAAATTGGTGGAGTTCTTAAAAAAGAAGGCAACTTAGCTTGCACCGATCAAAATAAGTGTACCTTTGCCGCTTTATTAACGCCGCCGGTATGGGCAAGGTGTTGTGATGGGCTTGAACGGGAAATACTAAAAATCGCTCTATACAACACAAACATATTTGCGATTTAAGGTATTTACACCGCTATGACAAAATTTGAAGCCTTGGGGTTGGACAAACCCCTATTGGATGCTATTTCCGACCTTGGATTTGAATCCCCCTCTGAAGTACAAGAAAAATCAATCCCAATTTTATTAGATCAAGAAACCGATTTGGTTGCCTTGGCTCAAACAGGAACGGGTAAAACCGCTGCGTTTGGATTTCCAATGATCCAAAAGATCCAATCGGAAAGCAGAACCACCCAAGGATTGATTCTATCTCCCACTAGGGAACTCTGTTTACAGATTACCAACGAATTAAAACTTTATTCTAAATACGTAAAAGGACTCAATGTTGTCGCTATTTATGGTGGCGCCAGCATTACTGAACAGGCCAGACAGATAAAAAGAGGGGCTCAGATTGTTGTTGCCACTCCTGGTCGAATGAAGGATATGATCGGCCGAAACATGGTAGACATTTCCAAAATTGATTATTGCGTATTGGACGAAGCCGATGAAATGTTGAACATGGGCTTCTATGAAGATATCAAGGACATTTTGTCCAACACTCCGCAAGAAAAATTCACTTGGCTTTTTTCAGCGACCATGCCCAAGGAAGTGGCCACAATCGCTAAAAAGTTCATGCACAAACCTGTTGAAATTACTGTGGGAACAGTAAATGCAGGTGCTTCAACTGTACAGCACGAGTATTATGTGGTAGGCGGTCGTGACCGCTACGCTGCCCTTAAACGTTTGGCAGATGCCAATCCAGGAATTTTTTCTGTAGTGTTCTGTAGAACCAAAAGAGACACTCAACGTGTTGCCGAAAAATTGATTGAAGATGGTTATAATGCCGGTGCCTTGCATGGAGATTTAAGCCAAAATCAGCGTGATTTGGTGATGAACTCGTTCCGTAAAAAGCAGGTGCAGATGTTGGTCGCTACCGACGTTGCCGCCCGTGGTATCGATGTGGATGATGTAACCCACGTAATCAACTATCAATTACCTGACGAGATCGAAACCTACACCCACCGAAGTGGACGTACGGGACGTGCCGGGAAGTCTGGAATTTCCATGGTCATCATTACTCGTTCGGAATTGAGAAAAATCAAGGCCATTGAAAGTAAAATCAAGCAGGATTTCATCAAGAAAAATATTCCTGATGGTATTGAAATCTGCGAGATTCAATTGTACCACTTGGCCAACAAAATCAAGGACACCAAGGTCAATCAAGAAATTGACAGCTACCTTCCTGCCATTAACGATGTTTTGGAAGGTATTGATCGCGAAGAGCTTATCAAAAAAATATTCTCCGTAGAATTCACTCAATTCTACAATTATTATAGCAAGACCAAAGACCTTAATAGTCAAGATGCCGATAGAGGAAATGGTACATCCAAAGGTGATATACCAACGGAAGGTTCCGTTCGATACTTTATCAATGTTGGGGAGCGCGATGGTTACGATTGGATGAGCCTGAAAGATTTCCTTCGTGATACCTTAAACTTGGAAAAAGAAGATGTCTACAATGTGGATACCAAGGATTCTTTCTCCTTTTTTAATACAGATGCCCAGCTTACTGAATTTATCCTTCAGACCTTCACCGACTTTAAATTGGAAGGACGCTTCATAAATGTGGAAGTTTCCAAAAATCCAGGCGCTGGCGGAGGTGGAAAAGGTGGCAAAAAACGTCGTGGTCGTAAAGGCGGTGGCGGCGGTAACCGAAGAGGTGGTAACAAGTCATATAAAGGAGGAAAAAAAGGAGGCTACGGTAAAAAAGGAGGTAAGAAAAAACAGGGCTTTTATTAGTTAATTCTATATTAAATGGTAAGTCCCTCCTATTTATTTTTCTTTGTTTAGTATTTTTATACCTACAAAGATTGCATGAGAAGAGTACTACTTATACTATTGTCCCTATTTCCATTACTTGGTGTATCGCAAATTGAAGGCGATGAAGCTCAAGAGGTAAGGGATTTTACCGCTACGGTAATCAATGCCCAAACGGAATATCCCTTGGAAAGTGTGCACGTGGTTAACCTTAATCAAGTTAAAGGAACCATTACCAATCAGGATGGAAAATTTACCATTCCTGCTGCGGTAAATGATACGCTATACTTCTCCTATCTCGGTTTTAAAACTCAAAAAGTGAGGGTCACCAACGATATGTTCCGATTTGGAGATACCGAAATTGCCCTTACCGAACTGGCCTATGCACTCGAAGAAGTGGTGGTAACCCCGTATCAACTTACCGGATATTTGGAAATAGATGTAAAGAACCTTCCGGTAAACAATGCATATCAGTATAGTATCTCCGGATTGAACACCAGTTACGAGGCTGGTAACAAAAGTCCAAGTGCCGTTACCAAAGTGCTGGGCGCTATTCTTAACCCTGCCGACTTGTTGCGTAACCTTTTTGGCAAAAAACCAAGGCAGATGCGCAAGCTTCGCCAAATTAAGGAAGATGACAATATCCGAGATCTTTTGGCCTCAAAATTTGACAGGGAGACCCTTACCGAGCTCCTTCAATTGGAAAAAGTGGATATTGAGGACATCCTAAACAACTGTAACTATTCAAAATCCTTTATTAAAACAGCGAACGATCTTCAAATTTTAGATGCGATTTCGAGCTGCTACGAAGAATATAAAGTACTTAACCGTACTCAATAATCACCACGATAATATTAGTCTCGGGTTGTTTAAAGTGGATATAAATAAATTTTATATTTACCAAGGCATTTTATAGCTTTAAACAAATTCCCAATTCATGAAAAAACTCCTTGTTGTTTTGTTCTCGATACCCTTATTTATTGGCTGCAAAAAAGTTAAAAAAGAGCAGGAAATTACACAGGTAGTTGTGGAGGAAGCCCCAAAAAAGGAGGTGCCCTTTGTTTGGAAAGGTGCCAATATTTATTTCTTGTTGACCGATCGCTTCAATAATGGAAACCCCAACAACGACATCAACTTTGACCGAACCGAGGAAACCGCTGTTCTGAGGGGATTTGAAGGAGGAGATATCCAAGGAATTACAAAAAAAATTGAAGAAGGATATTTTACGGATCTGGGAATCAACGCAATCTGGTTTACACCGATAGTAGAGCAGATTCATGGTGGGACCGACGAGGGAACTGGGAAAACTTATGGCTATCATGGCTATTGGACAAAAGATTGGACCGCTATCGACCCTAATTTTGGAACAAAAAACGACCTTTCCAAACTCGTAAAAACAGCACATAGCAAAGGAATTCGGGTGATTATGGATGTAGTCCTCAACCATACCGGGCCCGTTACGGACAAAGACCCTGTTTGGCCAGACGATTGGGTAAGAACCGGACCCACTTGTGAATTTACAACCTATGAGAACACCACGGAATGTACGCTTGTAGCAAATTTACCCGATATTCTTACCGAATCCGACGAACCCGTAGAACTGCCCGATGCTCTCTTGGCAAAATGGAAAGATGAAGGCCGTTTGAGCAAGGAACTCGATGAACTCCAGTTGTTTTTTGAACGTACGGGCTACCCAAGGGCCCCACGCTACTACATTATCAAATGGCTTACAGATTACATTAACGAATTTGGGGTTGACGGCTTTCGAGTTGACACCGTAAAACATGTCAATGAAAATGCTTGGGCCGACCTCCATAAAGAGGCGGACTACACTTTTGAAATGTGGAAAAAGAAACATGAAAACAGCGTATTGGACGACAATCCTTTTTACATGGTCGGGGAAGTCTACAATTATGGCATATCCAGTGGAAGAGATTTTGATTTTGGGGACAAGAAAGTGGATTTCTTTGATTATGGATTCAAAAGTCTTATCAACTTTGAGCTAAAGTATGATGCGGACAATGATTATGAAAGCATTTTTAAAAAATACAGTAAGTTACTCCATACCAAATTACAGGATAAAAGCGTACTCAATTATTTGACCTCACATGATGATGGTGCTCCGTATGATAAGGACAGAACAAAACCATTTAGAACCGCCAACGTGCTGTTGCTAACCCCAGGGGCATCACAGATATATTATGGTGATGAAACAGCACGCAGCTTGACCATTGAGGGAGCAGAAGGCGACGCTACCCTACGCTCCTTTATGAACTGGCAGGATTTGGACAGCTTGCCCGAAACCAAAAAAATACACGAGCATTGGCAAAAGCTGGGGCAGTTTAGGGCCAATCACCCCGCTATCGGTGCCGGCAAGCACAAACGTTTGGCCAAATCACCCTATGTATTTTCCAGAACATATGAAAAAGGAGATTACCGTGATAAGGTGGTGGTTGGGTTAGATTTGCCAAAAGGTAAAAAGTCACTATGGGTAAAGGGCTTTTTTGGGGACGGTACCATATTGTACGACACCTACTCCGATACCGAGGTTACCGTAGCCAATGGAAAAGTTATTCTGGAAAATGATTTTGATATTGCCCTGCTGGAACTGGTTGAGTGATCTTTATTGTCTAGAATGAAGTGCAATTCGATTGCCCTCTGAATCCAAAAACACGGCCATATAACCTATTTCCTTGTTTATTTGGGTCTTGGACTGAACAATTTTTCCGCCGTTCTGTTCAATACGGTCAAGTTCGTTCTGAACATCCAAGCTATTAAAGTATATCAATGTTCCCACACTATCACTGGGTTTGTACCAATCCTTGTTTTGGATTAACGAACCTGCAGCCCCAGGTTTTCCATGATCCGCAGGAAACCAGCCCATTTTTGTGCCCCCAAAATCCTGTAAACTTATCTCTACCTTAAAAACGGCTTCATAAAACGTTTTGGCTCGTTCCATATCTGCAACCGGAATCTCAAACCAACCAACCATATTGTATTCCATAACTCAATTGCTTTCTAAAATTTCTTTCAAACTTGCCAATCCTTCTTCAAAATCCTTTCCCACGGCCTTATCCATGCTCATGAACAGCATCATAATACTCATTGGGAATACATTCTTTCCTGAAAAACCCCAGATAACCTTGGTTCTATCACTGCCGACCTCTACGGTTTCTATATAAGCATCCGATGTGGATTTAAACGGCTTTAAAAACCTGAGTTCGGTTTCAATACGTTTGCCTTCAACAATTTTGGTTATTTCCTGCTCCCCTTCTCCTACTTCTTTATTCCCTTTCCAATAGCTAATTGCACCCACTTGACCATCTGTTCCTGTAAATTCCTGATGCATATTGGGGTCACGTTTTCCCCATGGCGACCACTTATCCTGATTTTTTAAAGATTTGAG
Organism: Muricauda brasiliensis; assembly: GCF_003057865.1. Classification (NCBI taxonomy): domain Bacteria; kingdom Pseudomonadati; phylum Bacteroidota; class Flavobacteriia; order Flavobacteriales; family Flavobacteriaceae; genus Allomuricauda; species Muricauda brasiliensis. The sequence goes on along the minus strand of NZ_QBTW01000003.1, from coordinate 253,045 downwards.
ATATTCAAAAACAACATTTTTGGGCCGTTTAATTTCGATGGAACGGGAAACATTATAGTTTTTTGGTGCAATGGCGGCCAGCAGAAGTACCAAGGCCAGTACCGCTACGATAATATAAAGGACTAACATAATTACGTAATTGATTGATTAACAACTAAAAGTACAAAAATAATTTACTCTACCAGATATCTTTTTATGATACCATTGACGTCCTTTATCGATTTTTTGGTCCAATCCAATCGTTTTTCAAGCATCTCTATATCAGATAATTGCCAATCCACATGGGAATTCCGCACTTTTTGGGCCAGTTGCTGTATGATGATAGCTGCGGATACGGAAACATTCAAACTCTCCGAAAAGCCCACCATCGGGATTTTTAAAAACCCATCTGCTTGTTGCATAACCTCTTCGGACAATCCCTTTCTCTCAGTTCCAAAAAAGATGGCGCATTTTTGTTTCGGAAAAAAATCGGGAAGCAATGTGGAATCGTTGTGGGGCGTGGTAGCGATAATTCGATAACCATCTTCCCTCAATGTAGAAATACAATCCGTAACCGTTTTATAACGATACACATCCACCCATTGTTCGGCTCCCATGGCAATATTCTTGTCCAAACGTTTGCCAAAACGATTTTCTACCACATGAAGGTCCTGCACGCCAAAGGCATCACAGCTGCGTAGAATGGCACTGGTATTGTGTAGTTGATACACATCTTCAACTGCAATGGTAATATGTCGCGTTCGTTGTTGAAGAACATCCAAAAAACGTTGTTTGCGTTCTTCTGTGAGGTAAGTTTCCAGATATGTCAACAAATCATCATCAAACATAAAACCAAGATAGGAAAAATTGGAATTTCTATTTCTTGAAAGATGGAATTGCTATCTTAGGTTCTGCCATTAATTGACAAGCATTAAAAACTTAATGAGAAAACTCATATTTATCCTGATTTTCCTTTGCGGTTTCTCTGCAATATTTGCCCAAAATTCGATACAAAACAACAATGTTTACAATATTCAGGACAGCGTATCCATACCAACCCGTGACTATATTGATATTTCTGCAACAATAGTCCAAAACAAAAAGAACAAGACGCCTCTGCCCGCAATACTATTTTACACCACTTATCACCAGGGGGAATCGGACCAATACTTTGCTAAACTATCTGCGGACAAGGAATATGTTGGTGTGGTTGCCTATGCACGTGGAATAAGGACGGATGTAAAGAATTATGCGCCTTATGAACATGAAGCTACAGATATTTATGATATCATTGAATGGATAAGCAAGCAACCGTGGTGCAATGGAGATGTTGGTATGTACGGCGGAAGCTACACCGGTTTTTCGCAGTGGGCAGCCATGAAGAGCCCCCACCCTGCATTAAAAACAATTGTTCCACAAGTAGCTGTGATGCCTGGTTACGACACTCCCATGGAAAACAACGTACAAATGAATCTAGGCCTCTACTGGCCCCATGCCAATATCTACAAAAAGGAGCCTATAAGAAGAAGTCTGCCTTTTGAATGGTTTGAAAACGGCATTGCTTTTAAAAGCATGGACAGCTTGGCCGGATATAAAAATTTTATTTTTCAAAAGTGGTTATCACACCCATCATATGATGAGTACTGGCAATCCATGGTACCTACACCAGAAGAATATGCCAATATCGACATACCCATTTTAACGACAACCGGCTACTATGATGACTCACAAGTCGGGGCTCTCCAGTACTTTAAAAATCATAATAAGTACAATATAAATCCTGAACACTATTTGGTGATAGGCCCATATGATCATTGGGGCGCCCAACGAAAACCATCCCAAGACCTGATGGGCTATAAAATCGATAGCGTGGCCAACATCAATATGATGGAATTGGCATATAGCTGGCTGGATTATATTTTAAAGGGCAAAACCAAGCCAGAAATTTTAAAGGACAAGGTAAACTACCAGGTAATGGAAACCAATCTCTGGAAACATGCGCCTTCCTTGGGAAAAATAAACAACGATACCTTGACACTTTATTTGGATGATACTTCTTTGAATACCCAGAAACCCCAGAAGAAGTCATTCAAAAAACAAACCGTGGACTTTGCCGATAGAGAAAATCAAAATAACTATTACACGCCTCAAATTATTTTTGATTCTCTTGATGCAAGCGGGGGACTTATCTTCAAAACCTTGCCTTTTGAAACAGAATTTTCTATAAATGGCTCATTTAGCGGAAACTTGTCCGTGACCATGAATAAAAAGGATATGGATGTTTCTTTGGCCCTGTACGAGCTGAAGCCTGATGGTAATTACTTTTTTCTTACGCGGTATGTCGGTAGGGCAAGTTATTCCCAAGACCCTACAAAAAGGAATCTCTTGGTTCCGTATCAAAAAGAAAATATAGCTTTTGCCAATACACGATTTGTAAGTAAAAAAATTGGTAAAGGCAGCCAACTTGTTATATTGCTTAATATTAACAAACATCCTTTTGAGATTATAAACTACGGTTCTGGCAAACCTGTTTCGGAAGAAACCATAAAAGATGCGCATGAACCATTGCAAATAGACTGGCATAATGATAGTTACATAAAAATACCTGTATGGAAAAATCATTAAAGACCCGTTGACAAACAACAAACAAGAAAATCACTAGTACTACTTATAAATATTAAAAAACAACCATGCACCTCAAAATTATTCTAACCACACTCCTTGCTGTATTAACCTTGCCTCTAATAGCCCAAAATCAAGAACAAAAAGGCAACAACCCAATTTTTGATGGCTGGTATGCCGACCCCGAAGGAATCGTCTTTGGAGATACCTATTGGGTCTACCCCACCTTTTCGGATGATTACGATAAGCAACTTCATTTTGATGCCTTTTCCTCAAAAGATTTAGTAAATTGGGAAAAGCACGAACGTATTTTGGACACAACCAAAATCAAATGGTTGAGACAGGCACTTTGGGCTCCTTCAATCATTGAAAAAGATAGCAAGTACTACCTATTCTTTGGTGCCAACGACATTCAACGGCCCGGAAGAAGCTCCTACGACCCCAATAACGACATCAACCATTATGGAGGCATTGGTGTGGCCGTTGCGGATAACCCTGCCGGACCTTTTGAAGATTATTTGGGTGAGCCATTGATTTCCGGCTTCTATAACGATGCACAACCTATCGACCAATTTGTTTTTAAGGATGTGGACGGCACCCATTATTTCTTCTATGGTGGATGGAGCCATTGCAACTTAGGAAAACTCAACGAAGATTTCACGGGCTTTGAGCCTTGGGACGATGGAAGCCTGTTCAAGGAAATCACCCCAGAAGGTTATGTGGAAGGTCCGTTTATGTTTCTGCGCAATGGTATGTATTATTTTATGTGGTCCGAAGGAAACTGGACCGATAGAAGTTACAAAGTGGCCTACGCTATGGCAGATAAGCCAACGGGGCCTTACAATCGTATCGGTACCGTCTTGGAAACAAATGAAGGAGATATCGCCACGGGTGCAGGGCACCATTCCGTAATCAATAAACCGGGAACGGATGAATGGATCATAGTCTATCACCGCAGGCCCATTCCCAACAAAGACCGTGACCATCGCGTAACCTGTATGGACAAAATGGAATTCAATCCAGATGGCACTATAAAACCGATTAAGATAACTTTTGAGGGAATAGGGGCAAACTAATTAGTTTATATCAGTTTTATTGGTGGAGGAAAGGTAAAATCTTTCACAGGAAAGGATTGTAAAAACAACTCAATAAAATTGATATGAAAAATTATACCAAATTTACATTGATGCTTATCTGCTCGGCTATATCAATGTACATTACCATGTATTTCAACACCTATGAACTGAGCCATGTTTTTTTTAGTTGGACAAGAATGTACATGACTTTTATTGGTATAGGAGGTATGGCCATTATTATGTTCTTGTTCATGAAAAACATGTATTCGAACAAAACGAAAAATCTAACGATTGTTCTGGGCAGCTTAATACTGATGTCTGTTTCCACATATTTGGTAAGAAAACAAGTTCCCATTGAAGATGTTAAGTGGATGAAGGCCATGATTCCCCATCATTCCATAGCCATTTTGACGAGTACCAGGGCTGAGCTCAAAGACCCTGAAGTAAAACAATTGGCCCAAGAAATTATTGAAGCACAAAGAAAAGAAATCAAGGAAATGAAATTGATGATCAAACGCCTTGACAATGAATAACAACTAATATAAAATATATCTAAAAGTTGGTAGAAACTAAATGGCCGATAAACGCAACCTTGGAATAATAGGAGTTGGTCCACGGGGTGGACACGCCTTGGAGTGCTTGGTCGCTCAATTAATTAAGAAAAATAGTTTTAAAAACTTTAATTTTACCCTCTTTGAGGCCTCCGGGAATTTTGGTGATGGCCATGTGTACGACACCACCCAATCCGGTTCCAATTGGATAAACATCACCGAACGCATCTTGGAACTCAATGAAAGAAAAGAAATCAATGAAAAAGGATTGTCCGTTCCTGCGTTCCCTTCCTATCATGACTGGATAGACCATAATATATCCAAGGAAGTTGATGCCTATCCTCCTCGCCGTAAAATCGGTAAATATCTAAATCAAAGGTTCTGCTCGCTAATTGACCCCTTAGTAGAAAAAGGATACGCCACCTTACATATCGAAGAAGTGCATGAGCTTCAATTCGTAGAAAACAATAAAATCAACATTTGTACAAGCAATAATATCTACAGTGATTTTGACGAAATTTTGCTAACAATTGGGCATCAACCCACCAAAATTTCCGAACAACTTGCCGAATGGAAGGATCATGTAGACAACCACAACGGAATCAGTCTCTTCCAAGACGCCTATCCTCTTTCTAATATCCTATCATGTAAACATCTTGATTCGAAAAGTGTTGTTGCGATAAGAGGTTTTGGTCTTACCATGATTGATGTGGCGAGGCGAATCGGTAAAGAATTTGGAGATTTTCAAATCGAGAACGAAAAAACCCGGAAATGCACTTATGTTCCGACCCAAAAGATTAAAAATCTATTGGTTCCTTTTTCGTTGGATGGTCTACCTCCCGTTCCAAAATCCTTAAATAAAAAAATAGACGATTGGTTTGCACCTTCGGCAACTCAATTGGAAAATTTTGAAATCCTAATCGGAAACAGAAAGACACAGAAAACCGCTGAGAATATTGATTTTCTGCTTGATGCATTCGCCCCGATTGCTGCTGAGATTTTCTTGAAACTGCCAAAGAGTATCAACCCACAACAACTTGAACAACCCAGAATAGAAAGCATCATTAAAAATTGGTTACAAAATCCTACTTTGAATGACCCTGCTATTGTGTCCCAAAACGAATCTGTGGATTCCATGATGAACCTATTTGTGGATATGGCCACTGGCCAGCAAGCAATCAGTTTGGATTTTTGCATTGGACAGGTTTGGCGGCATTGCCAACCTTCGATGTACAAACAACTTTCTTACAATGCATGCTCGGACAATGTGTTTGCCGAGATTGTAATGTTGGATGAGTCTACAAAAAGGTATTCCTACGGACCACCTGTGGAGGCTATTCAACAATTGATTGCTTTAAATAAGGCCGGAGTGTTGAATTTGGATTTTGTGAACAATCCAAAAATTGAAATGGTAAATGAAGGTTGGAGATTAGCAAATTCCAACAAGTTAATAACCGCCAACATTATGGTTGACTCAGTTCTGGACCAGCCCAAAATTAAGGAAGTAACATCTTCCTTAGTAAGAAATATGCTTTCGGACGGGATGATACAAGCGGTTCATGACGAACTAGGTGTTGTAACGGATAATCACGGGTATGTATTGGACTCCTCCGAGAACACCTTGCCCATTGCGTTACTAGGTCGGTTGGCCAAAGGGACTGTTATTGGTGTGGATGCGATACTGGAATGTTTTGGGCCGCGAATCACACAGTGGGCGGAACAAGCTGCAAATAATCATAGTGCATGGATTCAAATGCAAAAATCGGAAGATAACGGATAAAAAGCTGGTAGATTTGGTAAGGCTGAAACTTCATGCAAATCAAAATGTATCCAACAAAAAACCTGAATCCACGAAAATCATTCAAAAATTTGATGGAGCTTATTTGGACACCGCATGCAGATTTTAAAAAATTTATACTTTTCTAAAATGTTCTTAAACCAGTTTAATTTTTATTCAGGTTTTGATAGGTAGCTTTGTGACAGATAAATTAAACCCAATCAAAATAGATATATGAAAACTCCTCTGGTTCTATTGCTCGCTGTTTTACTTTCTAGCTGTAATACCAATAAGTCAAAAAACTCAGTTAATGGCGAAGAATCCGAAAATCAGTCCACCACAATCCAATCGGATACATTGACCAAACACCTAAAACCATTCAAAGAAGACTTGCCCACCATTGGACTTTTAATGTATAACGGAGTGCTTCAAAGTGAAGTTGTAGCAACCTCTGACGTATTTGCAAAACCGACAGCAGATGGAGAACAACTCTTTAACGTAATCACAATAGCCGAGACAGAAAACCCGATAACCACCGAAGAAGGCATGCATTTTATTCCCGATTACACGTTTGACAATTGTCCTAAATTGACCGCATTGTTTGTTCCCAGTGCCTACGATATGTATGCTCAAGTACACAATGAAAAAATTGTGGAATTCATCAAAAGAAAAAATGAAGAAACCCAATACACCGTAAGTAATTGTGCCGGCGCGCAGCTGATTGGTAAATCCGGAATTGCGGACGGCAAGAAAATTGTAACTTGGATAGGTGGTGGTGAACAGCTTCAAAAGGATTATCCCAACCTAAAAGTTCAGAACGATAGTTTGGTAACTTTTGTAAAAGATGGTAAGTTTTACTCCTCCAATGGTAATTTGGCCAGTTATATATCGGCATTGAATCTTTTGGAAACGATGACAAGTAATGAGCATCGGGCATTTGTTGAAAGCTATTTATATTTGGACCGTCTTCAAAACTGGAAAGAAGACTAGTTTTGAAAAAAAGCCAAAAATATGTCCAAACCAAAAATTGTAGTACTCACAGGAGCAGGAATGAGCGCCGAAAGTGGGCTTAAGACCTTTCGTGATGAAAACGGGCTTTGGGAAGGGCATGATGTAATGGAGGTTGCCTCTCCACAAGGGTTTGCCAAAAATCCGGAACTCGTTCTTGAATTTTACAATCAACGAAGACGACAATTATTGGATGTTTCTCCGAACAGGGGACATTTATCCCTGGCAGAACTGGAGCAACGTTTTGATGTGAGCATCGTTACCCAAAATGTGGATAATCTTCACGAACAGGCCGGTAGCTCGCACGTAGTACACTTACACGGGGAATTGTTCAAGGTTAGAAGTACTGTGAATGAAAACCATGTTCTAGATTGGAAAAAGGACTTGGTGTTAGGCGATCTAGACGATAATGGTCATCAATTGCGACCACATATCGTATGGTTTGGTGAAATGGTCCCTATGTTGGAAACTGCGGCCGAGATTACCCAACAAGCAGAGGTTTTGATTATCGTGGGCACTTCAATGCAGGTCTACCCTGCGGCAAGTTTGATTCATTATGCGCCAAAACAAACACCGATATACTTTATTGACCCCAAACCCAATATCAGGTCTGTAGATTTTGATAACCTTACTGTAATACCGAAAACAGCCTCCACCGGAATTCCCGAGCTCGTAAGCCAACTTAACCGCAATACATGACCCGGGAGCAACTCCATATAGTCCTTGATTCCGGTAGAATTTCCAAACAGCAAATTGATGGGTTGGTCCTTCAATTGGAAGATGAGCCCCTGTTGGTCAAAGTGCTTTATCAGAAGGTTTTGATTGAGGACAAAGAGGGTACGTTCAATGCCAGTTGGACCTTTGACCACTTGATGCGAAAAAAACTGAACCTTATCCTTCCGTTTATGGATGACTTCGTCAATGGCCTTTCAGAATTAAAATCCGAATCCTGTATCCGACCCATCGCCCATGTGTGCGAAATGTTATGTGAGGCCTATTTCAAAAAAAAGAATCCAGAGTTTGTTCAAAATATGACCAATGACCACTTGGAAAAAATAATGACCGCTTGCTTTGATTGGCTCATTGGCCCCATGAACATGGCACCTAAGGTTTTTGCCATGACAAGTCTGTACTATCTAGGTCTGAAATTTGATTGGGTCCATCCCGAACTCAAACTAGTTCTGGAAGAAAGCTATGCCAATGGCAGCACTGGATACCAAAACCGGGCAAAAAAAACTCTGGATAAGTTGGCCAAAATGGGTGTCTAAACCGCAACGTTTAAGTATCTTTGACCCTTTCAAAATTTTCTGTACCATGTCGCTGACACAACTGAACGCCATTTCGCCGATTGACGGTAGATATAGAAACAAGACCAAAGCCTTAAAAGACTATTTTTCGGAAGAAGCCCTTATCAAATACCGTGTACTGGTAGAGATTGAGTATTTTATCGCGCTTTGCGAGATTCCTTTACCACAATTGGCTGATTTTAATACGGCGTTATTCCCGGAGCTACAGAAAATCTACCAAGAGTTTTCTACGGAAGATGCACAGGCCATCAAGGATATAGAAAAAACCACCAACCACGATGTCAAAGCGGTGGAATACTTTATCAAACAAAAGTTTGATGCGCTAAACCTTCAAAAATATAAGGAGTTTATCCACTTTGGACTGACATCGCAAGACATCAACAATACAGCTATTCCATTATCTATCAAGGAAGCTATAAACGATGTATACATACCGTCCTATCTGGATGTTTTTGAAAAGTTGAAAGAGCTTGCCAAGGAATGGGAAAACATTCCCATGTTGGCCAGAACGCACGGTCAACCGGCGTCCCCTACCCGTTTGGGCAAGGAAATCGATGTTTTTGTAGAGCGTTTCAAGGAACAGTTCAATTTATTGAACGATATACCCAGTGCGTCAAAATTTGGAGGTGCTACTGGAAACTACAATGCTCACAAAGTTGCTTATCCAACCAATGATTGGAGAGCCTTTGGAAAAAAGTTTGTGCAGGAAAAGCTAGGCTTGCACCACTCTTTCCCGACGACGCAAATTGAACATTACGACCATATGGCCGCTTTGTTCGATTGTCTTAAGCGCATCAACACGATTTTAGTTGATTTGGATAGGGATTTTTGGACCTACATATCCATGGATTACTTCAAACAGAAAATCAAAAAAGGAGAAGTCGGTTCATCTGCCATGCCGCACAAGGTAAATCCAATCGATTTTGAAAATTCAGAAGGAAATTTAGGATTGGCCAATGCCATTTTTGAGCATTTATCGGCTAAACTGCCTATATCTAGATTGCAACGTGACCTTACGGACAGTACGGTACTGCGTAATGTTGGAGTCCCTTTTGCACATACCATTGTTGGGTTTCAATCTACTTTAAAAGGGTTGAACAAGTTGGTATTGAACCAAGCCAAGTTTGAACAGGATTTGGAGGACAACTGGGCCGTTGTTGCGGAAGCTATCCAGACCATATTAAGAAGGGAAGGCTACCCAAACCCATATGAAGCTTTAAAAGGTTTGACACGTACCAACGAGAAAATCAATCAGAAATCCATCGCTGATTTTATTGAAACACTAGAAGTTTCGGATGAGATCAAAGCCGAACTGAAACAAATCACCCCAGCGAATTACACCGGGGTTTAATGTCTTTAGTGAAGGGAGGATAATCAACCTTCTTTTTGCACCTGTACGCGATGCGGGTAAGGAATTTCGATACCTGCTTCGTCAAGGGCTATTTTACAATTTTCGTAGGTGTTAAAATACACATCCCAGTAATCCTCTGGCTTGCAGAAGGGACGAACGGCAAAATTCACGGAGCTGTCAGCCAATTCCAACACATTGACCGATGGGGCAGGGTCCGTGAGTACTTTTTTATTTGAGGTCAATACTTTCAACAGCACTTCCTTTGTCCTTTTAATGTCCTCATCGTATCCTACTCCGATTACTGTGTCGACCCGCATTTTACCCTCTGCTGTATAATTGATGATGTTTCCGTTGGCAATGGCGCCATTTGGAATTATCGCGAGCTTGTTTTGGGGAGTTATGAGCTTCGTGGTAAATATTTCGATGCCCTTTACCCTACCCAATACATCTTGTGCCTCGATAAGGTCTCCTATTTTATACGGTTTAAAAATCATGACAAGCACCCCGCCAGCAAAATTGGATAGGGAACCTTGAAGTGCAAGGCCGATGGCAAGACCGGCAGCGGCTATTACCGCGGCAAAAGTGGTGACATCCACTCCCAGTCTGGAAATTACTATGATTATCAAGAATACTTTTAGCGCCCAGGAGAACAGGTTCAGTAAAAATTTCTGGAGGGATTGATCATATTTGCTTTTGGACATGACCTTTCGGGTTCCTTTGATGATTTTGTTCACCACCCACATACCCACCAAGTAAATGATGAGTGCGGTTACGAGCTTAGGGCCAAATTCTTTTGACAGCTCAATTCCATAATCGAACCATTCTTGTGCTTTTTCCATGAGGTTTTGGTTTTGTTAGTTTTCTTATAATGAGACACTAAGATACTAAACAAGGTCACTCGTTTATTCGTTTAAAACATTGGAAAAACAAAAAGGGCGACAAACGTCGCCCTTCAAAATTTTATATTTTGATAAATCCTAGCCTTTTAGAAAATCCCCAATTTCGCCCAGCCCTTCACCTTTGTAGTCGGATTTTTGAATGGCCTGCATCAATTGGATAATATGCGCTGGGTTCATGTTTTTACCCAGTACGCGGACAAGAGCAAAGCCTTTATCCTCGCTATCTCCGTAAATGATCACCTCATCAATGGCATCTTCATCACCTAGATACTTAATGACTCCCTTGCCATATTTTGAATTGATTTTCATCAACTCCACAAAGTCATCTCCCTTGAGTATCTCGCGTACTTTTTTCTTTTCCGATTCATATTCGACCTGGTTCTCGGAATTCTTTTTAAAAGCCAATAGATTGAATTTTCTGAGGGATTCGATGGCTTCCTTTTGCGTTGGGTTCAATTCCTCCTCGTTCAGCTTTAAAATACTTGCCGGAACATCTATGGAAAGAAAGTTAGGATTCTCCGAATTGTCCACATAATATTCCTGTAAACTTGGCTGAGAAGCACATGAAGCGAAAAGTACCGCCCCGGCCACCAACATGGTTTTAATGATCTGTTTCATCTTTTCTATGTTTTTGATTGATTCTGAAATCTAAAAATCGATTGACAATAATAAGTTGGGAGTTTCTGTGTTTTGTTACAATTCCCTACCTACTATTGTCAACCGTAGTATGCTTAATTCTTCTTGCCAGCTTCGTTAAGCTCTTCGGGCAAGTTCATCTTTTTGGTCAATGAGCCAATTTTGTTCAGGTCAATATCCCCTGTAAGTGATAGGATTACCGTTTCAAACTTTCTACCATTTGCCTCTACATCGCCCAAGCCTGTTACGAACATCAACAGTTCGCTCACGTGGTCGGCATCACGTCCTTCTTTAATGTAGAATTTCACATTGGCATCTTTGTCCTTCACTCGCATCAACTCTTCCATTTTAGAAGACCTTAGATAGCTATCCACGGAAGATTTCATATCACTACCGATTTTTTTGTCCTCTGTAGTAAACACCTTCAAACTTTTTAAGCTACTTGCAATATCCATAAAGTCCTGTGCTTCGGGGTCATCCACCTCCACATCGATTTTTGCAAGCAGATTAAACATGCTTTTGTTTACCACTACGGATGTGACCTCATCCAAATCTTCAAACTTGTCAAAAAGGGATTGTGAAAACCCTGTCAAAGGCAAAGCTGCCATTACTGCGATTAAAATATACTTCTTCATCTTGTTTCGTTTTTTTAATTGTTGTTGTAAATTTTCTCTTTTGCTTCTTCGAACTCTTTTAGATAGGCCACCTTTTCTGTGCCCTTGTTAAAATTTTCCGCTAAGAGTTCAAAAGCCTTTTTGGTTTCTTGGTAAGCGTATGCTGCTTTTTGTTCCTCCAAACGTTTTGTTTCTTGGTACTGATTACCAAAATAAATACCGAAGGTCAAAACTACTGCCGCCGCAACGGATAGCCACTTGTAATAGTTTACTCTAGGTTTTAATGGAACCTGCTTGGTGTACTTTTCTTCCTTCGCCATGGAAAAGTAACTGAACATAGGCCTGTACTGTTCCAAGTGAGGTGCGACCTCGTCTTGTGCAAAATACTCCCTAAGTGTTCTTTCTTCCTCCACTGTCGCAGTGGCCTCGAAATACTTTTCCAATATTTTTTCTATGTTACCCAATTCCATAGCTGTGTTTTTTTATTAATTCGTCCCTTACTGTTTTTCTCGCCCTCGACAGTGCCACGCGCACCGCTGTGGGTTTCATATCCAAGAGTTCGCATATCTCTTCGAACTCATATTGCTCTACATCCCGTAGCTGCAATATCATTTTTTGTTGTTCTGGCAGTTTCTTCATAATTCGTTCCATCCAACTTATGCTGTCCTCTGCTTCCAATTGCTTTTGTAAAGAGGTGGTTTCATCGCTATAATTGCTATGGACCAATTTTAGGTTTCCTGCTTGCTTGGACTTTAAACGGTCCAAACAAAAGTTTTTGGTCATCGTCATGGCAAAGGCCTCTACATTTTTGTACTTTGACATGGACTCGTTCTTTGACCAAAGCTTCAACAAAATTTCTTGGGTGGCGTCTTCAGCTTCTTCCCTGGAAACCAACAGTCGCTTTGCGAGCCTGTACAGTTTGTCCTGAAAGGGCAAAACCACATTTAAAAATTCTGTTTGTTTCATTTGGTTGTCTTAGTTGTTTTTGTGTCGTTACTACCGACCTACACTATCCAGACGATACATATCGAAAATTGTTACAAAAAATTTGCTATCTGCCTATATAAACCTATTTTGCAAAGGAAATTTGCATGGTTTACCATGTAATTTTACTCAATCCAACCTACACCTCTGATAAATTTGGAACAAAATTTGAGTAAATTCAATAAAAATTAAGCTATGAAAAAGTATTATTTCCTGTTTTTAGGATTGTCCTTGTTGCTGGCATCCTGTAGCAATGATGACAACGGCATTAAACCTGGTCCAACCCCCGACCCGGACCCAACTGCAGATGTTGCTGCTCAGAACTTTATGTGGCAGGCCATGAACCTATGGTATTTTTGGCAGGGCGATGTTCCCGATCTTGCTGATGATAGGTTCTCCACCAATGCCGAATACACCGCATTTTTAGAATCTTATCCCGACCCAGAGAATTTTTACTACAGTATATGTAATGATCATGAGAGAATAGTTGGGGAAGAAGCTGCCATAGACCGATTCAGTTTTGCTAACGAAGATTATAAAGAACTTGTAAACAGCCTCTCTGGTATTTCTCAAAGTAATGGCCTGGAATTTAGATTGTCTTATATTGGAAATACCAACGATGTCTTTGGTTACGTACTTTACGTTTGGCCCGGTTCAAATGCATCAACCAAAGATATACAAAGAGGTGATTTTTTTACTAGGGTAGATGGCATTCAATTGACAGATAGCAACTACACCGAACTCTTATTTGGCAACAACAGCACATATACCTTGGGCATGGCCACAGTTGAAAACGAAACTATTTCCAACAATGATAAAGAAGTTCAACTTACCAAAATAGAGAACCAAATAGAAGACCCTATCTTGATTGCGGAAACTCTGGATGTGAACGGCACTAAGGTTGCTTATTTGATGTACAATCGCTTTTTAAGCAGTTTTAATGAAGATTTGAATGATGCTTTTGCAAAATTTAAGACGGATGGTGCTACAGAGTTGGTGTTGGACATGCGTTACAATCCTGGTGGCAATGTAAACACTTCTCGCCTTTTGGCCAGTATGATCTATGGTACCAAAACACAAGAAGTTTATATTAGGCAACGTTGGAACTCAAAAGTCCAAGCAGCATTTAGCGATGCTTCCCTCACCGACTATTTTGAAAGCAACACTCCCCCTCCTGCTAACAGCCCTATAAACTCATTAAACCTGAATAGAGTATTTGTTATTGCAACAAATGGTTCTGCTTCGGCAAGCGAATTGGTCATGAACGGCCTTGAACCTTATATAGATGTTATCCACATTGGTACAACCACTCGCGGAAAAAATGAATTTTCCATTACATTGGTCGATGATCCAGACCAAGACCTCCCTTTTCTTTATTCTTCCAGTAGAGAAGGTGACATAAATCCAAACAATAGTTGGGGAATACAACCCCTTGTTGGGCGGAACGAGAATGCAGATGGATTCTATGATTACACGAGCGGTCTAGTTCCAGATATTACCCTTGGTGAAGATTTGACCAACCTTGGTGTTTTGGGTAATGTAAACGAGCCGCTTTTAGCCCGTGCCCTTCAAGAAATTTCTGGTGGTTCTGCGAAAATAGATTTTACTGTGAGAATGCCTGCTGAGTCTTTTACCTCTTCTAGGTTGCACACTCCCGTGAAAGACAATATGTATTTGGACAAGCCATTGAAATTTAACAAGTAATTAAAAAAGCGGCCAATTGGCCGCTTTTTTTTTTAAAGGTTTAGGTTGAGACCCACCCTAAAGTTTCGTCCTCGGGTCGTGAATCCGAGCAACTCCCTGTAATCTTCGTTCAACAAGTTATCCGCATTCAAGAATACATTAAGTTTATTCTGTATCAGTTCGTGCCTAACGGAAAAGTTCAATAATGAAAACGGTTCCAAGGCAATGTCCGAGTACGTTGCAAAGTCTGTGTCAAAACGCTCGCCCGTATACGCATAGGTTAGAGAGGCATCCGTACTTGCACAAAACTGGTACCATAAAGATACATTGGCCTTGTGCTTTGGAATACGAATAGCATTGTCACCTTTTCTTTCTGTAAAAGTATAGTTGGCGTTGACACTAAAATTATTCAAGGGCAACCAAGTAGCTTCTACCTCTACCCCATTGGCATCAATTTCATCGGCCACATTAATGCTCATAAAATTGGCATCGTATCCAATGGCATTGGTTTCATTTCTATCAAAATAAACTGTGCTGATTCGGAAAGTACTATCAAGTTTAAATTCAATACCCCCTTCAATGGTCGAGTTTTCTTCAGGCTCCAATTCTGGATTACCACCAAAAGCACCAAACAACTGCGTTAAATTAGGTGTGATGTACGATGTAGCATACGAACCCATCAGCTTCACATACCCATTTTCCGTATCAAACACATAAGATGGATTCACGTTGTACACAAAATGATTTCCATATTCCGAGTGAGTGTTCAGTCTTGCACCCGCGTTCAAATTCAATCCAAAATCTAAAACATACACCACATTGGCATAAGGGTCAACAATAGTAAAATCCACTTCATCAGCAAAGATGGCCTCGTCCTTAATATAGTTCAACCCTAAAATGGTGTGGAACTGCTCTCCAAAAACATATTTGTTGTACACATCCAACACCCAGTTGCTTCCCTCGGTGATACTTTCACCAAAGGTGTCATTGGCCACAGACTCATAATCCGTATAGGCTGTATTCAAGTGAATGGAACCTTTACCATAGCCAAATTCCGATGACAACCCTACTCGCTGTTGCTCATTTTCGCCCAAATTATCAGCTTCTGCCATAGTAGCATCATACTCGTTCCTAAACTTGGTCTGGTTTCCGTACACCTGCACCCCAAAATTTTCGGCAAACTGATAGCCCAGCTTCACATTGGTGCTGAAGTGCGAAAAAACATCCTCTTCATTTTCTGGGGTCACCGCCGCGGATAGCCCACTTTTATATCGGTTAGAAAAATCGACCCCATAATTGAACTTGCCCAAAGTTCCGTTCACATTCGCGGAATTTTGAATGCTTCCGATATTATAATTCTGGTCATCGGCAGTTTGATTGGTCCCTACACTCGTTTCAAAATTACCTGCAATCTTCTTTTCGGAGCTCTTTTTTGTTGTGATGTTGATCACAGCCGTTACCGCATTCGTACCATAAAGCGTACTTGCCGCTCCTTTAATAATTTCAATGGATTCGATAGTGTTTGGTGACAACAATCGAAGGTCATATTCTGCGGAAAATGTAGATGGATCCTGTACACGAACACCATCGATAATAATCAAAACCTGACGACCACGACCACCTCGGGCATACACCCCTAGAACATCACCGTCCCTACCACGGCTCCCAGCAATCTCGATTCCGCTTTTGGTATTGATGATTTCCGCAACGGTCCTGCCCTGGTTGCGCTGCATTTCCTCTGCAGTAATTTTGATGACCGTTTTACCGGAGTTTTCACGTTTCAACTCAAATTTTGAATCGCTTACCACAACCTCATCAAGTTGCTGCATTCTAAGTGAATCTTGCTGTACATTTTGCGCAAAAATTCCTTGCCCCGCCAAGACAGCGGTAATTAACCATAAATGATTTTTTTTCATTTCGTTTAATTGAATAAACGGGAGAATAGTATGATGCCCATACGTAAACTTTTATCCCGAAAGTTTAACATTGATTGTTTGAATATGGCAGGTCTCCTGGCTTTTGTATTGTTGCTCGCCCTTCCCATTCAACAAATTGAACAGTGGGCATGTAGAAAAGCAACACCCTCTTTCTTTACGAGGTGCCAAAACCAGTTTGGCATACATTTACAGTTGCGGGAACAGCTCCGGTATTGCACCGGATTCCCTTTTAATCCCACGAAAACTCCGTGCGAACCAAAATTCGGGGTCAAAACTAATCAATCTGTTTAATCTTTTTCCGCAAAAATTAAATAATCTTACTTTTGACTCATGGCAAAAAAACAACGGTCAATTTTATTCCTGAGCCTTCTTCTGGTTGTTTTAATGGGGTGCAAACAAGTAGAAAAAAAGCAACCGGTTCAAAACCAAGAACAAGCCTCAAGTATTGCACATGCAACCGGTTTTACCGTACAACATGAAGGTGATATCACCATTATTGAAGTCTCCAATGCTTGGCCAGGTTCGGACAGTTTCAAATATGCACTGGTACCAAAGGAAAAATTGGCGACAATGTCCTTTCCAAGGGATGCCTATGATGCCATTATCGGAACACCGATAGAAAAAGTGGTGCTCACCTCCACTACACATATTCAACCGTTGCTACAGCTCGGCGAACTGAACACTGTGGTCGGTTTTCCCAATACGGATTACATTTCTTCCCCGGAGGCTCGAGAACTGGTAGAAAGTGGGCAAATCCAAAATTTGGGCATGAACGATATGCTCAATACCGAAATAGTGCTCGCCTTGAAGCCGGAACTCATCGTAGGGTTTAGCATCAATAATGAGAATAATGCCTACGAAATCATCAAGAAATCGGGAACACCAGTAGTCTACAACGGTGACTGGGTGGAACACACCCCCCTGGGAAAAGCGGAATGGATAAAGTTCTTCGCGCCTTTCTTTGAAAAAGAAGCCTTGGGCGATAGTATTTTTGCATCCGTTGCATCATCATATCAAAAGGCCAAAGAAATCGCCCAAAAGGCACAAAGCAAACCAACTGTTTTAACTGGCGGATTATACAAAGATGTTTGGTACGTAGCTGGTGGCAAAAGTTGGATGGCCAAGTTTTTAGACGATGCCAATTCCGATTATCTCTGGGCCAACAATACTGAAACGGGCAGCATAGGGCTCAGTTTGGAATCGGTTTTGGAGAAGGCGCAAGGTGCTGAATTTTGGTTCAATCCATCTGCAGTGACCACTTACACCGAATTGGCCGAGGCCAATCCACATCACCAAGAGTTCGATGCCTATAAAAACAAAAGCGTCTACTCCAATGCCATTGACAAAGGCGAAACTGGAGGACTCATTTTTTACGAGTTGGCTCCTCACCGCCCCGATTTGGTGTTAAGAGACCTTATCAAAATATTACATCCGGAAGTATTGCCCAAACACGAACTGCAATTCATTAAACCGTTACCGTAAATGCAAGGTTCCAGAACATATCGGTTCTCTTTTATACTGATGTTGCTGGCCTTGCTATGTTCGTTGCTTTTGAACATAAGTTCGGGGTCGGTCACCATACCTTTTCCAGATACAATGTCCACCTTGTTGGGAGAAACTCCGGAAATTGCTTCTTGGGAATACATCATATGGGATTATCGGGTACCAAAAGCGTTTACCTCCATTTTGGTCGGAGCCGGACTTTCGCTGAGCGGACTTTTAATGCAAACCCTGTTCCGGAATCCCTTGGCAGGTCCGTTTGTATTGGGAATCAGTTCGGGGGCAAGTTTAGGTGCCGCTATTCTTTTGATGGGCACCTCTATTTTTGCAGGGTACACTTCCTTATCATTTTTGGGAGACATCACCCTTTCGATGGCTGCAAGCATAGGTAGTTTTTTGGTGCTCTTGACAGTTATGATTGTGGCCCAACGGGTTAAGGACACCATGGCCCTGCTTATTATTGGGTTGATGTTCGGTAGTATAACCTCAGCAATCGTGAGCGTTCTTGCCTATTTTTCCAGTGCTGAGGATTTACAACGGTTCAATTTTTGGTCCTTCGGAAGCGTCGGCAATCTATCCGTAAACCAACTGCTTTTGTTGGGAAGCATCGTAACTGTGGGTATTTTGTTAAGTATTGTCTCCATAAAATCGTTGAACGCTTTTCTTTTGGGCGAGAATTATGCCCAAAGCCTAGGGGTATCCTTGAAAAAATCCAGAATGACCATTATCATCGCAACAGGGTTATTGGCTGGCGGAATCACGGCATTTGCTGGACCCATTGCTTTTGTAGGCTTGGCCGTACCCCATTTGACCAGACAGATTTTTGATACCATGGAACATAAAGTATTGATTCCCGCTGTAATGCTCTACGGCGCCATTTTAATGCTGCTGTGCGATACTTTGGCGCAACTGCCCAACTCTGCCAGTGTTTTGCCCATAAACGCAATCACATCCTTGGTTGGGGCTCCTGTGGTGATATGGCTTTTGGTCCGTAAACGTAAAATGATGTTCTAATGGCAAAAACAGGGAAAAATATATTGTCCATTAGCGATGTATCCATTGGTTACGGTACTAAAACTGTTGCAAAAAACATCAATTTTGATTTGGAGGCTGGAATGCTCTGCGGTGTTGTTGGTGTTAACGGTATCGGGAAATCAACCTTGCTCCGGACATTGGGCGGATTCCAAACCAAACTTTCAGGAGATATAATCTTAAATGACAAACCACTGGAAAAATATACCTCGGCAACCTTATCCAAAGAACTCAGTGTGGTTTTGACAGAACCCCCTGCTTCCAAAAATCTCACGGTACAAGAATTGATTGCGTTGGGACGTCAGCCTTATACCAATTGGTTGGGTACTATAAACAGAAAGGACAAACAACAAATTCAGGCGAGCTTGGATGCCTTTTTACTGAACGAACTCCGAAACAACAAATGCCACGAACTTAGTGATGGACAGCTACAACGGGTTTTGGTGGCACGAGCAATGGCACAGGACACTTCATTGATTCTGTTGGATGAACCCACCACGCATTTGGATTTGTACCACAAAGTGCAGATTTTAAAAATGCTTCAAGAACTGGCGCACCACAAACAAAAGACCATCCTGTTCACCTCCCACGAAATTGAATTGGCCATTCAGTTATGTGACCGAATATTGATTTTGGACGGAAAGGACCATCCCTTCGGAGACCCTTGTCAACTTATTGAACAAAAACACTTTGATACGTTATTTCCTTCGGAAATGGTACAATTTGACCATGAAACGGGAACTTTTAAAGTGAATAAGTAAGTACACTTTCCATTTCGGCATCAATCGGAATCCGTTATCTTTATCCTTCAGAAAATTTTTAATGGGCGCAGAACTTATCTACATTATTATAGGCTTCATCATCACATTGGCCATTGGGCTCTTTGTGGGGGTGTATATTCAAAAACTGAAAACCAAGTCTACCGAGAGTGTCTGGCAAGACAGGGAAATCAAATCCAAAGAAGTGGAAGGTGCTTTAAAGGAGGAATTAAAGGAGGTTCAAGCCAAAAAATCAGAGCTGGAAGTTGCCCTTGCCCGTGAAGAATCCAAATCTGACAACCTGGAAGAAAAACTGCTGGAACAAAAACAAGAACTGGAAAAACTTCAGGAAAAGTTCACCAAAGAATTTGAGAACCTAGCGAATAAGATTCTTGACGAGAAGAGTGAAAAGTTCACCAAGAGCAACAAAGAAAACATTGACAACATCCTGGACCCCCTCAATAAAAAAATTAAAGAGTTTGAGGAAAAAGTGGTGAAATCCCAGCAGGAAAACTTTGGTCTGCACGCTGCCTTAAAACAACAATTACTTGATTTACGCAGCCAGAACCTTAAAATTACCCAAGAGGCCGAAAACCTGACCAAGGCCTTAAAAGGAGACTCAAAAATACAGGGGAATTGGGGCGAAGTAATCTTGACCCGCATTTTAGAGAAATCCGGGCTCACCAAAGATAGAGAATACACGCTACAGGACAGTTTTAAGGACGAGGATGGAAAACGATACCAAACCGATGTGCTGATTCATTTACCGGATGGTAAGAAAATGATCGTGGATAGCAAGGTGTCCATTGTTCATTTTGAACGATATGTATCGGAAGAAGACGAGAAACAACGGGAAATCTACTTGAAGCAACATATCGATTCCATTAAAAGGCACGTAGAAGAGTTGAGCAAGAAAAACTATCAGCTTTTGATTGACGAAAGCCCGGATACCGTTTTTATGTTCATTCCAACAGAGCCTGCTTTTGCAATCGCTTCGGCCTTTGAGCCCAATCTGTACGAGGATGCCTTTGTGAAGGATGTGATCATCGTGACTCCATCCACACTGTTGGCGGCCTTAAAGTTGGTGGACAACCTTTGGAAAAACGACAAACAAAAGCGATTTGCCATTGAAATTGCCACCGAAGCTGGCAAATTGTACGATTCTTTTACCAATTTGACCGATGAACTTTTAAAGATCGGTAATCAAATCGGAACGGTACAAAACACCTACCAGAGCACAATGAAAAAGCTAACAGGGCGTGGCAACCTCATCAAACGGGTGGAAAAATTAAAATCCTTGGGAGCCAAGGCCAGTAAGAGTATAGACGATAAACTGCTCAAGCGCGCATTGGATGATGACCTTGAGGAACTTAACTAAAAACGCTACCATGAAAAAATTCCTGACCATTTTTATAGTTGCCGTAGTTGTTGGCATTGTGGGGTATTTTGCCTTTATCTATTATGTGCCCTATAGCGAAGGTTACCGTTCCGGGGAACTTATTAAGTTCAGTCGAAAAGGCGTAATAGTAAAAACGTGGGAAGGACAAATCAGTCAGGGATTATCGGGTACCAATGTATTTTCATTCTCCGTAGAAGATGGTGAGCAGGAAATCATAGAAAAAATGAAAGAGTTCCAAGGGCAGTACATCAAAGTGACCTATAAAGAACGCTACTCTACCTTTTTTTGGTTGGGCGACACCAAATATTTTATCACAGAAGTAAAATCAGAGAAATCACCGATTTTTAGGAATTAATATGAAAAAATTTAAATCATCCAGAGAAAGTAGGGTTTCCATCACCGAACTCATGCTCCCCTCCCACTCCAATTTTGGTGGCAAGGTGCACGGTGGACACATTCTTAATCTTATGGACCAAATAGCCTTTGCCTGCGCCTCTAAACATTCTCAAAGCTATTGTGTGACAGCTTCGGTAAATCGGGTTGATTTTCTAAATCCTATCGAGGTTGGGGAATTGGCTACGTTGAAAGCTTCCATCAATTATACCGGTAGGACCTCAATGGTCGTGGGCGTGCGTGTAGAGTCTGAAAATGTAACAACAGGAGAAGTCAAACATTGTAACTCCTCCTATTTTACTATGGTTGCCAAAGGAAAGGATGGCAAGAACAAATCCATACCTGGTCTTATCCTAAAAACAAAACAAGATATCCGTCGTTTTGCCCGAAGTAAGGAACGTAAGCAATCTGCATTTAAACGCGATAGCAAATATGAATCGAACAACTTTAAAGTCAACGAATATCTTGAGTTTCTAGAGGGAGAAAACGTTAAGATGGATTTTGATTAAGCTTCGCTGCAGCCTCCTCATCCAAGAACCAAACGAGATTTCCTGAATCCGGATTCACCAAAGATGCCGGGTACGCGTCAGAACCTTCGGTTTTATCCACAATAGCTTCTACCTTTTCGGCTTTGGATGCGCCGGTGACCAAAAAAGCTACTTCTTTAGCCGTATTGATAACTTTACCATTTATGGATACCCTTTTTTGACCAGAGTCCGGATGAGTGGCCACCACACAATGGTCCTTGGCATCCCACAAATCGATTTCGTGTGGAAATATGGAGGCCGTATGTCCATCGTCCCCCATGCCCAATATCACCAAATCAAATTGGGGCACTCCTTCTATCCTATCTAAATTTATTTCCAATAGGTTCGCATATCGCATCGCTTCGTTCGCTGGGTCCTTTTCACCCAAAATGCGGTGTATGTTTTCCTCAGGAACGTCAATTTTGGAAAACAAGTGCTCCACCGTCATTTTATAGTTACTTTCATCATCGGAGGGAGGAACACAACGTTCGTCTCCCCAATAAAAATGTACCTTGCTCCAATCCACCTTGCCTGCAAAATTATCGGCCAGCACATCAAACACAATTTTTGGGGTGCTCCCTCCGGATAAGGCCACGTGAAATGTTTCTTTATCTTTTAACTGGTCTACCAAATAATTGGAAAATTGCTCGGCGACCTCTTGTTTATCCTTATATATTTTTAAATCCATTCTGAATTAATTAGTTGTTCTCGACTGCCCGCCCGCCTGCGGCGGGCGCTCGAACTGACATATTTTTTCCTAACTCCTAAAAACTAGCAAATCACACAATACCCTGGATCATCTGCCAAGTTCTCCGAAGGGTTTCTCCAATAGCCCTCCTCTTCGATTAAATCGTCTGCATTTTCGGGTCCCCATGCACCTGCGGCATAACCGTACATTCTAACGTCCTTACCTTTTTCCCAGTAGTTCAAAATCGGGTCTACAAATTCCCAGGCCGCTTCTACCTCATCGGCACGTGCATACAACGTAGCATCGCCTTGCATGGCGTCCAACAACAAACGTTCGTAGGCTTCCATCACATAGGTTTCGGCTAAACTCGAGTAGTAAAAGTCCAAATTGGCACGCTCCACCTTGAAGCCCTGCCCTGGTACTTTTACCCCAAACTTAATCAGGATTCCCTCATCAGGTTGGATACGGATAATCAATTTATTATCCATTTCCTGCATTTCTGAACCCTTAAAAATTTGATGGTGCGGTTTTTTAAAGTGAATTACGATCTCGGTCACTTTGGTCGGCATACGCTTAGCAGTTCGAACATAAAACGGAACACCGTGCCAGCGCCAGTTGTCAACAAAAAATTTAATGGCTGCGTAAGTTTCCGTAGTAGAATTGGAATCCACTCCATCTTCTTCCCTATATCCCTTTACATCTTTCCCATCTATTTTGGAAGCTACATATTGAGCCCTGATGGTATGATCGAAAAGTTCTTGCTCATCCGTCATTATTCGTAATGACTTCAAGGCCTTTACTTTTTCATTTCGGATTTCCTCCGCATCTGCTCCGATTGGTGGTTCCATTACTACCAACGAAACCAGCTGAAGCAAATGGTTTTGGAACATATCGCGTAGTGCGCCGGATTTATCGTAATAACCGCCACGCTTTTCAACTCCTACACTTTCGGCATTGGTAATCTCCACATGCTGAATATAGTTTCGGTTCCATAACGGTTCAAAAATACTATTGGAAAAACGGGTCACCAATAGGTTCTGTACCGTTTCTTTTCCCAAGTAATGATCGATTCGATAGATTTGATGTTCTTTAAAATATTTATGGAGACCTTTGTTCAATTCCTGGGCAGTTTCCAAACTATATCCGAATGGTTTTTCAACAATCAATCGTTTCCAACCATTGTTTTGGGTATTCATGCCGACATCGCTCAAGCATTGCGATACCGTCTCGTACAATGTAGGCGGTGTGGACAAATAATAGATAATGTTCCCAGAGGTGTTGTGCTTTTCCTTTAGAGCTTCAACACGCTTCCTAAGCGGACCATAATCGGTCTCGTAACTATCCCCAAGGTCCTCATAATACAGCTTTTCGGCGAATCCTTTTACCTTATCTTCGCCCAGGTCCTTTATCTTTTTGGTTAAATATTCGCTCTCGTACACCACCCTGTCCCTAAATGTCTCATCGGACATATCGCTACGACTTACACCAAGCACCGCAAAGTTTTCTGGCAATTGATTGGCCAAGTATAGGTTAAACAATGAAGGAATTAATTTTCTAGCAGTCAAATCACCCGACGCCCCAAAAATCACGAGCATTTGATTATCGGTCTTTTTCATAGTATTTTTTCTTTTCTGGCAAGTTTTGTTCTCGTTGACAAATTCACTTTAATATGATGTCAATATTTTTGAGCATGACGAATATAAGGTTTATTTTAGGTTCCTAATTCAATAAACATCAACCTTAGTGATGTCTTAACACCTAAGAAGAAGAAAAAATATAGAATGGCAGACACGTATGATTTTGGCCTTGTGGGCCTTGGAGTAATGGGACGTAATTTTATTTTGAATGTAGCCGATAATGGATTTTCTGCATTCGGAAACGATTTGGATAAAGAAAAAGTGGACGCTTTGATCAAAGAAGGGGGCAATACCGATAAAGTGAATGCCTCTTCCGATGTTAAAACCTTTGTTCAGTCGTTAACAACTCCCCGAAAAATAATGTTATTGGTACCTGCAGGCAAAATTGTGGACAGCGTCATCGAAGGCTTATTACCGCATTTGGATAAGGGGGATATCATCATTGATGGAGGAAATTCCTTTTATACCGATACGGACAGACGTGAGGCTTACTTAAAGGAAAAAGGCATCAACTTTTTTGGAGCAGGTGTTTCAGGCGGTGCAGAAGGAGCCAGAAAAGGACCAAGCATCATGCCCGGTGGCTCAAAAGAGGCCTATCAACACGTTAAACCAATTTTTGAAGCGGTTTCTGCAAAATATAAAGGGGAACCATGTGTGGCCTATTTAGGACCGAAATCTGCCGGAAATTACGTAAAAATGGTGCACAATGGTATCGAATACGGTTTGATGCAGTTGACTTCCGAGATTTACGACATCCTGAAAAAAGCAGGTGGACTTACCAATGATGAGCTCCATAAAACATTTTCCAACTGGAATGAAGGTCGATTGCAATCCTTTTTGGTGGAAATCACCTCCGAAATCTTTGAACAAAAAGATGACCTTACCGATGGCGACCTCGTGGATATGATTCTGGACAAGGCCAAACAAAAGGGAACCGGAAAATGGACCTCCCAAAATGCCATGGACCTCGGAATTCCCGTGCCAACCATCGATATGGCGGTGAGCATGCGCGAAATATCCGCACTAAAGGATGAACGTATCAAGGCCGACGAATTGTATGACCGCCCTACCCCAACCGTCGTGGACAAGGCTGATTTTACATCCAAAGCGGAACAGTCCTTATATTTTGCCTTCATTATTACCTATGCACAGGGCATGCACCAGTTGGCCGATGCCTCCAAAGAATATGGTTATGAGCTGAAACTGGGCGAAATTGCCAAAATATGGCGTGCAGGCTGTATTATCCGTGCCGCCCTATTGGCCGATATTACAGATGCCTACCAAGCGGAAAACGACTTGCAGAACTTATTGCTCTCCCCATCTTTTGTAGACAAGGTAAAGAGCACTGTTGATGCTGCAAGGGAGTTGGTGAGTTATGGCGCTTCCAATGGGATTCCACTGCCAGGTCTCTCCAATGCACTTACTTATTTTGATGCGTACACAAGCAGCCGTTTGCCCCTAAACTTGATTCAGGCACAACGCGATTATTTTGGTTCGCACACGTATGAGCGTTTGGATCGCGAGGGTATTTTTCATACCGAGTGGGGAAAGTAATCATCGTTATAATATGATATGTCCGTAAAAAGTTGGGTGTTTATATTGGTAATCGGCGTTTTCATCTCCTGTGCTCAAAATAAGAATGATGAAAACATCAGGGAAATTATATTATCCCAATTGAAAAACACCCACAATACCCAAGAATGGTTTGCCCCTACGGAAACTGCGCTTAAAGGATTGACTTACGAACAAGCAATTTGGCAGGATAGTACCGCTAATCATTCCATCGCAGAACTGGTCACCCACGTAACGTTTTGGAACGAGATGAACCTAAAATCTTTCAATAATCTTGAAGTTTCTGATAAAGCAGTCAAGAATGATGAAACTTTTCAAGTCCCAACCGAAGAAGAGTGGTCAATAACCTTGAAGCGACTGGATAGCATCCAAACGGAATGGGAAACTGCCGTAGAGCAAGCTGACCTTATCAAAATTCAAGACTGGGCGGAGGAAATCACCAATATGAGTGCCCATACAGGTTATCATACAGGTCAAATTGTGTATATCAGAAAACAAAAAGGATGGTGGAAATGAGAAAAACGGTTCTATTATTTTCATTTTGCCTGAGCTTTCTGACCGCATCGGCCCAAAAAGAACCCTATGTGATTTATAATGCAAAGGGGAAAAAGGTCTCGTACAAAAAAATGCTCAAGACCTTGGAGAAAAAGGATATAGTACTCTTCGGGGAGTTGCACAACAATCCCATCGCCCATTGGTTGCAATATGAACTTACAGCCGATCTGCATTCCAAACGAAAACTCATTCTCGGTGCTGAAATGATCGAAGCCGACAATCAAGATGAGCTCAACGATTATTTATCGGGTAAAATAGACTACAAAGCCTTGGATTCCACCGCGCGACTCTGGAACAACCACAAGACCGATTATGCCCCACTGGTCGACTTCGCCAAGGACAGTAGTTTGGTTTTTGTGGCCTCCAATGTTCCCAGACGCTACGCCAGTATGGTGTACAAAGGTGGTTTTGGAGCCTTGGATTCACTCCCTGCGCAAGAAAAGAAATGGATCGCACCTTTGCCCATTGCTTATGAGCCTGAATTGCCAGGGTATCAAAACATCCTAAAAATGATGGGCGACCACGGAAGCCCGACCTTGGTAATGGCACAGGCTATTAAAGATGCTACCATGTCCCACTTTATTCTTCAAAATTATAGGGAAGGTTCCTTGTTCCTTCATTTTAATGGCGCCTACCATTCAAATGATTATGAGGGAGTTCTTTGGTATTTACAATTGCACCGACCCCAATTGAATTACGGAACCATCTCAACGGTTATGCAAGAGGATGTGCACACCCTGGAAGATGAAAACAAAAGTATTGCTGACTTTGTTATTTGTGTGGATTATAACATGACCACCACCTATTGAATCTTACTACTTTTTGAGGGTTATGTTTCAACTAGGGATAATTTGCTTATTTTTAGGAAACTAATTAACCAACCTCATGAAAAATTTACTCGCTGCATCATTTTTGTGCGTAGCCATTTGCTATACAGGATTCGGTCAAGTGCAATCCAATCTGGAATTGTTGGACATCTTCAACATGGAGCAAGTGACAGACCCTCAGATTTCTCCAGATGGGTCCAAAATCATCTATGTTAGAAACTTTAAGGATGTGATGACAGACCGCAATCTGTCCAACCTCTGGATCATCAATTTTGATGGCTCCAACAATCGGCCATTAACCACAGGGAACCACAACGATTTTTCGCCAAAATGGTCCCATGATGGCAAAAAGATTGTTTTCAAATCCAATATGGCGGACGATAAAATGAAGCTCTACCTCATGTGGCTGGACACAAAGGAAACTATGGCGCTCACCAATACACCACAGTCACCCGGCTCCGTCTCATGGTCGCACGATGATAAATTCTTGGCCTTTAACATGTTTGTGCCCGAAGCTAATAAATCCATCATAAAAATGCCTGGAAAGCCGGAAGGCGCCAAATGGAACGACCCACCAAAGTACATCGATAAAATGAATTATCGTGGCGATGGCGCTGGATATTACAAAGGCGGCAGCTCTCAATTGTTTACTTTGCCCATAAGCGGAGGAACCCCAAAACAGCTCACTTTCTCCGAGTTTGACCACGGCGGGCCTATTTGGGCAAAAGATGGTAACCATTTGTTTTTTAGTGCCAACTTCCATAAAGATGAAGAATTTGAACCCGCGGATAGTGAAATCTACTCGATTAACGTAAATACTGGCGATACTACTGCCCTTACAGAGCGTTACGGCCCCGATTCGCATCCAGTTCTGTCTCCAGATGGTTCCAAAATCGCATATCTCGGCTATGACGACCGTCTGCAAGGCTATCAAGTTACCCGTTTGTATGTTATGGATACCGATGGCTCGGATTCTCAACTTATATCTGGTGATTTTGACCGCGATGTGGAGGATATGGCGTGGAACAGCAAAGGCAATGGGCTTTATTTTAGCTATACCGACCAAGGTATGGGCAAGTTGGGCACCATGTCCCTATCAGGAAAGGTAGATGAAATTACTGATGGATTAGGGGGGCTTTCCCTGGGAAGACCTTATAATGGCGCTAGCTTCTCCGCTTCAATCAACAATAAATTTGCCTATACCATGGGCGATACCAGTCATCCATCGGACTTGGCAGCAGCAGACACCAAAACCACCAAAAGGCTCACCAACGTTAACGAAGACCTTTTCTCCTTCAAGAAATTGGGCAATGTGGAAGAAATGTGGTGGGAATCATCATACGATCAACGAAAAATCCAAGGCTGGGTCGTAACTCCACCCGATTTCGACCCATCGAAAAAATATCCAATGATTCTTGAAATCCACGGTGGACCATTCACCAGCTACGGTGCGGTCTATTCGGCCGAAATACAGGCATATGCTGCCGAAGGCTACGTGGTACTCTACACCAATCCTCGTGGCAGTACCAGTTATGGCGAGGAATTTGGAAATCTCATCCATCATGATTACCCCAACCACGATTATGAAGATTTAATGTCCGGCGTAGACGCTCTTTTGGAAAAAGGCTACGTGGATGAAAAGAACTTGTTCGTTACCGGTGGTTCAGGTGGCGGTGTGCTTACTGCATGGATTGTGGGCAAAACAGACCGATTTAAGGCGGCTGTAGTTGCCAAACCCGTAATTAACTGGACGAGCTTTGTACTGTATGCTGATGGAGTTCAGTTTTTCTCCAAATATTGGTTTGGTAAAAAACCTTGGGAAGACCCAGAAAATTATATCAGACGCTCTCCCCTCACCTATGTTGGCAATGTAACCACTCCCACCATGCTTTTAACGGGAGAAGAAGATTACAGAACCCCAATAGCGGAATCCGAACAGTTTTACGCAGCCCTAAAGTTGGAAAATGTGGAAACGGCCATGGTCCGAATCCCTGGTGCCGGACACGGTATTGCCAATAAACCCAGCAACTTGATTGCAAAAATTGCAGCTGTATTGGCTTGGTTTGATAAATATAAAGAGGACGAGTAAATTTTAAGAAGTATTTGATATAGTTCCCCCGCACATAAAAATGCGTAATAACCCATCAACTATATCATTATGAAAAATCAATTTGTACGTAGTATCATAGCAGTACTGACCATTGTTTTTGCAGCAAGTTGTGAGCAACCTGCTCCTGAGGCCAAATCAGGTAAAGAGTATTCAGCACAAATTCAAAAAATCATTGAGGAGAAAAATGAAAAAATCCAAGAGTACTATGCTTCTGGAATGATTGACTCCGCTGCTGCGCATTTTGCCGATAACAGCATTCAGTTTATGCCCAATCAGCCAGCCGTTGTCGGAGTTGAAAACTACAAGGCCGCTTGGAAGCAAAATATTCAATTTGGAAAATGGGAATTCGACCTCAACACACAAGAAGTAAAGGCCAGTGGTGACTTAGCCACCGAATACGGGAAATACACCATGACATTTACCCCAAAAGAAACCTCTCCCATACCCGCAATGGAGGACAAGGGCAACTATATGGTGCTCTGGGAAAAAGTGGAAGGAGAATGGAAAGTGGTCTGGGATGCCCCGGTAACCGAGCTTCCGATGCCAAGTCAGGCTCCAGACTCAACCATTGTTGAGTAAAACACGCTCCTAAATGATCCAACGGTTACACATACCCAAAAACCCAGCACTTTCGCAAGTAGTACAGTTTATGACCTATGTGGAGTTGACCCGAGAAGACATATTGGAAGGTAGAACCGCTATATTTCCAAACGCCACTACCAATATGCTATTCTCTTTGGACGAGGACATACTCGTTAACCGAACATCATCTTCCAATTCTATTTATACCTCTTGCAGTACCACGGTATTTTTTAAACCTTATGTTGGGATGAAATTCATGACGGTTCAGTTTAGCAGTTTCGGACTTTCCTATCTTAAAAAAATACCCGCTTTCGAGCTATTGGACACCTTGAGCAATCTCGACATTATATTCACAACAAGTGATATCGAACGTATCTCCTCCCAGTTGAAGGAATGTGAAACCATTGGAGAAAAGTTTGTTGTTTTGGAGAGGTTTGTTAGCCGAAAAATAGGACTGCCGGAAGTAGACCCCCGACTCCCCTACGCATTACAACTTTTGAATTCCGAACACTCCATTTCCATTGATGCTTTGAGTCAATCCCTTTGCATTTCAAATAGAGGTCTCCAAAAGTTGTTCAAAAAGCATATTGGGATGAGTCCAGTTTATTACCGAAAAATTATTCGCTTTAATAAGGCGGCCCAGTTACTCCTGAACGATTACGAAAATTCTTTAACAGAGACCTCATATACCTGTGGTTACTTTGACCAGGCCCACTTTATCAAGGATTTTAAAGAATTCGGGGGCATCTCCCCTTCTGAGTTTTTACGTTTAAAATCAGACAGTTCGGATTTTTACAATTATAGGATTTCAGAACCCCATACCTTGGACGGCATCAAACAACAGGAAATCAATATATGAAAACCAAAACATCCATAATTCTCTTTTTGAACTTTGCGATAATTTGCATTCAGTATTCGATAGGTCAACAAAAAGACAAAGTAGAGGGACTCTCCAACCTCATTGGAAAGTTATATGTCAATGGCACCCTGCATGGAGGGGTTCTAGTGGCGGAAGGTCAAGATATCCTTTATCGAGATGCTTGGGGACTGGCCAATATAGACCAGCACACCGCTTTGACCGTTGACGAGAAGTTTACCATCAACAGTATGGGTAAAATGTTTACATCGATACTTATTTTACAGCTTGTAGAAGAGGGAAAACTAGACTTTGAGGATAAACTAAGTGATATGCTCCCTGAATTTCAGCACAAGAGAGTCAAAGACATTACGCTGCACCATCTTTTGGCACACCGCTCAGGAATACGGGATTATGGATTATTACAAATGGCAGGGCAACTTCCCTATAATTTGACACGAGATCAAATGTTTGCGGAAATTGGCAAAATGGATTTAAAGTTTGAACCCGGTTCCAAATTCAACTATAGTAATTCAGGCTATATGCTTTTAGGTGCAATCATAGAAAATAACCGTGGGAAATCGCTGCAAGAAGTTATGCAAGAGCGAATTTTTGAACCACTTGGAATGCGGAACACTTCCATGATTTATACATATGATCTTGATGAATTGCCACAGTACTTTTTACAAGATGGCACTATTTATCAAGAAGACGATGTGGTCATCTACGGAGGTGACGGTGCCGAAGTTTCCACCATGGACGATATGCATACTTTTATGATGGCCCTTGGTTCTGATACATTGTTGTCAAAAACTATGTGGGAGCTAGCATTTACCCCACACTCCTTTCCGAATGAAGTTCCTGAAGATGCTTGGCCTCCGCCACATCAAGATCCCTATGGATATGGTTTTAGTATTATGGAATTACCTTTTGATGGCGAAACAACCGCTAGAGCAGTGGGACATGGTGGAGCAGGTTTGGGAAGTAATTATGCACTCCGCTTTTTGGAGAGTAAACGTATTATAATCAACTGGAACAATATTTTTAAGAACCCGATACTTTTTGATGTCATAACCTATTTGGCAACCAGTAATTAAACACCTTCGTTTAAAAATCAGAAGCCCGGTTCACAAATGTAAACCGGGCTTCATTTTGGGTAAATCAATAGCCAAGGCTGTAGGTAAAACTATCAATTTGGGACTTAATTCCAGCCACCGCCCAAGGCGCGGTACATATTTACCTGGGCCAACAACTGGTCTTTTTTGGTCTCTACCAGTTCCATTCGGGATTCCAAGGCCTCCCGCTGCGCCAAAAGCACTTCGATATACTCTACCCTTGCAGATTGGAACAAACGTGTGGAAAGGTCAATGGATTCCGTTAGGGCCTGTACTTGACCATCCTTTAATTCATAACTCTTTTTCAAGTTATCAATATTGGACAACTGATTGGCCACCTCGATATAGGCATTCAAAATGGCTTTTTCATATTCAAAAACCGCTTGCAACTGTTTGTCAGTAGCATTTTTATACTGCGCTTTGAGAGCATTTCTGTTTATTAAGGGAGCTACCATATCACCAATGGCCGAATACAATACGGATTCCGGTGTAGTGGTCAGGTACTTGGTATCAAAAGCTTCCAATCCTAAGCCTGCCTTTATGGTAAACTGCGGATAGAAATTGGCTTTGGCTGCTTTTGTATCCAATTTTGCTGCAGCAAGTTCAAACTCTGCGCTACGCACATCGGGCCTGTTCTGCAACAACTGTGAAGGTATGCCGGCATAAATGGTATCAATCGGCGTATCAATAAAGTTGTCGGATGGCCTTTGAATATGTTGTGGCGTGCGTCCCAACAAAAAGTTCAATCGGTTTTCCGCCTCCACAATTTCCTGCTGTATCTCATACTTATGGCTTTGGTTTTTCATGACTTCAGCCTGAAAACGCTTAACCGCCAATTCGGTAGCACGGGCAGCCTGCTTTTGCAGTTTTACCATGCGTAATGCGTTCTGTTGAATCTCCAAGTTCTGGTCTATGATGGACATTTGGTTGTCCAAAGCCATCAATTCATAATAAGAATCGGCAATTTCCGCAACCAGATTGGTTACCATAAAGTTTTTACCTTCTATGCTGGACAAGTAGTCATACACCGCGGCTTTTTTCTCGTTGCGAAGTTTCTTCCAAACATCGAGTTCCCAAGTGGCGAAGGCCCCGACCATATAATTGGTCAGGGGTTCGGGGAACTCTTCGCCTTCCTTCACCTCATGGTTTTTTTCTACCGCACCATTTCGAGTGTACTCTCCCACTTTCTCAACTTCGGCACCAGCCTGAAGGTTGACAAATGGCAAATACTCACCTTTCTTGGCCTGAATCCTATTTTTGGCCATGTCAACCCCTTGCAACATAATATTCAACTCTTGGTTCTTCACCAAAGCCGAATCTATCAAGGCAATAAGGTTTGGGTCTTTAAAGAACGACCTCCATTCCATCAAACCGGTATTCGTAGTATCGGAGGATTGATTTTGATAGGCCTCTGGAACCGCTACATCCTCGTCCCTTATCTCACGAGTGGGTACACAGGAATAAACAGCAATCAGCGTTATAACTCCCATTAAAAGTGATTTACTAAACTTCATCTTGGTTGCCTTTTTTGTTTTTATTTCCATTTTTTTGGGTCGTCATTTTTTTCAAACGTTGATTCATCAAGCGCAGACGGGCCTTCAATTTAAAAACTGTGTCGTTTCGATGAAAAAACTCTTCCGACATTGGTTCATCATGCTGATCTTTGATCAAACTCTTGCCATCCGCCATTTTTGCAAATATGAAGTATAGGCCGGGAATCAATAACACCCCAAATAACGTTCCTACAATCATACCTCCCATTGCCGAACCACCAATGGTCTTATTCCCTATGGCACCTGCTCCTGTTGCAATTACCAAGGGGATCAACCCGGCAATAAATGCAAAAGATGTCATCAAAATTGGACGAAAACGCTGTCTGGCACCTTCTATGGCGGCATCAAGTATGGTAGAACCTTCGCGACGCTTTTGTACGGCAAATTCCACGATCAACACAGCATTTTTACCGAGAAGCCCCACCAGCATTATAATACCTATCTGTGCATAGACATCATTGGCCAGTCCCATTGCCTTCAAAAGGAAAAAGGAACCGAAAATACCAACGGGAAGCGACAGGATAACCGCCAGGGGCAGTAAAAAGCTTTCGTATTGGGCCGCTAATACCAAATACACAAAAATGAGTACAACTATAAAAATATAGAGCGATTCATTTCCTCGCTGGGCCTCATCATAGCTCAATCCTTCCCATGCAATATCGTACCCCCTTGGCAATGTTTGCTCTGCAACCTCTTCAATGGCCTTGATAGCGTCCCCGCTCGTAAAGCCCGATGCGGGCAAACCACGTATGGCCGCTGAGTTATACAAATTGTAACGTGTAATCTCATTGGGGCCCAACTTCTTTTCCATGGTCATAAACGCTGAGTAAGGAACCATCTCCCCTTCTTCACTTTTTACAAAGAGTTTTTCCAGGTCTGATGGCATACCCCGATATTCGGGAGCAGCTTGAGTGTAGACCTTGAAGAACCTTCCAAAACGGATAAACCCTTGTTCATAAGTACTACCGATCAAAATGTTCAGGTTTTCCATTGCTTTACCAATGGATACCCCTTTCTGCATAGCTGCCTTATTATTGATTTTCAACTCATACTGTGGATAGTTTGCCGCATAGAAAGTGAAAAGGCCCGCCAATTCATCTCGCTCGCGAAGGGCATCCATAAATTCGTTGTTGATACGTTCAAACTCATGATAATCGGTACCGTTTGTTTTATCCAATAAGCGCATGGAAAATCCACCGGAGGAACCAAAACCCGGTACCGCTGGTGGCTCAAAATATTCGATAACCGCGCCCAAGTCCTTTGTCTCTTCCTCCAATTCTTCCATGATCTCGTGAACGGAATGTTCTCTTTGCGACCATGGTTTAAGGTTGATCAAACAAGTACCGGCATTGGAACCACGACCTTCGGTCATGATTTCATAACCTGCCAAAGAAGAAACGGATTCCACACCTTCTGTTTCTTCGCAAATGGCCTGAAGTTTTCTGGCAACTTCATTGGTTCTCTCCAAAGTAGCTCCTGGGGGTGTTTGGATGATAGCATAGATCATTCCTTGGTCCTCATTGGGAATAAATCCGCCCGGAAGTACTTGATTTGTGAAGAAAATACCGGCACAAAAAGCAATCAAAACACCAAAAGTGACCACTCTACGGTTAACGATTTTGCTCAATATCCCGATATACCTCCCTGTTAGTTTCTCGAACCTTCGGTTAAACCAATCTATAAATCTATTGATGGGAGATTTTCTTCTGGGTTTTCCGTGATTGTTCTTCAACATCATAGCGCAAAGCACGGGAGTCAATGTAAGTGCTACCAAAGCCGAAATTATAATAGATCCCGCCATGGTTATGGAAAACTGCCTGTAGAACACCCCTACCGGGCCCGTCATAAAGGAAATGGGTATGAACACGGATACCATCACCATGGTTATGGCAATAATCGCCCCTCCTATTTCTCCCAATACTTCATAAGCGGCCTTATAAGGTGTCAGGTTCTCTTTTTCCATCTTCATATGGACTGCCTCCACCACCACAATGGCATCATCTACCACAATACCGATGGCCAAAACCAGGGCAAATAGTGTGATGAGGTTAATGGACAATCCAAAAAGCTGCATCACAAAGAATGCACCGATGAGGGATACGGGCACTGCTATAATCGGAATCAATGTGGACCGCCAATCCCCCAAAAAGAGGAATACCACTACTGCGACCAGAATGAAGGCATCTCTTAACGTATGCAAAACCTGTTCTATGGAGGCATCTAAAAAGTTGGACACATCATAACTGATTTTATAATCAATTCCAGGGGGCATTTCTGCTTCAAGCTCAGTCAGTTTTTCCTTAACAGATTTAATGACGTCACTACCATTACTGCCAAATGTTTGTTTCAAAACAATAGAGGCGGATGGTTTTCCATCAAGATTGGAATAAATATCAAAAAATTCGCTTCCTAGTTCCACATCAGCTAAATCACCAAGCTTCAACATCTCCCCCTCTTCATTGGCTTTTATGATGATGTCCTTATACTGATCTGGTTCGTTGTACCTGTCCTGATAGACCAATACATACTCCAATGATTGTGCTCGCTTTCCAGAACTTCGTCCCAGACGGCCAGGTCTTGCCAGGATACTCTGTTCCTCCATAGCCTTCAGGATTTCCTCGGCCGACACATTGTAAGCTCGCATACGGTCTGGTTTTAACCAAACCCGCATCGCAAACTTTCGGCTACCGAGGATTTGGGCACTGGCTATACCATTGATACGCTGTATTTCTGGGATCATTTTGGTATATGCGTAATTGTACAGGAACTTTTCGTCGTTGTTTTTGGCATCGCTGTACAGGTTGACATACATCAGCATACTGGGTTGCACAGGGGTAATGATCACTCCTTCTCGTTGCACCAGTTCTGGCAACAACGGCATTACTTGGTCTACCCTTGTCTTTACCCGAACCACGGCTTGGTTGGGGTCGGTGCCCGGTTCAAAAATCACTCTTAAAGTTCCCTCTCCAGCACTTGTTGCATCGGACGCGATATACCGCATACCCTGTACCCCATTTATTGAGGTTTCCAAAGGAATAAGGGTTGATTTCACCAACACATCAGCACTTGAACCAGGGTAAGCAATAAAAATATTGACCGTGGTAGGGGCGATTTGTGGGAACTGCGAAATGGGCAGTTGTTTTATGGCCAACAGTCCTGTAAATACAATTATGACAGAGATCACAATCGCCAATACAGGTCTGTGTATAAATCTTTTAAACATGTTTAAAATTTATGGGATTGTTACTCAGAATAAAGGTCTAGATGAGAAAGTATGGATTCCGGCTTTTCGAACTCGTAATGGATTTTTTCTCCGTTTCTAACCATACGGATGCCCTCCAAGAGCACTTTGTCTTTCAACGAAAGTCCTTTTTCTACCACAAAAAGATGTGGCAATTCGGCACCAACTATAATTTCACGTTGCTGTACGGCATCGTTCTCATCAAGAACAAAAACAAACTTTTTGTCCAGAACTTCAAAAGTTGCTTTTTGGGGGATCAACATAGCGTTTGCCAATGGCACCCTCATTAAGATACTTCCTGTTTCGCCATGTCTTAAAATCCCATCAGGATTGGCAAACGTTGCCCTAAAGGCTATGTTTCCTGTTTCGTTGTTGAACTCGCCCTCAATGGTTTCGACCACTCCGGGTTGGTTGAACTTTTTGTTGTTGGCCATTAAAAGTTCCACCTGTTGTTTCTCGTTCTTCTTAGCACTGGTAATGTAATCCAGGTACTCGGCTTCGGGCACATTGAAATATACCCACATTTTGGAATTATCGGACAGTTTGGTCAATAATTCCCCTTCATCCAAAAGACTACCTTCCCTAACTTCCAGATGGTCCATTATACCGTCAAATGGAGCGCGGATGTCTGTAAATCCCAAATGGGTCTCGGCCAAACTCACTTCGGCCTTTGCCCTATCAAACTCTGCTTTGGCCATTGCCAATTCGTTGGCGGATACTACGTCACCATCAGCCAATAACTTGGTATTCTTATATTCTATTTCGGCCACTTCTGCTTCGGCCTTGGCCTTTTGTAAATCGGCCTGATATACATTTGGCATAATATGGAACATTCGTTGCCCCTTTTTTACATGTTGTCCCTCATCCACATAAATGTGCTGTAGGTACCCTTTTTCCAAGGCCCTAAGCTCTATATGCCTAGTGGAATGGATTTGACATACATAATCTTTGGTGATGGATGTGTCCATTTGTATTGGACTGGACACGAGATATTTGGTTTCTTCCTTGTTTTCGTGTTGTTTGGATTCGCAGCTCACATAGCACATCGCTACAAGCAAGCCGATGAAGATAGAAAATCTCCTCATAGTTTTACTGGTTTAAAAAATGTTTAGAAATGGTCAAGGGAAGTCCGAATCCACTTAAAGGGACCTGCCCTTGGTTATTGATTGATACCCAAAGGGATGCTGAAGATTACAAAAGAACACAAGGCTCTTTATGCAAAAAAGTGGAAGTCTAAATTCGGAAAACTTGAAATCTAACGTGCTTCTTTATGGATGAAGAGGATTTGGGATGTTCGAGCCCAAAACTTGTGTTAGATTCCAAAAACAATTGCCCCCAAGAGGCGCAAAATAAATTGGCAGTAAAAATACTGCCATACTCAAAAGAAAAACTATGTGATGATACTTCTTCCTCACGTTCGTCCTTTTCTTCTATATCTATTTCAGCACAGTGTCTTTTTTCGTGCCCTAGCTGCAATAGGTTAAAGGTAGCTGAGGAATGGTGATTCTCTAAGTTTTGAAGATAGCAGACATTGTCCGCAACTGAAGATTGTTGCGAATCAGCATATAAATTTATGAATCCCCCCAACAATAGGAGAAAGAGTGGAAACAAATATTTTGCGAATGCCTTTTTCATTTCGGGGAACAAAGCTATGTTACCCAGACTTCTCGAGCAAATAGTAGTTGTTAATTATGGTTAAAATCGATTAGTGGGCTATTTTTCTTGATGAAAATTTTGTAAACGATGGCAAAAAATCAGAATTAGGTAAATTGTATTTTTAAA
This sequence comes from Muricauda brasiliensis, assembly GCF_003057865.1. Taxonomy (NCBI): domain Bacteria; kingdom Pseudomonadati; phylum Bacteroidota; class Flavobacteriia; order Flavobacteriales; family Flavobacteriaceae; genus Allomuricauda; species Muricauda brasiliensis. The sequence continues at coordinate 214,494 of NZ_QBTW01000003.1, read as the reverse complement.
TTACCTCACGGTGACAACTTTATTATTGATGATTTGAATGAAAAATCACTCAGATTGAATCTTTTCCATTAATTTACATTTAAAAGTTACCATTCCATTTTGAAAGCTACCGAACACCCTTTTTACCACCATCTAAAAAAATATGTTTCTTTCGAGGATGCCGATTTTCCAAAAATGCTTTCCTATTTTGAAACACTTACTTTGGGCAAAAAGGAAATAGCAATGCAAGCTGGCAATCCTTGCAACCATAATTACTTTGTGATGAAGGGTTGCCTACACATGTATTTTACTACAGAAAAAGGTACGGAACGTACTGTTCAGTTTGCCTTGGAGGGTTGGTGGCTGACCGATTTTTTGGCTTTCCAAAACCGTAGCAGTACGGATTTCAACATACAAGCCGTGGAAAAAAGTCAGGTTTTATCCATTTCCAGCGAACAACAAGAGTTGTTGTTAGAGGAGTTTCCAATGCTAGAGCGCTATTTTAGAATTATTTATCAAATTGCTTATGGAGCATCATTGATCAAGGTCAAATATCTCTATGATTTATCCAAAGAGGAAATTTACCTTCATTTCACCGAGCATTTTCCTGAGTTTTCCCAAAGTGTGCCACAATATTTAATTGCCTCCTTTTTAGGGTTGACACCAGAATATGTAAGTGAGATACGGGCCAAGAACCGTTCTTAAACCCGTTTAAGTTTTCTGCCTTTCAACTGGAATACCTTAGCACCATCATTCTAAAAGATATTATTATGGAAAAAAGAATTCAAATTGATGCGGTGGAACCTTTGGCCTTTAAAGCCATGTTTGGCCTGGAAAAATATCTGCAACAGAGCCCACTCGACAAAATTCATTATGAATTGATAAAAATTAGGGCTTCGCAACTCAACGGATGTGCCTTTTGTTTGGATATGCACACTAAAGATGCCCTAAGGTTGGGCGAAGACCCTACACGGATATTTTTGCTTGATGCATGGTGGGAAACCGATCTGTTTTCTGAAGAAGAGAAGGTAATCCTAAAAGCTACAGAGGAAATTACCCTAGTGCATAAAAATGGGCTCAGTACCGAAACCTATCGAAAAGCTACCAAGCTGTTCAATGAAAATTACATTTCACAAATTATAATGGCCATTGTTACCATAAATGCGTGGAACCGTATCGCGATAAGCACCCATAAACCTATACAGAAATAAGTGTTTTCGGCAAATAATCTTGAGGAGGCCCCATTGTGGGCCTCTGTTTGTTTAGCACATATCAAACAAATATATCCTATATTAGTGTGTCCTAAATACCTCTAAAACTATTACATGAGAACCCAATTTGCTTCTATATTTGTTTTGTCGATACTTTTCTGTTCAGCATGCAAAAACTTCAAGGCAAAAGAAAACGATTCCGAACCAAAAGATGAAAATTTCAATACCATTGGGGTCAATAACGAGTATCAAATAGAAATTCCTCGTTTTATGAATGGCACTACGGGTTTGAACGAAGAAGCATCTTTGCAGTATCAAAGCTTGCGCCATGAGGCTTACCTGCTTATAATTGATGAACCTAAATTAGGTTTTGAACAGGTATACCGTGATTTGGAGCAATATGACGATAAGCTCTCCGTATTACAAAACTATAGGGATGCCCGTATTCAAATACTTTCCAGAACAACGAAAATCATTAATAAATTCAATTCAAAACCCTTTAAAATAAATGGACTAGATGCGGAATTTTTGGAACTCGAGGCCAAAGTGAATGGTGTGAACGATGAAATTTTCTATTTTCTAACCTTTGTTGATGGGGGTGAAAAGGTTTATATGATAATGGCCTGGACCCTTAAAAACAGAAAAGAGGAACATAAAAAAACCTTTAAAACGATTGCCGAATCTTTTGAACTTATTGATTAGGAAACCGCTTTAAAGGCTTATAATGTAGTGATACAGTCTATTACTTGCTCAGATACATCTTTCTTCTTGCATACAAGTTATAGAACTCATCATCTTTTAGGCTATCAATGAAAAGTATGCTCTCTCCGGTACTCTTCATCTCTGGCCCCAAGTTTTTGTTCACATTTGGGAATTTATTGAAAGAGAACACGGGCTGTTTGATTGCATATCCATCCAAATGCGGCTTAAAGTCAAAATCCTTGACTTTTTTCTCGCCCAACATTACTTTGGTGGCATAGTTAACATAAGGCTCCTTGTAAGCTTTTGCTATGAAAGGGACTGTACGCGATGCCCTTGGGTTCGCCTCAATGATATACACGATATCATCTTTTACTGCAAACTGAATGTTGATCAAACCTACCGTATTGAGCGCCAAAGCAATCTTTTTGGTATGGTCTTTTATCTGTTGCAACACAAATTCACCCAAGTTAAATGGTGGCAATGTGGCGTTAGAGTCTCCCGAGTGGATTCCACAGGGCTCGATGTGCTCCATGATTCCGATGATATAAACATCCTCCCCATCGCAAATGGCATCTGCCTCAGCTTCGATGGCTCCGTCCAAATAATGGTCCAAAAGCAACTTGTTGTTCGGTATTTTGCGCAACAAATCCACGACATGGGCTTCCAACTCTTCTTTATTGATCACAATTTTCATGCCCTGACCGCCCAAGACGTAGGATGGTCTCACCAACAATGGAAACTTTAGCTCATCTGCCAAATCCAAGGCCTCGTCAGCTGTTTCCGCTACCCCAAATCTTGGGTACGGAATATCATTGTTCTTTAACAAAGTGGAGAAACTACCCCTATCCTCTGCCAAATCCAACGATTGGAAACTGGTTCCAATAATGTTGATGCCGTATTTATCCAGCTTTTCAGCCAATTTCAATGCGGTCTGACCTCCCAACTGAACAATTACACCTTCCGGCTTTTCGTGTAGAATGATGTCGTATATGTGTTCCCAGAATACCGGCTCAAAGTAGAGCTTGTCCGCAGTATCAAAATCCGTGGAAACAGTCTCTGGGTTACAGTTGATCATAATAGTCTCGTAACCACACTCAGCAGCAGCCAACACACCGTGCACGCAGCAGTAGTCGAACTCGATTCCTTGGCCGATACGGTTTGGACCAGAACCTAGTACCACAACCTTCTTCTTGTCGGTCACCACACTATCGTTGGCCACGTAGCGTTCGCCGTCGGCAGTTTCTATCTCCTCTTCAAAAGTAGAATAGTAATACGGAGTAACAGCTTGGAACTCTGCAGCACAAGTGTCCACCAACTTATACACTCTGTTGATGTTCAAATCCATACGCTTGGTATGTACTTCGCTCTCCCAACAATCCAGCATGTGAGCGATTTGTCTGTCCGCAAAACCTTTTTGTTTAGCTTCCAACAACAGGGCTTTTGGCAAGCTTTCTATGGTATATTTTGATATTTCTTGCTCCAGATAGTGCAATTCCTCATATTGTTTAAGGAACCACATATCTATCTTGGTGATTTCGTGGATACGTTTTAATGGAATTCCCAGTTGAATGGCATCGTAGATGACAAAAACCCTATCCCAGCTCGGCACTCTTAATTTTTCGATAATGGTTTCGTAGTCCTTATAACCCTTTCCATCGGCACCTAATCCATTTCGCTTGATTTCCAAGGACTGTGTGGCTTTGTGCAAGGCTTCTTGGAACGAACGTCCAATTCCCATCACCTCTCCTACGGATTTCATCTGTAGACCAAGGGTTCTGTCAGACCCTTCAAATTTATCGAAGTTCCAACGTGGTATTTTTACGATTACGTAGTCCAAGGTCGGCTCGAACAAAGCAGATGTGGATTTGGTAATCTGGTTATCCAACTCATCTAACGTATAACCGATGGCCAATTTGGCCGCTATTTTTGCAATCGGATATCCAGTGGCCTTGGATGCCAATGCAGACGAACGAGAAACCCTTGGGTTGATCTCGATGGCGATAATATCTTCTTTTTCATCTGGACTAACGGCAAACTGTACGTTACATCCACCTGCGAAGTCCCCTATACTACGCATCATATGAATGGCCATATCCCTCATACGTTGGAAAGTACTATCTGAAAGCGTCATGGCCGGTGCTACGGTGATAGAGTCTCCGGTGTGGATACCCATCGGGTCCATATTTTCAATGGTACAGATGATTACTACGTTGTCGTTTTTATCACGCAACAGCTCCAACTCGTATTCTTTCCAGCCCATCAAGGCCTTATCTATCATTACTTCGTGGATGGGAGAAACTTCCAATCCATGGCTCAACATATCATCAAAATGTTCCGGATCGTAAACGATACCTGCTCCAGCCCCACCAAGGGTAAACGAAGCTCGAATCACCAAAGGGAAACCAAATTCCTGGGCGATTTCCTTTCCTTTTAAGAATGATGTAGCGGAAGCCTGAGGTGGCATCCCTACCCCTATTTTAAGCATGAGTTCCCTAAACTTCTCACGATCTTCAGTAATATTGATGGCATCGATATCAACACCAATAATCTCCACGCCAAAGTCTTCCCAAATACCTTTTTCGTCAGCTTCTATACAAAGATTCAATGCTGTTTGTCCTCCCATTGTCGGCAAAACGGCATCAATATTCGGGTGTTTTTGAAGAATTTCTATGATTGATTTGGTTGTTAACGGTTTTAGATAAACATGGTCTGCCATGGCAGGGTCCGTCATAATTGTAGCTGGATTGCTATTTATCAAAATGGTTTCGATTCCGTCCTCGCGCAGGGAGCGAAGTGCTTGGGAACCAGAATAATCGAACTCACATGCCTGACCGATGATGATCGGACCAGAACCAATAATCAAAATGGAATTTAAATCTTTTCTTTTCGGCATTTTCTTTAGGGGTTTCTCGTTATTTGCTTATATGTCAAAAAAAAGGTGTTACCTAGAAAAGTAACACCTTTAATTTAAATAATAGATACTATCATTATTTTTTATGTCTTGGCTCAGAGGAAACAGTTAATCTCTTTCTTCCTTTGGCTCTTCTTCTCGCAAGAACTTTTCTACCATTGGCAGTCGCCATGCGCTCCCTAAAACCATGCTTGTTTCTTCTCTTCCTTTTTGACGGCTGATACGTTCTTTTCATTTCGGAACTCTTTAATGGATTTTGTTGATGGGAAAATTCTTTTCCCTAAAAAATTCTGGGCGCAAATATACAAAGACTTTTTACTTTGACAAGCCCAAACTTAAAATATTTAATTAACTTTTTAGTACTTTTGCCAGCGCTTAACGTAAGGTAAAAATCACTAGACAATATGTTCAATAAAAATATCAAGCTTGTTATTGCCGTTCTGATCATTGCTTATGCCGTATACCAATTCGTAGAAGGCAATATTGGCAATGGAATTGCTTTGGTCTTGCTTTCCCTCGTGTTCATTTTCTTATACTTTAGAAACGAGTTTATCCTTTTGGCCTTTCTTAAAATGAGGAAACAGGATTTGGAAGGAGTTCAAGGCTGGCTTGATAAAATTAAGAACCCCGAATCCGCTTTGATCAAAAAACAGGTGGGATACTACAATTACTTGCATGGTATTATCTATTCACAAAAAAACCTGACCCAAGCCGAGAAGTACTTTAAAAAAGCCTTGAAATATGGTTTGACAATGGATTACGACGTGGCCATGGCTAAATTAAGCTTGGCGGGCATTGCCATGCAAAAGCGTAGAAAGCGTGAAGCAACCCAATTGTTGAACGAAGCCAAGAAATTGGACAAGAACAACATGCTTACCGACCAGATCAAGATGATGCAGCAACAGATGAAGAAGATTTAAGAGGTTTTCTTTTTCACTCTCACTCTCCTATTTCTTTTCTTTTATATTGATGGGTGTATTACAATAGTAGTATAAGTGCTTGATTTGCCCACAACAACCCTTTATAAAATATTTTAACTACAATGTAGTTTATTAAAAACTATTAACTACATTTACGGTAAATATATTGAAATGAACAAAGCAACACTTGGGGAATTTGAGGAGATTGTTTTACTGATTGTCGCCATTTTGAACGGTGATGCCTACAGCGTGGCCATTATCTCGGAAATTGAAGAGCGGTTGGACCGGAATGTTAGCTTGGGAGCCATACAGACCGTTTTAAAAAGACTGGAGAAGAAAGGTTTGTTGAAATCAGATCTTGGTGATGCTACGAATGAGCGGGGCGGAAAACGAAAACGTCTCTATGAAATTACCGCGGAGGGACAAGAATTACTAGACCTGACAAAAGCCCAAAGAAATTCCCTTTGGAATGCCATACCCAAGCTATCATTCAATTTTTAAGCAATGAACCCAAAAGAACATAAGCCGTTACCAATTGCATTGGCATTCTTTAACTGGTACTGCCATCCCGATTTTCGAGAAGAAATTGAGGGAGATTTAATGGAGCGCTTCAATAGGTATTGCTTAAAATATGGGTACGCCAAAGCAAACAGACTCTTTGTAAAGGATGTCCTTTTTCTATTTCGCCCAGCCATCATTGGAAATATTTATCACTTAACACATACAGATACTATGGAACTTACACATCAAAACAAACGACTTATCACTATTTTGGCCATTGCCTTGCCCATTCTTCTTATCCCGTTCATCGCTATGGGTTTTACCAACGAAGTTAACTGGTCAGTTTTCGACTTTCTCGTGATAGGTGTTCTATTGTTTGGCGCAGGACTGGTGCTTGAACTTATTTTGAGAAAGGTCAAAACCTTAAGTTATCGCATTATCTTGGGCATTGCATTGTTCGCGGTCTTACTTTTGGTTTGGGTAGAACTTGCCGTTGGCATTTTTGGAACACCATTGGCCGGTAGCTAAAAAAATAAATTACAGAGCCCTTCACTTTAACTATTTCGTCTGTACCTTGATGTGTTTTTCAATTATGTACTATCCCCTCTGCCTTAATGGCGTTAACATCTACCCCCTATTTGGTAATTTCTTGATAGGTGCGCCTTACATCTTTGATTTTTCTTCCAAAAACCCAAAAACACTGGAATACAACCTTTTTGATTTTAAGGAATTCAACGATGTTATTTTTGATGAATTGAAGGCCACTTCTTATCAATGGGGTATAGGCAGGTATTTGGAAGAGCGAAAAACACTCCTACGCGCCTACCCTAACATTATAGAGGAAAAACGGTATTACCATCTTGGACTTGATATCGTAGTACCGTACGATACGGCAATGTACACACCTTTGGACGCCGAAGTTTACAAAACAGGGAAAGAAACCACCGTAGGCAATTACGGGGGCTATATCATCCTAAAGCATGATGTCAACGGCGTAGTTTTTTATTCTTTGTATGGCCATTTGAAAACGCCGCACCTAGTCAGCGAAGGTGAAAACATTAAAGCCGGTCAAAAATTCTCGCACATAGGCAAAGAAAGTGACAGCGGCGGTTGGTTTTGCCATGTGCACCTTCAAATTCTCACCCAATCAGCGATGGATGCCGGATATTCCGATTGGGGATACATTTCGCCAGGATTACTGCCAAACGTGGAAACATATTTCCCTTCGCCTTACTTTTTGTTCAAATACTAAAAATGTAAGTCAAGAATTTACTTCCCGGTACTCCCCACTCGGTAATATCCTTTGTTCGGGATTTCGATAGTGTATTTTTTTCTGGAAGAATTGTTCAAGTGCGGCTCGCGCAACCATGGGTTATGGCGCTTCAACACTTTGTAGTTGATTTCGTAAAGCTCTGCAAAATCTGCCCAGTTGGTCACGGCGGTATCTATCTCAACCGTAAAGGTGGGTACTTTTTCGTACATATCGTCCTCCTCCAATTGAAAACCATATTTGTCACGATTGGAAATAATTTCCTTTATGGCCAAAATGCGGAACACATAGCGGCCAGTCTCCTGCCCCAATAGCAAGTCGTAATAATCATCCACCTGCTGAATGCCCATATATTTTTGAATCCCCGCAGGTCCGGCATTGTAAGCAGCTGCGGTCAAAGTCCAGCTTCCAAATCGGTCCTTCCACTTGTTCAAATAATCACAGGCCACTTGGGTAGCTTTTTCAACATGATAGCGCTCATCTACATTATCGTTTACTTCAAGACCGTACTCTCTACCCGTACCTTTCATTATCTGCCAAAAACCGGTTGCGCCGGCTGGGGAAACAACATTCTCCAATCCGCTTTCGGCAACGGCCAAATATTTAAAATCGTCAGGAATACCGTTCTTCTTCAAAATCGGCTCAATGATTGGAAAGTATTTGTTGGCCCGCTTCATCAACAATAGGGCATTGGACTGCCAATAGGTATTTACCAAGAATTCTCGGTCTACACGCTCCATAATCTCAGGGTCTTCCTGTGGCACGGTTTCCCCAGCAAAGTTTAAATCTTTGGGAATCTCAATGGCACTAATTTGATAGGTGTCAGCCACATTTTTATCCGTAACCTGCGGCTCGGACACCTTTTCTACTGGCTTCTCTTCTACTCCATCAGACTGCACAGCAAAAATTAAAGTGCTCACTACAGCTATTAATCCAATAAATGCCAATATATTTTTTAAGTGTTTCATGTCTTCCCAATTTTATGTTACGTAAAGATACTATTATAAAGACGAAATTATTCCAAAATAATTGTGGGGAGATGCTCATTAAACCATCTAGCTCGATGGATTATCATCGTATGTGTACCATTTTTTACCACGGTACACTCCTTTATATTGACCATAGGAAAAACAGCATCACGCTCCCCTTGGATATGTACAACATTTGGAGGAGGTACCTCTTGCTGCCAATTCACAATTTGGTCTATGCACCAATCAATATAATATTTGTCGCGAATGGATAGATATTTCTCGTATAAATGAAGCCTTTTGGTCACCGTTTCGCCAAAGGCATATTTGGCCAATAATTCCACATTGTTGACCAAACTAGTAGGCAAAAGTTTGTGAACTTTGGTGTATTTGGCAAAAATCATTCTTTTGGGCAGTTCGTGCCTGCTTTTTACGGAAGACACCACGATTACTTTTTTAACCGGGATGATTTTGGCCATTTCCTGCACCAACATACCACCAAACGAAACCCCCAACAAAACAGGGTTGGGCTCATTGATCTCTTCGCACATCTTTTGGGCATAGTCCATCAGGCTCATTCCCTTTTCGGGAACAAACCATTGCAGTTTATGTACGCTAAATTGATTTTCCGGCAGCTTGATCTCATCAAATATGGAAACGTTGGCAGCCATTCCTGGCATAAGGTACACATGGGTTCTATTATCGGACATATGACACCAAATATCGCTAAGCACTAGGAAATTAGCAATATTTTGACTAATTTTGTATCCCTTTTGCAGCCAACCCCGCTTAACGAGCATATTTTTTTAATCAGGGGAATATAGAAATGCCTTTTTGGCATTTCTGAAGGTCATTTAAAAAAACAAGTACTATATGACAACATTGGAAATCACTGACAATAGTTTCTTGCGTCAATTTGAAACTACGGTCAATGGGCATTTAGCCAAAATTGAGTACTCTTCACAGGAGCGTAAGGTATTTTTGACAAAGCTGGTTATTCCAGAAGAAATTACTGAAGAGGGTTTTAAAGAGGATTTCATCAAAGCGGTATTGAACGAAATCCAAGAAAGCAACCTTAGAGTTGTTCCAACAAGCCCACAGATTGCAGGTTTTCTTAGAAAAAACAGGCAATACAAAGAAATGTTACCAGTAGGTATCCGAATTTGATCTAACCAATCATCAGAAAAGCATGAACCTCCTCAACCGGGAGGTTTTTTTATGCAGTTACCTCATTGGATACAAACTCGAACCGTACCAGACCATCGGCATCAATATCGGTAAGCTCCACTTTATGTAAGGTATTCACCAAATTAGGGTCCCAAGGTGCTTTTACCTTTACGTAGTTTTCAGTAAATCCGTGGATGTAGCCCTTTTTATTTTCGCCTTCGAACAATACAGTTCGTATAGTGCCTAATTGACTCTCGTAGAACGCTCTTCGTTTTTTGGCTGATAAGCCCCTCAGCATCTTACTGCGTTTACTACGCACTTTTTGGGGCACCACATCATCCATTTCAGCAGCAACTGTGTTATCCCTTTCAGAATAAGTGAACACATGTAAATAGGAAATATCCAAATCGTTCAGGAAATGATAGGTCTCCAAAAAATGCTCGTCGGTCTCGCCTGGAAAACCAACAATCACATCTACCCCAATACATGTATGGGGCATCGCATTTTTGATGCGATTTACCCTATCCACGTACAAATTGGACAAATAACGACGACGCATCTTTTTTAAAATATCATCGCTACCGCTCTGTAACGGTACATGAAAATGAGGCACAAAAGAATTGCTCTGGGCCACAAAATCGATGGTCTCGTTCTTGAGCAGGTTGGGTTCAATGGAAGAAATACGAAGTCGGTGGATTCCTTGAATGGTATCCAAGGCCTTTACCAAATCCAAAAAAGTATGTTCGTGCTTCTTGTTACCGAACTCTCCTTTTCCGTAATCACCAATATTGACGCCCGTCAACACAATCTCCTTGATATCCTGCGATGCGATTTCCCGAGCATTGTTCAGAACATTCTCCAACGTATCGCTGCGAGAAATACCACGTGCCAGCGGAATAGTGCAATAGGTGCATTTATAGTCACAGCCATCCTGAACCTTCAAAAACGCTCGGGTACGGTCGCCAATGGCATAACTGCCCACGTAAAAATCGGCATCCTCAATTTCACAGGAATGTACTTCACCTTTATCATTTTTGGTAAGATCGTTCAGGTAATCGGTTATTTTGAACTTTTCAGTAGCTCCGAGTACCAAATCCACACCATCCACTTCTGCCAGTTCCTCCGGTTTTAATTGTGCATAACAGCCAACTGCAGCCACAAAAGCATCAGGATTTGCCTTTTGAGCTTGTTTAACGATGGTCTTAAATCGCTTATCGGCATTCTCCGTAACCGAACAGGTATTGATCACATACACATCCGCCTCTTCCGAAAAGTCCACACGCTCAAACTCCTCCTTTTCAAAACCTCTGGCAATCGTAGAAGTTTCGGAGAAATTGAGTTTACAACCAAGCGTGTAAAATGCGACTTTTTTGCTCATATACCTGCCTTGTGATTAAGGGGCGCAAAGATAGTGATTTGTTGGGAGTTATCGCAACGGTTGGGTGAAAGGTGAAAGGTGAAAGGTGAAAGGTGAAAGGTGAAAGGTTAAGGGTTAAGGGTTAAGCGAAAGTAATGGTTCGATTGTTGGATTATTGGATGGTTCGATGGTCAGTTACCATCTTGACACGAATTCCACGAATTTTCACTAATTGAATGCCGGGCCCTGAGCGGAGTCGAAGGGCTGTTCAGCATTTATGTCGTAGGTAATAGGTTCTCGACTCCCCTCGAACTGACAATTGTGACCTGTTTATTGTTTATTGTTTGTTGTTCACTGCCAACTGCCTACTGAGTCCTGAAATCTCATTTCCCACTATTCATATCTAAATACTAAAAAGAAAAAACCGGAAAAGCACTTGGCCCTCCCGGTCTTTGCATTATAAATATCTTTTTGTGTTAATTACAGTTTTTTAAACCATCCCATTCGAATTCCCAATTGTTTGGCTCACTTGATAAAGTAGTAAAAGCTGCAAGTCCACTGGCATCGTTAAAGCATACATGCAAACCTTCAGCACCTAAAGTTACATTGGGTTGTACCTCTTGGCCCGCCCAGCCAATAAGCGTGTTGGAAAAATTAAGTGCGGACATTCCACTATTGTTCAGCATATTCAGCATATTTAATACACTACCAATATCCCAACCACCTAAATCTTGATCAAAAGAAGTGGCACCAGAGAACATGTTTTTCATACTTATAGCTTTCGAAGTATCCCAACCACTTAAATCTCCGTTAAAAGAAGTAGCTCCTTTGAACATATCGGTCATATGTGTGACATTTTTGGTATCCCAACTACTGATATCCCCGTTAAAGGATGTGGCCCCATCAAACATACCTATCATATCTTTAACTTTACTCGTGTCCCAACCACTTAAATCTCCGTTAAAAGAAGTAGCATCCTTGAACATGAAACCCATACTAGTTACACCAGAAGTGTCCCAACCACTGATGTCCATGTTAAAGGAGCCCACCCTAAAGAACATACCGGTCATATCGGTTACGTTGGAAGTGTCCCATCCGCCAATTTCCCCATTATCTGTAAAGGCATGTGAGAACATATAGGCCATATTGGTTATGGTGGAAGTGTCCCAACCACTGAGGTCGCCACTTATGTGCCACGCACCTTGAAAGGTTTTTTCCAAACTGGTTACCTTACTAAGGTCCGGGGCATCTGTAGCGGTGTATAACATTTCGGTGCACCACCTAAATGCACAAGATAAATCCTGCCATACTATATTGCCCCATTGTTCCATACCTACCAATTTTTTCCCTTCATCATCTGAGAACTCAAAAACGGTGTTCATATTAAATGCTGGGAACTTCCCTTGTATTGCAACCCGGTAGACACCCGGGTCCGAGTAAATGTGTTCAAACATATTGATGTCAGGTACCTGATTAATACACTCTACGGTACCATCGCCCCAATCTATGGTGAAGTCATAGTCATAATCGGAATTGGCCGCAATATAAATGGCCTCCTCGGGAGCGGTGGTCTCCCATTTGGTTATAAATGAAGTGGTGTCCTTTTCTTCCATTACAATGATTGCCTTTTTTAACAATTAAAATCAAAGCAAATTCAGGAATTATATCGAAATCTTGACTGCTAATTGACGTATGCCCTGTTTGAGTTGACGGATGATACGTTTGGATTGACGAAGAATTCGGGTTAAGGGTTAACGGTTAAGGGTTGAGGGTTGAGGGTTGAGGGTTGAGGGTTGAGGGAAAATAATAGTTGGATCATTGGATGGCTGGATGATTAGAAGTATGGTCCCTGAGCGGAGTCGAAGGGACATTCTTGTTCGATTGTTGAATGGTTCGATAGTTGGTCTTTAGGAAAGCGTTCTCGACTGCGCTCGAACTGACAAGTGATAATTATTGACTGCCTTCTGATTAACAGCCACCGTTAATTGCATGTTCCTCATTGATAACTGTTAATTGTCTATTGTTCATTGTAAACTGCCAACTGACTCCTGACTTCTGACTTCTACCCTCTGCATTCTGACATCTTTTAAGTACCTTGTTCGTTCATACCAACCGTAAAACAACACCATGAAAAAAATAGCACTCCTCATCTTTTTTGTTCTAATCGCCAATCTATCTGTTGCGCAAGAATACCAGCCCACCAAAGAAAACCTTGAAAACCGGGAATGGTACCAAGACGCCAAATTCGGTATGTTCATTCATTGGGGCGTGTATTCCGTTTTGGGCCAACACGAATGGGTGATGGAAACTGAATCAATTGACGTAAAAACCTATGAGAAACTGCCCGCCTTTTTCAATCCCACCGAATTCGATGCTGAAGAATGGGTGTTACTGGCAAAATCGGCAGGTATGAAGTACATCACGATTACTTCCAAACACCATGATGGCTTTGCCATGTTCGACAGTAAATTATCGGATTGGAACATTATGGACCGTACTGTTTACCAAAAAGATATCATCAAACAAATGGCCGAAGCCTGTAAAAAGCACGATATAAAGTTATTTCTGTACTACTCGCAACTGGACTGGCACCATAACGATTATTATCCAAGGGGTGACACAGGGGAAAAAGCGGGACGACCAGACCATGGGAATTGGGAAAGCTATTTGGATTACATGAACGGTCAGCTCACAGAACTCTTGACCAATTATGGTGAAATAGGCGGTATTTGGTTTGACGGCTGGTGGGACAAGAAAGAAGCCGATTGGCAACTCAGAAAAACGTATGATCTGATTCATGAACTGCAACCACAGGCCATGATAGGTAGCAACCACCACCAAGCACCCAACCCTGGGGAGGATTTTCAAATGTTTGAAAAAGACCTGCCTGGAGAAAACAAAGGTGGTTATAGTGCCGAAGCAACCGTTGGAAAGCTCCCCCTTGAAACCGCGGAGACCATGGCGCACCGTTGGGGTTTTTCTTTACAGGACAAAGCATATAAGTCATCCAAAGAACTGATTCAGTATTTGGTGAAGGCCGCAGGATACAATTCCAATTTTTTGCTCAATGTAGGCCCAATGCCGAACGGTAAAATTCAGCCTGAGTTTGTAAAGACCTTAAAAGTTATCGGAGATTGGACAGATACCTACGGTGAAACCATTTACGGGACAAGAGGCGGCCCTATTTCGCCGCAGAGTTGGGGCGTATCTACCCAAAAAGAAGATAAAATCTATATTCACATTATGGATTGGAAAACGGATAGTTTCCTTTTCCCAACAATTCAGGGTGAACTAAAATCTGTTTTTGATTTTCAAACAAAGAAGAAATTGAAACATGAGACCAATTCTTACGGAACCCTGGTGCAGCTTCCTGAAGGACGGGATTATGGCCAAGCAGATTTTGTGTTGGAAGTGACTATCAAATAATAGCTACCATGAAGAAGTTATGTGTTATATCGGCCCTCATCATAACCCTTGTTTCGTGTGAGAACAAAGAGAATGCAGATACAACCATGGATTACAACAACATGATTGTTAGGATTGCGGAGCTGGAAATTGTGGAAGAGCAGCTTAAAAATTACCTTACCGAACTCAACATAGAAGCTAGGGCATCCATGGAAAGGGAAAGTGGCGTTATTTCCATTTTCCCCATGTCCGATAAAGAAACTCCCTCAAAAATTACAATAGTTGAGATATATGCCGACAAGAGCGCTTATGAAGCCCATTTGGAAACACCACATTTTAAAAAGTATAAAACCACTACAGCTGAAATGGTAAAATCTTTAAAACTGATTGACATGGGCGCTGTTGATTTGGAGAGCATGCCCTTGATTTTCGAAAAATTAAAATAGTGTCTACCCAAAAAGACATGTACCCCTTTTAACCAACACAAACATTCAACTTTTTAACTTTTAAGACATTACATCTAATTTGAATCAAAAAATCACTCCGAATCATTAAATTCCCTAATTTAGTGGCCGCTGGTAATTTCCAGCGATTCTGCGCAAATGTAACCCCATTACATTTTAACCCATTTTGGGTGTATACGTCACGGCCTATAACCGATTGACGGGTTTACTATATATTTTAATTTTTAGAAACTTATTTAAAATGAAAAGGGGCATCAAATTAATTCTAATCACCCTAGGTTTTCTAGTGTTGATCATCGTTATACAATTTCTGGTGGTTAAAAAATTGGATGGCAAAATCATGGAAGCAACTCATTTTGCCGAAATTTCAGAGAATCAAGGTATACCCAAAAAGCTACCTTCAGTTTTTCTGGACAGTTCCAGATTTTTTCTCAAAATCCCTTTGATATCCAAAGACACCATATTGGCCTATTGCGACACCGGAGGTGGGTTTACAATGGTCCTGCCACGAATCACCGAGCAAGAAGACATAGAACCACATGTAAAAACAGGCCTTTTAAAAGGGGTGATGCCCTTTGATTATGTCCTATTCAATGATATCGTGGATAACCCAGACCTGCCTCGCCCCTATCCTATGCGGAATTTTGTTATTCGAACACCTTTTAACGCTGTTAAAGAACCCTTTCTAGTAATTCCTCCAATGGATGGTGAACTAAAAATGGTATCGGAAAAACTGCCTCAAATGGATGCCTTTCTTGGACAGGGCTTTTTTATGGGGAAATCCTGGACCCTAGACTATCCAAATCAAGAGATTTGGAGCAACACACCTTTGGGAGCAAAGGATTTATCTAACCCCGATGTACAAAAAATAGGATTAAAAAAGAACGAACAAGGTTCGGTAGTTTTTGGACACCCTAGCATGGAAATTCTGGTGGCCGGGGAACCGATTGACGTATTATTTGATACCGGAGCCAGTTTTGTGCTCTCCGATCAAGGTAAAAAACAGTTTAACACTCAGTCGGAAACCATGAGCGGTTCTTTTATTGCCGCCTCTATTTTTGACCAATGGAAACAACAACATCCCGATTGGAAAATCTATCCTGCATCGGATTTGGACAGGGATATCATCGAAGTGCCCGAGGTAAAAGTGGGAACCCATATAGTAGGTCCAGTGCTCTTTGCCAGAAGAAAAGATGAAATTTGGTCGGAAAGTATGGTACATTCCATGGACAAAATTGTAAAAGGAGCCATAGGAGGTTCCATGTTAAAACACTTCAAAGTAACCATTGATTATAATTCACAATTGATCAAGTTTGACCATACCCCAAAAATCACTACATCAACTACCGATATCGAATAAATTAAGCCAAGATTGTTTCATTTTGATGTAACTTCGTTAGATGCTATTTTCTTTATCGAAGATAAATTAATTCAACCTTGGACCAACTGTTCAAAATATTTAGATACACTACCGAAGATGCCAAAGCTTTAGAGAACAAGCAAGTAGAAACGCATGTCCACGATTTTGAAGAGTTGATCATTGGAGCCAAGGGCAAGATTTCGCATTTTATTGATTTTGAGGACGAAACGGTCTACGCTCCATTCGTTAGTTTTGTGACCAAAGGAAAGCCACACTTACTACGCCCCGAAGCACACCATGGGGAGTGTGACCTTTGGGTTATCCGTTTCCGCAGTGAGTTTATGTCCGAGGTGATTTTTAAGATGTACGGTTATTTTCATAATCGTGCCAACGTCACGCTTCCCGGAGATCAATGTTTTGATAGGCTCATGGTATTATGCCAGATGATGTACGATGAAACCCAACGTCCCAACCCCGGTCTTATAGTTATCAAGCAATTATTTATGACGCTGCTTACCATCATCAACCATGAAAGGCCCACGAATATTAAATCCGATTCTGCAAACTCCGCCTCAGAGACCTATACTCATTTTCTGCATATTTTGGAAGATAACTTCCGACGGAACGTTAAAATTTCATTCTATGCTGAAAAGCTTTTTATGAGCGAGCGTAACCTCAATATTGTATGTCAGGAGGTCATGCAGCAAAGTGCAGGCGAAATTATTGAGACACGAAAGCTGAACGAAGCAAAAAACCTTTTGGTGAACAGTAATAAAACAATTGCCGAAATCGGATTTGAGATCGGATACAACGAAAAAGCCTATTTTTCCAAGGTCTTCAAACGAAAAACAGGTTACACACCAACCGTTTTCCGAAAAGAAATGAAACAGCTCATTTCTTAAAAGTACAACGTTTCTTCCCAAACGTATTACCCACTACCTCTATATATATCCAACCTTTGTGACAGAAACATACCATATAAACAGGGTATGCAGGTATACTCCAATGACAGATTTAGAAACTTTACGCTCTCTTAACCAGAGTCTGCCTTTTACGCAGAAAATGCCTGTTTTGTTTTTGGGGCATGGGAGCCCAATGAATGCCATTGAGGAGAATGAGTTTGTTGCAAGTTTCAGACAATTGGGAAAGGAAGTAATCAAGCCCAAAATAATTCTTTGTATTTCAGCACATTGGGAAACCAAGGGTACCAAGGTAACTGCCATGCAGAATCCTCCAACAATCCACGATTTTGGTGGTTTTCCGCAAGCACTCTTCGATGTGCAATATCCTGCACCTGGAAGTCCGGAATTGGCAAGAGTTACCAAACAAATCATTACCAAGACAGATGTGGAGCTGGATACACACTGGGGTTTGGATCATGGTGCATGGAGCGTCATCAAGCACATGTATCCAAATGCAGATGTACCTGTAATTCAGCTAAGCTTAGATTACACAAAGCCTCCCAGATATCATTACGAATTGGCGCAACAACTGGAAACCTTGAGACACAAAGGAGTTCTAATTGTGGGAAGTGGTAACATAGTACATAACCTTCGCAAGGTAAAATGGGATAAATTGAACGATACCTATGCTTGGGATTGGGCCGAAGAAACCAATGAAAAAATAAAATCCTTCATAGTCGACGGAAATCATCAAGCACTAATAGACTATGGAAAACAAGGCACCAGTTTTGCCCTGTCCATTCCAACGCCGGAACACTATTTACCCTTGATCTATATATTGGGACTGAAAGACAAAAAAGAGTCAATAGACCTGTTCAACGATAAAACCGTCGGAGGTTCCATTGGGATGCTTTCGCTTAAAGTTGAATAATTATTTAATAATAGAGTCCATCATATGATATAAGCTCTTAAAAGTATTTGCCTCTTTACTTTGATTGATGATGGGGCCCCCAGTTAGCCAACGTACCAGTGGCGCTGGGGGTTTTCTGTTTTTAAATACCAAGAACTTCTCAATAAATAAACCATCAAAATTCGTTAACTTCAACGTCTAACTTAAACCAACCCAATGAAACTACGATTAATTCTTGCTGGCCTTATAATTTTGGCTGGCTATTCCTGTAAAACAGAACCAACCTCTTCCTTGGCCGATTATCAAGGGGAAGAAAACTATTCCGTGATCATGGGCGAGGCCAAAGTGGGCTATTTAAAAGCCGAAACTTCTGGTGACACCATCAACATCGATTACGATTACAAAAACAATGGCCGTGGTCCAACCATGAAAGAAACCATTGTGCTCAACGCCGAAGGCTACCCGATAAGCTGGGAAGTAACCGGTAACACCACTTTTGGAAATGCTGTGGACGAGCAATTTTCCCTTGAAGAAAATGAAGCCTCTTGGACGGACGCCACCGGCTCTGGAAATGCTTCTGTGGATACCGCACAGCTTTACGTAAACCAATTTGGCAGTCCCTACTCAGCTGTGCTAGCTGCCCGTTTATTGATGGATGCTCCGGAGAACACGCTGCCAGTGCTTCCGGCCGGCAACCTTACATTAACCAAAATGGAAGGCCTTACCTTGCCGAGTTCAACTGGGGAGGGCGAATTGGCCTTGACCACCTATGCACTGTCCGGTGCCGAAATGAATCCATCTTACTTTATTATGGATGACAGCGACCGCTTCTTTGCCTACATCTCCCCTCGATATATTGTGGTGCGCGACGGCTACGAGGCCGAAGAAAAAGACTTACGTCAATTGGCGGAGAACTATTCTGCGGAGCGCTACGAGAAACTTCAAAAAGAATACGCCAACAACTACGATAAAAAAGTTCGTATTAAAAATGTAAAGGTGTTCGACCCGAAGAACCTATCCCTTACCGAAGCTGTATCCGTAGTTGTGGAAGGCGAAAAAATTACGGCCATTGAAGCTGCCGATGCCACCGGAGAAGACGAAGTCATTATCGAGGGCAATGGCGGAACCTTGGTGCCCGGTCTCTACGAAATGCACGCACATACCGGTGACAACGGTGCCCTATTGAATATTTTGGCAGGTGTTACCTCGTTCCGCGATATGGGGAACAACAATGAAGTACTCTCCAAATTGATTGAAAAAATTGAAAGCGGCGTTCTTGCCGGCCCCCGTGTGACCCGAATGGGCTTTATAGAAGGAAAAAGTGAATATAATGCCAATAACGGTATTTTGGTCGCTTCCGAAGAAGAAGCTCTGGCCGCTGTGGACAAGTATGACAGCTTAGGTTTTTACGGCGTAAAACTCTACAACAGTATGAACGGGGATTGGGCGCCGGCCATCGTAAAAAAGGCGCACGACCAAGGCCTGTTCGTGGCAGGCCACGTACCTGCATTCTCCAATGCAAATGCCATGCTACGCGCTGGGTTTGACGAAATGACCCACATTAACCAGACTATGTTAGGCTGGGTATTGCAACCAGATGAAGATACCCGTACCCTTTTGCGTTTAACGGCCATGAAACGTTTCCCAGGGCTGGATTTGAACAGCGATAAGGTACAAGAGACTATGGATTTGTTCGTGGCAAACGAAACTGCCATGGACCCTACCTTGGCCATTCATGAGCGTTTGATGCTCTCCCGAAACGGTAAGGTCACCCTTGGTGCCTTGGATTATGTGGACAACATGCCGCCCAACGAACAACGTAGCCTAAAGGTTGCTTTGGCCCAGATTGCGAATGACGAAGAGGACAAAGCATACCGTGAAGCCTATGACAAAATCGTTGAAACCTTAAAAATGATGAAGGACAAAGGCATCTTAATTGTACCCGGAACCGATTTGGGCGGAGCCTTTAACCTGCACCGCGAACTGGAATTGTATACTGAACAATTGGGCTACACTCCTGCCGAAGTATTAAAATTGGCCAGCTACGATATGGCCGAGTACTTGGGGCACGATAGTTTGGGAAGCATTGAAGAAGGCAAATTGGCCGATTTTTTCCTGGTACCAGGGAATCCTGTGGAAGATATTAAGGCCATAAAAACCATTTCCATGGTTTCACGTGGTGGAACGTTCTATTTCCCATCCGAAGTGTATCCGGCATTCGGTATAACCCCATTTACCGAAAAGCCAGAAGTAAAAGAATAAAAGCCTTCCCAAATAATTCACAAATGGTCAACGCAAATGCGTTGACCATTTTTTATTCCCTAATTACATAAAAATCATATCTTTAGAGAAACCAACCTCTCTTGTCTTGTTTAGATTTTTCCGTACCATACGATTACGCTTGCTAGGCGAAAATAAAATCAGTAAATACCTGCTGTATGCGCTAGGGGAAATCATTTTGGTGGTGATAGGGATATTGATTGCCCTTCGCATCAACAACTGGAACGAAAACAGGAAGCTGTACCAAGAAGAAAAAGCCACCATTGCCAGCCTTAAGCTCGAGTTCGAAAAAAATCTTGGCACTCTTAATGGGGATATTACCGCCTTACAAGGCATTATCGAGGCTTGTAATAGCTTACTGGAACACACAGGCCCGGATTACGAGTATGGTGCCCTGCCAGAGGTGGACAGTCTGGTAAGTGTGACCTCCCGAATGTCCGTTTGGGACCCGAGTCTTTATACTTTGGGCAATATTAAAAACTCGGGAAAGCTATCCAGCCTATCCAATGAACATCTAAAAGTATTATTGATAGAATGGGAAACCTTTTACGCCAATCTATTGGACTGGGGCGACTTTTATGTGAATAGGGGCAACACATATTTTGATTATCTGTTGCACAACTCCCTGAACCGAAACCTGTTTGCCGGGGCCCCGTTTCAACTCAGCCCCTCCAAATTTGAACGGAACAACGAGGAACTGTTGCTAAAACCGGAATTCGAAAATTACATTACCAACCGTGTTTTTATCAATGGATTTATGTTAGGTTTTTACCAAGAAGCCAAAGCACGCTTAACGGCCATTATTGAACAGTGTGCGATGTATGAGAATGTACAATAAGATTTAATAAATTAAATAACCCAGCAGCTCTTTCTCTCCCACTTTAAGACACCTCTCCGACCAAATGGTGTGGCCCCATGCCCTAAAAAATAAACAGCTACCATTTCTTGACAGAAGGCTACAAAAGAAAGATTTTCTATGAAAACGCTGTACAGTTTTTACAGTTGGAAGAATAAAGTTTAAATAGAAACCAAGGTAGAAAAGCATAAAAACCCAACCTTTCGTATGTAAACTCTTTCGATTGATACAAGGTTAGATTCGCGATTTTATACTCAATTCAAATAAGATAGATTGGAGGGAATTCTTAAAAATTCCACTATCTTTTGAAAATGACTTCAGTTTTATTCAATTATATTAAGGAAAGAATCCATATCTCGCAAGAAGACTTTAATCGCTTTTCATCATATTTTAAATTAAAAGAATTCCAAAGAAAAGAAACCATCCTGAGAGAGGGAGAGCTTTGCTCAAAACTGTATTTTGTCAATGAAGGGTGTTTGCGTTTTTTTCATCTCAATGATGAAGGGAAGGAACTAACCAGATATTTTGCATTTGAAGGTAAGTTTGGCACCAATCTTACAAGCTTTATCACGAATGAACCATCAAAGGAGAACATCCAAGCCATAAAAAAATCTTCAGTGCTATACATCACCAAAAGGGATTTTTATCATTTGGTTGCAACTGAGCCTTCTATAAATTTTATTTATAGGGATATTCTGGAAATGGCCTATATCACATCCACCAAAAGGATCTACAATTTTCAAGGTGAAGATTCGCTACAAAGATTAAAATGGTTGATGAAATACCAGCCATTAATATTGTCCAAACTATCGAATAAAATGATCGCCTCTTATTTAGGAGTAACCCCATACACGCTAAGTCGTTTAAAATCAAATATTTAAATGTTGCTATAGGGCAACTTTTATTCTTGTACCTATATATAGTTTTGTCCAAAATTATTGACTAGGTTATGAAGTATTGTCGTTTATGTCTTGTTTTGGTATTCGTGATTTTTGGCAAAAATCCCGATGTTTTTAGCCAAAAACCTGAACCTCCAATCCCTGTTGAGGTTATGATAGGACACAAAGAGGTGTATTCCCAAACGGTGATTAAAAAATATTTTAGTCCCAGTCGTAGATTTGATTTTTTTGGCTTAGCAACCTACACAGCAAACTATGAAAATGATGTTGAAAGCAATAGGTCAATTATTATTTCCCAAGTTGGGTATAACTTTAAGAATGGCTTCGGTGTAATGGCTGGTGTAGACTTTAACTCTTTTGCTGGCTTTTATCCTATTTTAGGTCCAAAACATAGTTTTGCCAACAAAAACATTTTAGCGGTCACAAATCTATCTTTTTTTATGAATGACGGTTTGGATACCAAACTTTTTGGGTTGTATGAATATCACCCAGATATAAGTCCAAACCTAAGGTTTTATAGTAGGCTCCAGTTTATTCACAACTTTAGTATCAAATACAGTGAACATAACATTAGCTATGCTTATTTAAGAGCTGGTGTTCAACGAAAAAATCTGATTTTTGGTTTTGGTGCCAATTTCAACTGGGTTGGGCCAAATAAAATACACGACAATAATTTTGGACCATTTGTTAGATGGGAGTTTAATTAATACCAATTACCAACAAGCTCGCGCTAGATAGACTATTGAATTTTTAAAAATTCCGCCACTTTTGGGTGACCTCAAAAACATGTTCCAAAATTTGGGCCTCGGTTTCGTTGAATTCCATGTTGCGGCGCTTCATCATAGCCTCCGCAACCTCAAATGCCTTATTAGTTCTAAAAGTGGTATAGGTGCCCGTTGCACCGCCCCAACTAAAACTAGGGATAAAGTTTCTGGGGAATCCACTTCCAAAAATATTGGCGCTAACACCAACCACCGTACCTGTATTGAACATGACATTAATACCACATTTACTGTGATCTCCCATCATCAGCCCACAAAATTGAAGTCCTGTTTTGGCAAAACCCTCAGTTTTGTAGTTCCAAAGTCGAACTTCGGCGTAGTTGTTTTTTAAATTAGAGGTATTGGTGTCCGCCCCAATATTGCACCACTCCCCTAACACGGAGTTGCCCAAGAAACCATCGTGCCCTTTGTTGGAATTAGCGAACAGCACGGCATTGTTTACCTCGCCTCCGAGCTTGCACCCTGGTCCTGCAGTAACCGCTCCGTATATTTTGGCTCCCATTTTTAAAATAGCGTTTTCACAGAGGGCCAATCCACCACGAACCATGCAACCTTCCATCATCAAGGCGTTTTTACCTATGTAAATGGGACCCGTAGAGGCATTTAAAATGCAAAATTCCACTGTGGCTCCTTCCTCTATAAAAATGTTTTCAGGGCTCTTTACTTGATTCGTATCGGGTATGGGTTGACTTTTTCTTTCTTTGGTAATCAAGTCAAAATCAGCCTGAAGGGCCGCTGCATTATTGGAAAAGATATCCCAGGTATTTTTTATGGTCAATACCTCTTCATCAAAAGGAATAGCAGTGTATGCCGATTCTTCGAAGCTTATTTCCAAGTTTTCAGTTACGTAAGCGATATAGCCCTCTTCGCCTATCAAAGCTTCACCCAACCTTAAAGTCTTGATGGCCTCTACCAAACTTGTATTGGGCAGATAACTACCATTGATCATAGTGTTTACAGCAGTAGCCGTCAAAGGGTACTTTTTCGAAAGATATTCTTCCGTTTGGTGGCTCATAGGTGCATTCAACCATTTTTCCCATTTTTCGCTAATGGTCATAATGCCCACCCGAATCTCTGATACAGGACGTGTAAATGTAAATGGAAAAAGGTCTTCACGGTGGTTACCGTCGGAAAGGATATAGTTCATAGCTCTGCTTTGAATACCAAAAATAAAAAACGCCCTCGAAAAGCATCGAGAGCGTCCATATATTTCGTTAAAAAGTATGACCTACTCGGCTTCTTTCTTATCTTCTTTCTTGAACTTCTTGTATTTGTT
Source organism: Muricauda brasiliensis (assembly GCF_003057865.1). NCBI lineage: Bacteria > Pseudomonadati > Bacteroidota > Flavobacteriia > Flavobacteriales > Flavobacteriaceae > Allomuricauda > Muricauda brasiliensis. The sequence goes on along the minus strand of NZ_QBTW01000003.1, from coordinate 190,374 downwards.
CTTGAACTTGTCAATTCTACCAGCGGTATCGACCAATTTAGTCTTACCTGTGTAATATGGGTGAGAAGTTCTTGAAATTTCCAATTTTACCAAAGGATATTCAACACCATCAACCTCGATGGTCTCTTTTGCTTCGGCAGTGGACTTGGTAAGGAACACATCATCGTTGGACATGTCTTTAAAAGCAACCAATCTATAGTTTTCTGGGTGTATATCTTTTCTCATCGTCTTAAATGCTTAATCTCAGAATTTTCAGGGTGCAAATTTAATGATTTCTTTGAGACCTCCAACTTAAAATCACTAAAAAAATAAAGTTAAATTTATATGTAACAAAAATAAGCAATCTATAACTAACCTTCTATAAGCAACACTAATTTTAAAAATCATGGAAGAACAACAACCAAAAACTGGAAAATTTGCACTGAACTATGGACTATTGTTAGGTCTAATTTCCGTCGTGTTCGGCGTAATGCTCTACACTCAAAAAATGCACTATGAGACAAATACGGCGGTAGTAGTCATCTCTATTGTCATCTTAGCCGCTATTATTTTTGTCGCCGTCAATGCCTTTAAAAAAGCAAATGGTGGGTATTTGACAATTTCGGAAGCTTTAAAAGTGGGCGTGGGAGTTGCCCTGGTTGGCGCCATAATTACTTTGCTCTATCAATTTGTGCTCACCAACTTTATAGAGCCCGACTTTATGGACAAGGCCATGGAACTCGCCAAACCAAAAGCTATGGCGCAAAACCCGAATATGACCGAGGAGCAATGGGAACAAGGCGTGGAAATGCAAAAAGGTTTTGCTTGGATCCAATATCCAGTTATTTTGATAATGAACACGGTACTAGGTCTAATTTTAGGTTTAATTACCGGTTTGATTTTGAAAAAGTCCAAAGCGGAATACTAAAACAAAAAATGCTACTTTTGGAGGGAATTCCAGAATCGAACAATGCAGATTTCCATTGTAATTCCTTTACTCAACGAGCAAGAATCGCTTAAAGAACTACATGATTGGATTGTACAAGTAATGCAATCCAATCATTTTTCTTACGAGGTTATTTTTATTGATGATGGTAGTACCGACACATCTTGGGAAACCATTTTGGAGCTATCCAATATCAACAAAAACGTAAAAGCTATCCGTTTCCTCAAGAACTATGGAAAATCGCAAGCGCTCCACGCCGGCTTTAAAAGTGCCGAAGGTGAGGTAGTAATTACTATGGATGCCGATCTACAGGACAATCCCGAAGAGATTCCCGAACTGTATCGAATGATCGCACAAGAAAGGCACCATGTAGTATCAGGCTGGAAAAAGAAACGCTACGATTCCGTCATCACCAAAAATATACCGTCAAAGCTATTCAATTGGGCTGCTCGGAAAACATCCGGGGTAAAATTGCACGACTTTAATTGCGGTCTAAAAGCTTTTGACAACAAAGTAGTAAAGACCATCGAGGTTTCGGGTGAAATGCACCGATACATTCCCGTTTTGGCCAAAAATGCAGGTTTCTCCAATATTTCCGAAAAAGTGGTACAGCACCAAGCCAGAAAGTATGGCTCTACCAAATTCGGAGCAGAGCGTTTCATCAACGGGTTTTTGGACCTGATCACCATTTGGTTTGTATCCAAATTCGGACGGAGGCCCATGCACCTCTTTGGCGCTTGGGGTGTTCTTATGTTTATGGTAGGGTTCGGATTCGCCCTTTATTTAGGTATAGACAAGCTCTTTTTAAACCCTTTGGGTCGCTTGATAACCCAACGTCCCCAATTCTATATTTCATTGACCGCTATGATTATCGGAACCCAATTGTTCTTGGCGGGTTTTCTTGGAGAAATCATGGTACGTTCCCGAAAAAATGACACCCGATACAATATCTCCGACAAAATTAATCTTTAAGCACCAACAAACCTTTTAAAGTTTGTATTTTTAAGCATCTAAACAACGATAAGCACTATGGATTCCATTACCAAAACAGCGCAATCTTGGTTGACTGATTTTTTTGATGAAGACACCAAAAAGGAAATCAAGCATTTGATAGACAATGACACCGAAGAACTTAAAGAACGTTTTTATAAGGATTTGGAGTTCGGTACCGGTGGCATGCGCGGTGTTATGGGCGTTGGAACCAATAGGATCAATAAATACACCTTGGGAAAGAACACTCAAGGACTCAGTAATTACCTTAAAAAATCGTACACCGACGACGATATCAGAGTTGTGATTGCCTATGATTGCAGACATAACTCCAAAACCTTGGCAAAAACGGTGGCAGAAGTATTCTCCGCCAATGGAATTCGAGTTTATTTGTTTTCGGATTTAAGAACTACGCCAGAACTTTCTTTTGCCGTAAAGCATATTGGATGCCACGCAGGAATCGTATTGACGGCATCCCATAATCCCCCAGAATACAATGGTTACAAAGTATACTGGGCCGATGGCGGCCAGATTGTGCCTCCGCAGGATAGTGAGATTATTGCCGAAATCAACTCCCTTTCTTTTGAGGACATCAAATTTGATAAAAATGAAAGTCTCATCCACTCAATTGATAGGGATGTGGACGATGCCTTTTTTGAAGCTTCGGTAAAGAACGGTAGTTTTGATGCCAAGGGGAAAGACGATTTTAAAATCGTTTTCACCTCCTTGCACGGGACCTCTATCACTGCAATTCCAGAAGTATTGAAGAGGGCCGGCTATAAAAATGTTACCATTATAGAGGAGCAGGCCAAGCCAAACGGAGACTTCCCAACTGTGGAATCACCCAATCCCGAAGAGCCAGAAGCCTTGTCCATGGCCATTGCCAAAGCGGAGGAAATTGGTGCCGATATGGTAGTGGGCACCGACCCTGATAGCGACCGTTTGGGCATTGCGGTTCGTAACCTCGAGGGCAAAATGGAGCTTTTGAACGGGAATCAGACCATGGTGCTTATGACGAAGTTCCTTTTGGACCAATACAAGGAAAAAGGATTTAAGGGTAACGAATTTATTGCCACAACCATTGTTTCTACCCCAATGATGCAGCAAATGGCCAAATCCTACGGGGTTGAGTTCAAAACAGCATTGACCGGGTTTAAATGGATCGGTAAAATGATCAAGGACTTCCCTAACTCTACCTTTATTGGAGGTGGAGAAGAAAGTTTTGGATATATGGTCGGGGATTTTGTGCGCGACAAAGACGCAGTGACCTCTACCCTATTGGCCTGTGAAATCGCCGCAAACGCAAAGGCAAACGGTAGTTCTTTTTACAAAGATTTGATTGATGCTTATGTGGATTTCGGTTTCTATAAGGAAAAGTTGATATCCCTCACCAAAAAAGGAATGAGTGGTGCGGAGGAAATCAAGCAGATGTTGAAGGATTTCAAAGAAAATCCAGTGGACACCGTTCAAGGATCCAAACTATTGTACATTGAAGATTACAATACTTCCATTGTTAAAAATGTACAGACCGGCGAAGAATTTACGCTGCATTTACCTAAGTCCAATGTGTTGATTTATGAAACAGAAGATGGCACCCGAATTGCAGCCCGACCCAGCGGAACTGAACCAAAAGTGAAGTTCTACATCAGCACAAATGCAAAATTGGATAAGGCAGCGGATTATAAATCCGTAAATTCGCAGTTGGAAACCAAAATAGAAGGCATCCTATCTGAGCTGAATTTATAGTGAATGAACTACTTTAAAAAGATTCTCCGGTTTGCGAAACCATATCGCAGATACGGTATTCTGAATATTTTCTTTAATATTCTATATGCATTGTTCAGTGCGTTGTCCTATGCTGCACTTATTCCAATGCTCAATGTTCTTTTTGATAAGACCAAGCAAGTAAATCAACCTCCAACGTACGAAGGCATTGGTAAGCTAAAGGATTATTTTGAAGGATACATGAACTATCAGGTGACCCAACTTTCAGGTGAAGACCCCATGAAGGGGCTTTTGCTGGCGGTGGGATTGATACTTTTTTTGTTTCTCTTTAAGAATATCTTCAATTATATGGCGATGTACTTTATCACCTTTTTACGGAATGGTGTGCTCAAGGATATCCGCAACAAGATGTACCAAAAAATCGTAGACCTTCCTATCTCCTATTTTTCAGAGAAAAAGAAAGGAGACGTAATTGCAAGGATCACCTCGGATGTTCTGGAAATACAGCACTCCTTCCTCTCTATTCTAGAGTTGATCGTGCGTGAGCCCCTGACTATTCTTTTTACAATTATAGTGATGTTCATCATCAGTGTGAAACTCACCATTTTTGTGTTCATTTTTATTCCAATTGCAGGAATGATCATTTCACGTATCGGAAAATCACTGAAAAAAAAATCAGATAGGGTACAAAAAGAACAAGGCGAATTTCTATCCATAGTCGAAGAAACTTTGGGCGGACTTCGCGTCATCAAGGCATTTAATGCGGAATCCAAGTTCTACGGTACTTTTAAGAATTCCACATCTCGGTTTTTTAGGTTCTCAAATTCTTTATTGAACCGCCAGAACCTATCATCCCCAACAAGCGAATTTCTTGGAATTGTGGTCTTTGGAGTCCTTCTCTGGTTTGGAGGGCGAATGGTACTTTTAGAAGGAAGCTTGGATGCTGCATCATTTATTTCCTATATGGGGTTGGCATTCAATATCTTGACTCCTGCAAAAGCCATCAGCAAGGCATCTTATGCCGTTAAAAAAGGGAATTCAGCCGCCGAAAGGGTTCTTGAGATACTTGAATCTGAAAATCCTATCAAGGATATTGATGGAGCCAATGAAAAAATGGATTTCAACTCTGGCGTAGAACTCAAAAACATATCCTTCAAATACGAAAATGATTATGTCCTGAAAGACTTCAACCTAAAGGTTGACAAGGGCAAAACTATCGCCTTGGTAGGCCAGTCCGGTAGTGGTAAAAGTACCGTGGCCAATTTGGTGACTCGTTTCTACGACGTCAACAAAGGGGAAATCCTGATTGATGGCACCAACATCAAAAACATCACGAAGAAATCACTACGTGGACTCATGGGATTGGTCACCCAAGACTCCATTCTTTTTAACGACACCGTAAAGAACAACATAGCTCTAGGCAAGGAAAACACCTCGATGGACGAAATTATGGAGGCCGCCAAAGTAGCCAATGCACACGATTTTATCATGGATTTGCCCAATGGCTACGAAACCAATATTGGTGACAGCGGAAACAAATTGAGTGGCGGACAAAAACAACGCCTTTCCATCGCTAGGGCGGTACTCAAAAATCCTCCGATAATGATCTTGGACGAGGCCACCTCCGCTTTGGACACCGAAAGTGAGCGATTGGTACAAGATGCGCTGGAAAATATGATGAAGAACAGAACCTCCATTGTTATAGCTCACCGTTTGTCCACCATCCAAAATGCCGATACCATTGTGGTAATGAACAAGGGTGAAATTGTAGAACAGGGCACTCACGACGAATTGATGAAGTCAGCCAAAAACTATAAAAAATTGGTGGAGATGCAGTCCTTTTCTTCATAAAGTGCAGGCTTACTGCTTACTGAAAATTAAACCTTTTCACCTTACCTTAGTCTAAGCATCAAACAACAAGAACATTGATTGCTGAGGAAACCTTAGTCCAAGAACTACAAAAAGAAGAAAGTCGAGCAAAGGCATTTGAAGTGTTGGTGAATACTTACAAAGAACGCTTGTATTGGCATATTCGAAGGATAGTGCTAGACCACGACGATACGGACGATGTACTTCAAAATACCTTTATAAAAGTTTACAGAAACATCGACAAATTTAAAGGCGACAGCAAACTCTATTCTTGGATGTACCGGATTGCCACCAACGAATCTTTGACATTTTTGAAACAGAAATCGAAAAAATTGGGGTTGAGCGACCAAGAACTAAAAGAGCGGATGGTAGAAAACCTTCAGGCCGATGTATATTTTGAAGGTGACGAGATTCAACTCAAATTACAAAAGGCGCTGGCAACGCTTCCGGACAAACAAAAGTTAGTATTCACCATGAAGTATTTTCAGGAAATGAAGTACAAGGATATTGCGGTAGCCCTGGATACCTCCGAAGGTGCCTTAAAAGCGTCTTACCACTTGGCAGTAAAAAAAATAGAAACGTACCTCAAAGAAAATTAAACCTTTGGCTAAATTAGAAGTCATACCACAGTAATGAAAAAGGATAAAAAAAATAGTTTTAACACTCCGGAAGGCTACTTTGAGAGCTTTAATGACCGTCTGATGGACAAAATCAAAGCGGAAGAAGCTCATGAAAATGGTGGCATTATCCCAAAGACTGATGGTTTTGCAGTTCCCGATGGCTATTTTGACCAAGTTGAATCTAGTATCCTTTCCAAAACTTCCCGAAAAGAAGTCAAGGTTATTCCGCTTATATCAAATAGAAACTTTTATTATTCTGTTGCCGCCATAGCTGCCATTTTTATATTGATTTTTAATATCACTGGAAACCCGACCTCCGAACCCATCACGTTTGATGATTTGGCCAATGCCGAGATAGAAGCTTATTTGGAAAATACTGAATTTGAAATGACCTCTTACGAAATTGCCGAAGTTGTTTCTTTGGAAGAAGTTGAACTGAACGATATTTTGGTCGATGACTTGGAAGATGACATTATTCTGGAATATTTGGATGAGTATGTGGATGAAATTGAAGAATTAAATTTAGAATACCCTGATTATGAATAAGAAAGCACTTGCACTTTATATTTTATTGTTCGGTACCTTTTTGGCTCATGCACAAGGACCTGTTCGAGACCGCATTAAGACCCTTAAAGTGGCATTTATTACGGAGCACGTAGGTTTAACCTCGAAGGAAGCCCAAGAATTTTGGCCCATCTATAACGATCATGAAGAAATCATGGAGGATATCCGTAGAAAAGAGCGTGCAGAGTTGCGTAACAATATTGCCAATGCACAAGAACTCTCCACTAACGAATCTGAACAATTATTGGACAACCTTATCGCCCTACAATTCAATAAACAAAAGGCGGAACAAGAGTTTTTATCCAAACTACGAACAGTAATCCCCGCCAAGAAAGTACTTTTATTGGTCAAGGCCGAGGAAGACTTTAAAAGACAGATGATTCAACAGTTCCGCAAACGGCGCGGAAGAGATTGATTAATTACATGAATAAGTATAAAATATAGGAAGCCTTCGGGCTTCTTTTTTTTGATTAAACCTTTTTAATTGGGTGTGGTCTTATTACTAGAAACCATCAAAATCCAATGTTATGAAACAAATGAAAACATTTTTGGTTATCGCTGCCTTCTTGGGAACTGTACTTGGCGCCCAATCGCAGACAAGAACTGTAGTAAGGGTGTATCCAAAACAGGGCACCGTGGTTAGAACGGTTTCTAACCCAAGAGTTATTGTTCACAAGAAAACCAGCTTTTACCTCGCCGACGGTGTTTGGTACAAGGCCCGTGGAAAAAGATATGTTGTTACTTCCGCTCCACGTGGGATAAGAGTAAAAACTTTGCCCCGAGGTAGTAAAGTAGTATATAGAAATAGAAGAAGATTGTATCAATACCAAGGTACTTGGTACAAGAGAAGCGGCAACCACTACGTAGTGGTAAGCGTATAGTTTTTGATTGATTTGTTTTTAGTTAGTTATTTTAAGGGCGGCGATGTTATCGCCGCCTTTTTATTTAAAATCCAATTTGGCTATCCGTTTACTTCCCGCTGCAAACGCCGTGGAATCGTTTAAAAAGCGAATGGTAAAGAAAGGTTCTTCGCTCATTTGCTTCCAAGTCTCACCTCCATCTGAAGAATATGAGATTCCGGTAAATCCAACCGCCACCAATACTTTACCACCTGAATTGGGAACAAACTGCACACAACTTTTATACCCAGGTTCCTGACCATCGGCAATCAATTGCCACGTTTTGCCGCCATCCGTTGTTTTTATCTTGTTGCCCTTGTTAGATTCTGGCGCTGTATAATCGCCTCCTATGGCAAAACCAGTATTCTCATCAAAAAAGTCCATGGAATAGATGCCTTGGGTAGGTTCGCCCGAAATTATCGGGGTCTCCTGTATTTCCCAAGTTATGCCCTTATCGCTAGAATAATAAATTCTACCTTCCGTAGTACCGATCCACACCTTATTGCCTTGTACAGCAATATTACTGTTACTGGCAGCAAAAGCACCTTCTCCTTCAATACCTTCCGGTAAATCGGAACATTCCAATTTGGTCCAAGTAACACCCCCATCTCTTGTAATTATGATAGAAAGACAGCCATCTACCGTATCGCCCACGGCAATCCCTTCGGTATCGTTCCAAAAGGCAAGACTGTCATAAAAAACACCTTCCCCCTCTTCGGTATAAACCAATTCCATTTGTCCATTGTCACCGGTCTTGTACAATAATGCAGGGCTTTCGACGGAAAGCATGAAAAAATCTTCAGAAGTCCCACCGACGGCCCTAAAACTTGGTGCAATGGAATCGTGATATTTAGTGCTGGTTCTAACTTGTCCAGAATTCACATCGACCGTTCCATAGACTCCGTTACTACCTGCAAAGGCCAATGTTCTACCATCCAAAAATGTGATGGCACGTACACTTACGGAATCTTTATAAACGGGGGTCACGTCTACAGATTGAAAAACTTGTTTTTTAGGCTCTTGGGAACAAGACGCCAGAATCAAAATGGTTAAAAGGGCAAGAATCGACCTCATCGTATTTATTTTCTTCAAAAGTAAGGAGAAATCATACCTTTGCAACCTTATTTTATATGATGCGTTTACACAGGAACTTGGTATTTGCCGTAATTGATGCCCTTCACATGATTTTTAACGAAGGGGAATATGCTGATAAGGTGATTGAAAAAGTATTGCGCTACGATAAGCGTTGGGGCTCTCGAGACCGTGGGTTTATCGCCGAGACCACATACGATATTGTTCGATGGAAACGCCTCTATTCAGAAATCGCTGAGGTTCACGAACCGTATAGCCGGGAACATTTATTCCGACTCTTTGGTGTTTGGTGCGTTCTTAGGGGTATTCGCATTCCAGATTGGAAACAATTGGAAGGTACACCAGAACGCCGCATTAAAGGTAGATTCGATGAACTTTCCAAAATTCGAAAAATAAGGGAATCCGTGCCGGATTGGATGGATGAACTCGGTGAAAAATCTTTGGGAACTGAACTTTGGACCAAAGAGCTTGCCGCTCAAAATCAACAGGCCGATGTAATTTTACGGACCAATACATTAAAGGTCCCAAAACCCCAATTAAAATCCTTTTTGGCCAAGGAGGAAATTGCCACAGAATTTATTGAAGGCTACCCCGATGCCCTAAAACTAGTGGAACGCCAGAATGTGTTCGTGACACAAGCGTTCAAAGACGGGCTTTTTGAAGTGCAAGATGCTTCGTCACAGTTGGTGGCTCCATTCTTGGAGGTTGAACCGGGACAACGTGTGGTGGATGCGTGTGCGGGAGCCGGAGGAAAATCCTTACACTTGGCCTCGCAAATGCAGAACAAAGGTCAATTGATTGCTTTGGATATTTATGAGAGCAAATTGAAAAAGCTCAAAAAGAGAGCTAGAAGAAATGGCGTCCACAATGTGGAAACCCGTGTGATCGACTCCAACAAAGTCATCAAAAAACTCCATAACAGTGCCGATAGGGTTTTGTTGGATGCCCCCTGCTCCGGTTTGGGCGTCATCAAAAGAAACCCCGATTCCAAATGGAAATTGGAACCTGAGTTTGTGGACCGAATTATGGGTGTTCAGCAAGAAATTCTTCAGAATTATAGTAAGATGGTCAAAAAAGGCGGGCAAATGGTCTACGCCACCTGCTCCATTCTTCCACAAGAAAATTCAGAACAGGTCAAAACATTTTTGTCATCCGAGAATGGCAAAGAGTTTGAATTTGTCAGGGAAAGAAACGTTTTTGCTTCTGAAACGGGGTTTGACGGCTTCTATATGGCACTACTAAAAAGGAAATAAAAGTTTACTTTTTATATCTCAACCGGATTTAGACTACAACAATCATAGATTAGGCTACATACCTTCCCACTACTAAGGGCAACTTTGCTGTGTCAATTCATAACAACAAAAATTCTAAGAAAATGGACACAAAAAAAGTATGGTTGGTTACGGGTGCATCAAAAGGGCTGGGACTTGTTTTGGTGAAAACATTATTAGACCAAGGCTATTCGGTTGCAGCTACCTCTAGAAGTTTAGCAAATCTTAGCGAAGCTGTCGGTAGTTCGAAAAGATTCCTACCTATCCAAATGGACCTCATGAACGAGGAAAGTGTGGAAACAGGCATTTCCAAAGCAATTGAAACTTTTGGCCGGCTTGATGTCATTGTAAACAATGCTGGCTATGGACAGAATGGTACACTGGAAGAAATTTCAGATGAGGAAGCACGACAAAATTTCGATGTGAATGTATTTGGTCTTTTAAATGTTATCCGCAAATCCATGCCACAACTTAGATCTCAACGATCAGGACATATTTTCAATATTGCATCCGTTGCAGGCATCGTCGGAAATTTTCCTGGTTTTGGTATCTATTGCGCGACCAAATTTGCAGTTGTGGGTCTTACGGAGGCCTTATCGGTGGAGGCAAGCCCGTTCGGAATCAAAACAACCTTGGTATATCCCGGTTATTTTAGAACTGAATTTCTTTCTGACGATTCATTAAAACTGGCACGTAACCGTATGGACATTTATGCCCAAGCTCGTGAATCTGAGCGTATGCACAAAGAGGAGATTGCCGGAAACCAACTTGGAGACCCCGAAAAAGCTGCGGAAGCCCTTATATCCAGGGCAGAGAGCAAAGAACCTGCTTTACACTTATTTTTGGGCAGCGATGCCTACGGCATGGCAAATGAAAAGTTGAAGACCTTGGCAGACGCACTAGAAGCCAATAAAGAGTTGAGCTATTCTACCGATTTTAAAAACTAGTTTGTAATTTAAAACGGGCAAGGCAAGACCTTGCCCTTAAATTAGTGTTGAAGATGAATACATTTCAAACCTTGAGCGAGTTCCATAAGTTTTGTGCACTACCAAATCCAGAGCATCCTCTGATTAGCCTAATAGACTATGGACAAGTTGACTATCAAACCATAGAAAGTCAAATTACATGGATGCAAAGCTTTTACAGTATTGGTTTAAAACGTGATATACAGGCCAAAGTTAGATACGGCCAGCAGGAGTTTGATTTTGATGAAGGGCTGCTATCTTTTATAGGACCAAGGCAGGTTCTGCAGTTTGAAATGTTACCGACAGAGAAAAAGCCTTCAGGTTGGCTATTGCTTATCCACCCCGATTTTTTGTGGAACACCCCCTTGGCCAAGACCATTAAAAACTATGAGTTTTTCGGGTATGCCATAAACGAAGCCTTATTTCTTTCGGACAAAGAAGAGCGTACCATTACCGATATTTTACTCAACATTCAACATGAGTATAGGTCCAATATGGACAAGTTCAGTCAAAACATTATTGTCACCCAACTCGAATTATTGCTCAATTATGCAGAAAGATACTATCAAAGACAATTCATTACCAGAAAAATCAATAACCACGAGATTTTGGTTAGGTTGGAGGATCTTCTCGACCTCTATTTCAATGGAGAAGATGTCATCAATAAAGGAATTCCGTCCGTCCAATTTATAGCTGACAGCTTACATGTTTCATCCAGTTACCTCAGCAGTTTGCTCAAAATGCTGACAGGCCTGAGTACCCAACAGCACATACACGAAAAACTTATTGAGATAGCTAAAGAAAAATTATCCACTACACAACTTTCTGTAGGTGAAATAGCCTATACTTTAGGGTTTGAGCATTCACAATCCTTCAGCAAACTTTTCAAGACAAAGACAAAACAGTCTCCTCTGGCTTTCAGAGCCTCGTTCAATTAATTGCCTAAAAATGAATGCTATTCGAGAAATTTATACAGTTTGTATTGAACAACCTATGGATTCCTGCTTTCGCAGGAATGGCATCAATCAATGGCAATAAACTGTCATTATATAAGGAGCACAAAGACTGAAGTTTGTATTTTGTCCCATTTGCCGGATTTGTCACATCGAGCGCAGTCGAGATGTGTTTATGTTCTCGACTGCGCTCGAACTGACAAAGAATTAATTATTGTTTTACCGTTGGGTAATCTACCCCCAACTGCTCCAAATACGTATCGTATTTGGTTTCATCGTAGTAGAACTCCTCCAATGCGGGTCGAAACATATCTTGTTTATCCTTGTTCAAGAACGTAGGTGGCATATCATCCGCAGAGATCATCGGCTCATATTTAGTCTCTTTGGTCTGTTCATTGTTAAAATAATCCCATGCTTGGGTCAGCAACTCTGGCTTCAACAAGAAATCCATTATGGTCATAGCCTCTGCTTTGGCTCCTGCAGTAGCCCCTTTATGGGCGATAGGTGTTGCCATGGCAATCGCATTCGCCCAATGGTGACCGGGCAATCCGGGTATGTTCGAAGGAAAACGCATGGTTACTGTGGGGACTTTCCAAGAAATGTCGCCAATATCATCGGAACCACCACTAACAGGCTCCAATACTGGAAGGCCCAGTTCAGATAGTTCGGTCGGAAGCCCTTCTATTTCCTTGGATTCGACTTCGGTCTGTACAGCCTTCGCAAGTTCTTGGTCCGCTTCGGTCCATGTAGGCAGCCCTACGCTTTTGATATTTTCATACATGGTCTCGGCGATAACTTTGTTATAGTGCCTTGGCCATGCCGTACCCAATACTCTTGATGTCATCGTAGTTCCCGTCATCATGGCCGCCCCTTTGGCAATATCGTTGGCCTCGGCATACATTTCCATGATTCCCTCATAAGTAATATCCCTAAAATAATACCAGATTCCCGCTTTGGAAGGGACTACATTGGGCTGATCACCGGCATCGGTAAAAATGGAGTGAGAACGCTTCAACGGATGTAAATGCTCCCTTTTATAGTTCCACCCCACGTTCATTAGCTCTGCGGCATCCAATGCACTACGACCTCTCCAAGGTGCACCTGCAGAATGTGCGGCTTCACCTTCAAACATATATTCCACGGAAATCAGTCCAGTTCCTCGGGTGGGTCCCCATGAAACACTCAAATTGCTGCTCACGTGGGTAAAAATGCACATATCAATATCGTCAAAAAGACCATCGCGTACGTACCATGCTTTCGCGGCGACCAATTCCTCGGCAATGCCAGGCCATAAAATCAAAGTGCCTCCGATTCCCTCTTTCTCCATCACCTCTTTTACGGCCAATGCCGAGGTAATGTTTAAGGGAATACCTGCATTATGTCCCTCGCCATGTCCAGGTGCGCCCTCAACCAAGGGTTTATGGTAGGCTACCCCAGGGGTTTGCGATGCTTTCGGTATACAATCCACATCGCTTCCCAAAGCAATAACAGGGCCATCCCCGTTGCTCCACGTAGCAAACCATGCCGTTGGAATATTGGAAATGGAATGCTCTATGGTAAATCCGTTTTCTTCCAAAATACCGGTGAGATATTTGGAACTCTCTTCTTCTTGAAAACCAAGTTCCGCAAAACTAAAGATTTTATCCACCATAACTTGCGTCTGCTTTTTATTGGCTTCCACAATGGCTTCAACCTGAGCTTTGAATTTTTTGACTTGACTTTTGGAGTACTTTTTTTGTGCTGATGATGTGACTACACCCGCGAACAGCATCATCCCGAATAACAGGATTTTGGTTGTTTTCATAAGGTTGGTTTTGAGTTAGCTATTATTGTTCTAATATAAGGAAAACTACCTCAATGAGTTTAGTTTAAAAGGCGCTATAGGCATACTTTTGGGGATTTGATAAAAATATACTTCTGATTTTTTCAACCAAATAAGCTATCAACATTGGTTAGTTAACAAAACAGCTCTGCAGTAGGATGAATTACGGCACAAAATCGTATTTTTGCACTTTCTTAAACCGTTCAACTCAAAGATTGTATGATCCATTTTTTTGGGGACAAGGCTACCAAGGTTTTTGCCGTCCAAACCGCTCAGGAAATCACTCAGGAAGATACTAATAAACTGACATGGTTGTTTGGCAACCAGCCTAAAATTGAAGCGGCGTCCATAGACGCCTTTTTTGTTGGGCCACGGGCTGCAATGGTTACTCCTTGGAGTACGAACGCCACTGAAATCACCCAGAATATGGGCATTGAAGGAATTGTTCGGATTGAAGAGTTTCATGCGGTTGAAAAAGATTATACCGACTTTGACCCCATGCTTTCCCAGAAATATAGATCACTCGGACAGGATATTTTCACCATTGACATTGTTCCAGAATCCATTAAAGAAATCGATGATATTGGTTCTTACAATGAAAAAGAAGGATTGGCATTGAGTAAAGAAGAGGTTGCTTATCTCGAAGGACTTGCCACCAAATTGGGGCGCAAGTTGACGGATTCCGAAGTCTTCGGGTTCAGTCAGGTAAATTCTGAGCACTGCAGGCACAAAATTTTCAATGGAACTTTTGTGATCGATGGAGAAGAAAAGCCCTCTTCCCTATTCAAATTGATCAAAAAAACCTCCGAAGCGCATCCAAACGATATTGTTTCGGCTTATAAAGATAATGTGGCCTTCATCAAAGGTCCAAAAGCAATACAGTTTGCACCCAAAAGTGCGGACAAACCTGATTTCTACGAAGAAAAAGAATTTGATTCTGTGCTATCCTTAAAAGCGGAAACCCATAACTTCCCAACAACTGTGGAACCTTTCAATGGAGCTGCCACTGGTTCAGGAGGAGAGATTCGTGATCGTTTAGCAGGAGGAAAAGGATCCCTGCCTTTGGCAGGAACTGCGGTTTACATGACTTCCTACTCCCGTTTGGAGGAAAACCGTCCATGGGAAAAGGGAATGAAAGAAAGGGATTGGTTGTACCAAACCCCAATGGACATTCTCATTAAAGCATCCAATGGCGCATCCGACTTCGGAAATAAATTCGGTCAACCCTTGATCGCAGGTTCCGTTTTAACGTTTGAGCATCAAGAAGAAGCACGCAAATTAGGATTCGATAAAGTAATCATGATGGCCGGGGGTATCGGGTACGGTAAAACCGACCAAGCTTTAAAAGATACGCCGAGCAAGGGAGACAGAATAGTTGTTCTTGGTGGTGATAACTACCGTATTGGTATGGGAGGAGCTGCTGTATCCAGTGCGGATACTGGGGAGTTTAGTTCCGCCATTGAGTTGAATGCGGTGCAACGTTCCAACCCCGAAATGCAAAAAAGAGCTTCAAATGCCGTTCGTGGATTGTTTGAAAGTCATGATAACCCTATTGTTTCCATTCACGATCACGGTGCTGGTGGACACTTGAACTGTCTGTCGGAATTGGTAGAAGAAACAGGAGGAACCATCGATACAGATAAATTGCCCGTTGGTGACCCAACACTGTCAAAAAAAGAATTGATTGGGAATGAATCCCAAGAGCGCATGGGATTGGTAATCGGTGAAAAAGATTTGGACCTATTGGACCGGATCTCGGCCCGTGAGCGTGCCCCTATGTACAATGTGGGCGAGGTGACCGGTGACCACACCTTTAAATTCACTTCAGGTGAAACCGGTGAAACCCCGATGAACTTGGAACTTTCCGATATGTTCGGAAGCTCCCCAAAAACCATAATGGCCGATAAAACGGCACAGCAAAAATATCCCCCACTCTCCTATTCTTTGGAACACTTCCACGATTATTTGGAGCAAGTACTTCAATTGGAGGCCGTAGCCAGCAAAGATTGGTTGACCAACAAAGTGGACCGTTGTGTGGGAGGGCGCGTAGCCAAGCAACAATGTGCAGGACCATTACAGTTACCTTTGAACAACTGTGGTGTGATGGCCCTCGACTTTAAAGGCAAAGAAGGTCTAGCCACCAGTATAGGGCACTCCCCTGTCTCAGCTTTGATTGACCCTGTCGCAGGAAGCAGGAACAGTGTAGCCGAATCCTTGACCAATATTGTTTGGGCTCCTTTGAAAGACGGATTAAAATCCGTTTCCCTATCCGCGAACTGGATGTGGCCCTGTAGAAACGAAGGGGAAGATGCCCGTTTGTATTCGGCAGTTGAGTCTTTATCGGAGTTTGTAATTGATTTGGGCATCAACGTGCCCACAGGAAAGGATTCACTTTCCATGAAACAAAAATACAAGGATGGTGTTGTATTATCTCCCGGCACGGTGATTATTTCTGCTGCGGGTAATTGTAGCAACATCAACCAAGTAGTTGAGCCTGTTTTGCAGAAAGGTGGTGGGGATATCTATTACATTAACTTATCTAAAGACAACCACAAATTGGGAGGCTCTTCCTTTGCACAGATATTAAACGGTATTGGTGATGAAGCTCCTTCCGTATTGGATGCAGGTTATTTTAAGACTGCTTTCAATACTTTACAGAATTTAATCAAGAATGGTCAAGTTTTAGCCGGTCACGATGTGGCTTCAGGCGGTTTGATCACTACACTCTTGGAGCTTTGCTTTGCTGATAATGATTTGGGTGCCAATTTGGATTTGTCCGACATCGGCGAACAAGATATCATCAAACTATTGTTCTCTGAAAATATAGGTGTTGTTTTCCAAGCCAAAGATGATTCAGTGGAAAATGAATTGAAATCTGCGGGTGTTGAATTTGCTAAAATCGGTATTCCATCATCAGAAAGCACCTTGAAAATCAAAAACAAGGGCATCGAAATAGGCTTGAATATCGCCTCATTGCGAGACACTTGGTTCAAAACGTCTTATTTGTTGGACAACAAGCAAACTGCTAATGGTTTGGCCAAGGACCGTTACGATAATTATAAAGTGCAGCCGTTAGAATACAGTTTTCCATCAGAATTCAGTGGTGCTCTGCCAGAAACCCCAAAAGTAAACAGACCCAAAGCAGCCATTCTACGCGAAAAAGGAAGCAACTCGGAACGTGAAATGGCCAATGCTATGTACTTGGCCGGCTTTGATGTCAAGGACGTTCACATGACAGACCTCATCTCAGGAAGAGAAACCTTGGAAGATATCCAATTTATCGGTGCCGTTGGTGGGTTCTCCAACTCCGATGTTTTGGGAAGTGCCAAAGGTTGGGCCGGAGCTTTTAAATATAATGAGAAAGCCAATAAAGCCCTAAAAGATTTCTTTGCCAGACCTGATACCTTGTCCGTTGGGATTTGCAACGGGTGCCAGTTGTTCATGGAATTGGACCTTATTAATCCAGAACACGGAACGCATGGTAGAATGACCTATAACGATTCGCATAAACACGAAAGTAATTTCACCTCGGTTAAAGTTCAAGAAAACAACTCGGTAATGCTTTCTAATCTAGCAGGTAGCACATTGGGTGTTTGGATCAGTCATGGTGAAGGAAAGTTCATTTTGCCTCACGCTGAGGATCAATACGACATCGTGGCCAAATATGGTTACGAAGGCTATCCTTCCAATCCAAATGGAAGTGATTATAACACAGCCATGCTTTGCGACAAAACGGGAAGGCATTTGGTGACCATGCCACACATTGAGCGCTCGACATTCCCTTGGAACTGGGCGCACTATCCAAAGGATAGAACAGATGAGGTATCGCCTTGGTTGCAAGCATTTGTGAACGCAAGGGTTTGGTTGGAAAATAAATAATATGACTATAAGGCAAGCGAAAAAAGAAGATGTATCACTTATAGTTGAAATGCTTGCCAATGATGATTTGGGCAAACTTAGGGAAGATTTTCAAAATCCGCTTCCGAAAAAATATTACGATGCTTTTAGCAATATCGATAAAGACCCAAACCAAGAATTGGTGGTTATGGAGGATGCCGGACTTGTAATCGGAACTCTACAACTAAGTTTCATCCAATATTTAACTTATCAAGGCGGTATTCGCGCTCAAATTGAAGCTGTACGGGTTCATGAAGATTACCGGGGAAAGGGCATTGGTAAGCAGCTCTTCCTGTGGGCCATAGAACGTTCAAAAGAAAAAGGTTCACATGTGGTACAATTGACCACCGACAAAAAAAGACCGGATGCACTCAAGTTTTACAAATCCTTAGGATTCATAGATTCTCATGAAGGCATGAAATTGCATATTCAATAAAATTATTAAATAATTATGCGTTTTTTTGAATAACTCGTTTTAAAATACGGTTCTCTTTCCCTAATTTGCATTCGCTATACACATAACTTACTATGCAAACTGTTACCCGATTATTTGATTTCCCATACTATCAACTTGAAAAATACCCCTTAGAAAAATCATTGGTCACCAAAAGTGACGGTACTTGGATAGCAACGTCCACGCAAGAATATATTGATAAGGCCAATGCGGTGAGCAGGGCTTTGTTAAAAATGGGTGTTAAACCCAACGATAAGATTGCTGTGATTTCCATGACCAACCGTACCGAGTGGAATATTGTTGATATTGGAATTCTTCAGATAGGCGCACAAAATGTCCCCATCTACCCTACAATTTCGGAAGAAGACTATGAATATATTCTGAACCACTCTGAGGCAAAACTATGTTTTGTTTCCTGTGATGAAGTTCTGGAGAAAGTCCAGGCGATACAATCAAAAGTGGAAAACCTGAAAGATGTCTACTCTTTTGACCAGCTCGACAACTGTAAAAACTGGTCGGAAATATTGGAACTGGGTTCAGATGCGTCCAACCAAGACCAAGTCGAAGAAATTAAAAAAAGCGTAAAACCGGATGACCTAGCTACCTTGATATACACTTCGGGTACTACGGGTCGACCCAAAGGGGTTATGCTTTCCCATAACAATATTGTTTCCAACGTGGTATCCAGCAAAGTAAGGGTTCCATTTGATACAGATGGAGTAGCATTGAGCTTTTTGCCCGTCTGCCATATTTTTGAACGCATGATATTGTATTTGTACCAATATTGTGGCGTTCAAATCCATTTTGCGGAAGGGTTGGACAAGATAAGCGACAATGTAAAAGAAGTCAAACCAACAGTAATGACTGTGGTGCCACGACTCTTGGAAAAGGTATACGATGCCATTATAGCCAAAGGAGCATTGCTTTCCGGCATTAAAAAGAAATTGTTTTTCTGGGCCGTGGAAGTAGGACTCAAATTTGAACCTTACGGGGCCAACGGCTGGTGGTACGAGACCAAACTTGGGATAGCCAGAAAATTGATTTTCAGTAAATGGAGAGAAGGATTGGGCGGAAACCTGTCCGTAATGGTATCCGGTAGTGCAGCCTTGCAACCCAGACTTGCCAGAGTTTTTGCCGCTGCTGAGATGCCTGTGATGGAAGGGTACGGACTTACGGAGACATCACCCGTGATCGCAGTGAACGACCAACGCAATAAAGGTTGGAAAATCGGCACCGTAGGTAAAATGATTGATGACGTCGAAGTAAAAATCGCCGAAGATGGAGAAATCCTTTGCAAAGGTCCAAATGTGATGATGGGCTACTACAAAAACCCAGAGAAAACTGCAGAAGTGATGACGGGCGCCTATTTCCATACGGGTGACATTGGTGAGATTGATGCAGAGGGCTTTTTACGCATTACCGATCGTAAAAAAGAAATGTTCAAGACCTCAGGCGGAAAATATGTTGCTCCGCAATTACTGGAGAACCGTTTTAAACAATCAAGGTTCATTGAACAAATTATGGTTATAGGTGAAGGTGAAAAAATGCCTGCTGCACTTATCCAGCCTAACTTTGAATTTGTTAAGGAATGGGCCAAACGCCACAACATCCAACTGAGCTCCAACGAAGAACTAGTCAAAAATGAGAAGGTAATCGCACGCATGCAGGAAGAAGTAGATTGGGCCAATCAAGAATTTGCCAAGTGGGAAAAAGTAAAACAATTTAGGTTAACCCCAGATGTGTGGGGTGTAGAACAAGGCCACCTTACCCCTACTATGAAACTAAAACGCAAACCCGTTAAGGAAATGTACATTGATTTGTACAATGATATTTATGGGCATTAATCAACAGATTGTAAATTTTAAAAAGCCTGCTACTTGCAGGTTTTTTTTTGCGATTAATTAATCTAAATTTATTATGCATGCATAATAAATTTTCATATATTTGAGAATACCAAACAAGTTCTATGAAAGATTTGACCATTGATCACGCCCTGAGGGCAACCTGGCAAGCTGTTAGCAAAATGTACAACGAGGAAGCAAAAAACTACGGGCTTACAATGGCAATAGGTTTTACCTTATTAAGCATTGACCCAAAAGGAGGTACTCCTAGTACTACTTTGGGACCTAAAATGGGAATGGAAGCAACTAGTTTGTCCAGAATACTTAAAAATATTGAAGAAAGAGGATTTATAGAGCGTAAACGCAACCCCAAGGATGGTAGAGGTGTGCTAATCTTTTTGACACTGCTTGGTTTGGAAAAAAGGGAAGAATCCAAAGAAGTGGTACTGCGTTTCAATGAGGTGGTAAAAGAGAACACCACTCAAGACGATTTGGTGGGTTTCTTTAAGATAATCGACATTATCAATAAGCTTATTACTGATAAAAAAATCTATACAAAAACAACTAATAATTAAATTACAAACCCGCACATGAAAAGGCATATAAACAAAGTTGCCGTAATCGGTTCCGGAATTATGGGAAGTGGCATTGCCTGCCATTTTGCAAACATCGGAGTTGAGGTTCTATTATTGGATATAGTTCCCCGTGAACTGAACGATAAGGAAAAAGCTTCTGGGCTGACCTTACAGGACAAAGTGGTTCGAAACCGCATTGTCAACGATTCGCTGGCTGCTGCACTAAAATCCAAACCCTCTCCTATTTACCACAAAAAATTCGCTGATCGCATTACAACGGGCAATCTTGAGGACGATATTTCCAAAGTGGCCAATGTAGACTGGATCATCGAGGTGGTCGTGGAACGATTGGACATCAAAAAACAGGTATTCGAAAATCTGGACAAACACCGTAAACCGGGTACCCTCATTACTTCTAATACTTCCGGAATTCCAATCCGATTTATGAGCGAAGGTAGAAGTGACGATTTCCAAAAACATTTCTGTGGCACGCACTTTTTTAACCCAGCCCGCTATTTAAAGCTATTCGAAATCATACCCGGACCAAAAACCTCTCCTGAGGTTCTTGAGTTCCTTAATGGATATGGGGAACAATACTTGGGCAAGACCTCTGTGGTCGCCAAGGACACTCCAGCATTTATCGGTAACAGAATCGGAATCTTCAGTATCCAAAGTCTGTTCCATGCTGTTAAGGAAATGGGCATGACGGTCGAAGAAGTGGATAAATTGACCGGCCCAGTTATCGGAAGACCGAAATCCGCCACTTTCCGAACCGTGGATGTCGTAGGACTCGATACCTTGGTACACGTGGCCAATGGCATCAGTGAAAACTGTAAGGACGATGAACGTCACGAACTCTTCCAACTGCCGGATTTTATCCAAACCATGATGGATAATAAATGGTTGGGGAGCAAAACCGGACAAGGATTTTATAAAAAAGTGAAAGGGGACGATGGCAAGAGCGAAATCCTAACCTTGGATTTGGACACTATGGATTATCGTTCCAAAAAGAGTGCGAAATTTGCAACCTTGGAGCTTACCAAGACCATTGATAAGGTCATTGACCGTTTCCCTGTTTTGGTAAACGGAAAAGACAAAGCAGGTGAATTCTACCGAAAGAGCTTTGGAGCACTTTTCGCCTACGTAACCCACCGTATTCCAGAAATCACGGATGAACTATACAAAATTGATGATGCCATGAAGGCAGGCTTCGGTTGGGAACATGGACCATTTCAAATTTGGGATGCCGTAGGCTTGGATAAAGGTCTTGAACTCATCAAGGCCGAAGGCTTGGAAGCAGCATCTTGGGTATCCGAAATGAAAGAATCTGGAATCAATTCCTTCTACACGGTAAAAGAAGGGAACACCTACTTCTACGACATTCCAAAAAAGGCCATGGAGAAAGTTCCGGGTCAAGATGCGTTCATCATTTTGGACAATATTAGAAAAACCAAGGAAGTCTTTAAAAACAGCGGAGTTGTTATCGAAGATTTGGGTGATGGAATCCTTAACTGTGAGTTTCAATCCAAAATGAACACCATTGGCGGCGATGTATTGGCCGGTTTGAACAAGGCCGTTGACCTTGCCGAAAAGGATTTTGCCGGATTGGTTGTTGGTAACCAAGCGGCCAATTTCTCAGTAGGTGCCAACATCGGTATGATTTTTATGATGGCTGTGGAACAAGAATATGATGAGCTCAACATGGCCATCAAAATGTTCCAAGACACCATGATGCGTATGAGATACTCTTCCATACCAACGGTATCCGCCCCACACGGCATGTGCTTGGGCGGCGGTTGTGAACTTTCGCTACATGCAGATAAAGTAGTGGCTGCGGCTGAAACCTACATCGGTTTGGTGGAATTCGGCGTAGGTGTAATTCCTGGTGGAGGTGGTTCCAAGGAAATGGCACTTCGAGCCTCCGATACTTTTAGAAAAAACGATGTGGAGCTCAACGTGCTTCAAGAGTATTTCCTCACCATCGGAATGGCCAAAGTATCGACCTCGGCTTATGAAGCCTTTGATTTGGGTATCCTACAAAAAGGAAAAGATGTGGTGGTGGTCAATAAAGACCGTCAAATTGCAACAGCGAAAGCCCACGCCAAACTAATGGCTGATGCAGGCTATACCAAACCCGTCAAACGCAAAGATGTGAAGGTGCTCGGAAAACAAGCCTTGGGTATGTTCTTGGTAGGAACAGATTCCATGGAAGCTGGACATTACATTTCGGAACACGACAAAAAGATTGCCGATAAATTGGCCTATGTAATGGCAGGTGGCGACCTTTCTGAAGCAACGCTTGTCAGTGAGCAATATCTATTAGATCTAGAAAGAGAGGCCTTCTTGTCGCTCTGTACGGAGAAAAAGACATTGGAGCGCATACAGCACATGTTGAAAACAGGGAAACCACTTCGCAACTAGTTGCGATAGTAGTGAGATACTAGAATTGAGTAATCAGATATGCACAAGGTAGAGGATTTAAAAATTTGGAAGAGGTCGATTCAACTTTCTAAGTCCATTTACCTACTGATGCCTGAGTTACCAAAAGACGAAAAATTTGGTTTGATAAATCAAATTAAAAGAAGTGCGGTTTCGGTTCCTTCTAATATTGCCGAAGGGGCAGGAAGAAATTCAAACAAAGAGTTCAAGCACTTTTTAGGCATTGCGAACGGTTCTCTATACGAATTACAAACGCAATTGATTTTAATTATTGAATTAAACTTGACTGAAAACCAGAAAGTACAAACACTTATAGATGACTGTATTGAAATACAAAAAATGATTTATTCATTAGCACAAAAGCTTTAACCTCAATACTAGCATCTCAATTCTCAATACTTATTAAATGAAAACAGCATATATAGTAAAAGCATATAGAACAGCCGTAGGGAAAGCCCCCAAAGGTCTGTTCAGGTTTAAGCGTCCGGACGAACTGGCTGCAGAAACCATAGAATATCTAATGAAAGAGCTTCCCCAACTGGACAAAAAACGTATCGACGACGTTATTGTGGGTAATGCGATGCCAGAAGCCGAACAAGGCCTTAACATGGGACGACTCATCTCTTTAATGGGTCTTAACATCGAGGACGTTCCTGGTGTTACGGTGAACCGGTATTGCGCCTCAGGATTGGAAACCATTGGAATTGCCACAGCAAAAATACAATCAGGAATGGCGGATTGTATTATTGCAGGCGGTGCCGAAAGCATGAGCTATATCCCAATGGGAGGTTACAAACCGACACCTGATTACGCTACGGCCAAAGAAGGTCACGAAGATTACTATTGGGGAATGGGACTTACGGCAGAAGCAGTGGCCAAGCAATTCAAAGTGTCTCGTGAGGATCAAGATGAATTTGCTTTCAATTCACACATGAAAGCTTTGAAAGCTCAGGAAGAAGGTCGTTTTCAAGATCAAATCGTGCCCATTGAAGTCGAACACACTTTTGTGAACGAAGCTGGAAAAAAAGAGACCAAAACATATACTGTCAACAAGGATGAAGGTCCAAGAAAAGGAACTAACATCCCGACTTTGAACAAATTGAGACCCGTTTTTGCCGAAGGTGGAAGCGTAACCGCAGGTAACTCTTCACAGATGAGCGATGGTGCTGCGTTTGTCATGATAATGAGCGAGGATATGGTGAAAGAACTCAATCTGGAGCCCATTGCACGTCTGGTAAACTATGCCGCCGTAGGTGTGGAACCAAGAATTATGGGAATTGGACCTGTAAAAGCGATTCCAAAAGCCCTAAAGCAAGCTGGAATGAAACAGGACCAAATAGATCTTATTGAATTGAACGAAGCCTTTGCATCGCAATCCTTGGCCGTTATCCGGGAATTGGGATTGAATCAGGATATCGTTAACGTGAATGGAGGAGCCATAGCACTCGGCCACCCATTGGGATGTACTGGGACCAAATTGTCCGTCCAACTTTTTGATGAAATGAGAAAGCGTGACATGAAAGGCAAATACGGTATGGTCACCATGTGCGTGGGTACAGGTCAAGGTGCTGCGGGGATATTCGAGTTTTTGTCGTAGGAACCAAGACATTTAGAAGCAAGAACCAAGACTGGAATGCATAATTTCAAAAAACTGAAAATTTGGAAAGAGAGTATGGATTTGGTCTCTGAATCGTATAAAATAACAAGAACTTTTCCTGATTTTGAAAAATATGGCTTGGTCAGTCAAATGAATAGATGCGCCGTTTCGATTCCATCGAACATCGCTGAAGGTTCCAGTAAAAGTTCTGATAAATATTTCAAAAACTACCTCGAAATCAGTTTGGGGTCCGCTTTTGAATGGGAAACACAATTAATTATAGCACATAACGAGAATTATATCACTTCGGAGATATTTGAGAAACTAGAAAAAAGCATTAAACAATTACAAAAAATGATTTCAAGTTTTCAAACCAGTTTAGGCAAGTAAATCTTGGCTCTTGATTCTTGACTCTTTTAATCTAAGCAACTATGGAAACAACAGAAAAAGACATACTGAGAGGAGGTCAATTCTTGGTCAAGGAGACCAAATGTGAGGACGTATTCACCCTTGAGGACCTCAACGAAGAACAAAAAATGATGCGCGAAAGTACCAAGGAATTCGTAGACCGGGAACTTTGGGCGCATTGGGAACGTTTCGAGAAAAAAGACTATGCGTACACCGAGGAATGTATGCGAAAGGCTGGCGAACTTGGTTTATTGAGCGTAGCGGTACCAGAAGCGTATGGAGGTATGGGAATGGGATTTGTGTCCACCATGTTGGTGTGCGACTATATTTCCGGAGCCACTGGTTCATTTAGCACGGCATTCGGTGCACACACGGGAATCGGCACCATGCCTATTACTTTGTACGGGACCGAAGAGCAAAAGCAAAAATATGTCCCTAAACTAGCCACAGGGGAATGGTTTGGCGCATATTGCTTAACTGAGCCAGGAGCAGGTTCCGATGCCAATTCCGGTAAAACAAAAGCTGTACTTTCTGATGATGGTAAATATTACAACATCACAGGGCAAAAGATGTGGATTTCCAACGCTGGATTCTGCAATATGTTCATTGTCTTTGCTCGAATAGAAGACGATAAGAACATTACAGGCTTTATCGTTGAAAATGACCCAGAAAACGGTATCAGTTTCGGTGATGAAGAAAAGAAATTGGGTATCCACTCCTCCTCTACCCGTCAGGTGTTCTTCAACGACACTAAGGTGCCTGTTGAAAATATGCTTTCTGAAAGAGGAAACGGGTTCAAAATCGCTATGAATGCTCTAAATGTGGGTAGAATTAAATTGGCAGCCGCTTGTTTGGAAGCACAGCGCCGTGTAATCAACGAAGCGACGAAATACGCCAACGAGCGTATTCAATTTAAGACTCCAATCATGAATTTTGGAGCCATCAAAGCTAAAATCGCAGACATGGCCACCAATGCTTATGTGGATGAAGCAGCGTGTTATCGTGCCGCAAAAAATATCGAGGACAGGATTGCTATTCGCGAAGCTAGTGGAAATTCCCACCAAGAAGCAGAGCTCAAAGGTGTTGAGGAATATGCCATTGAATGTTCTATTTTAAAGGTGGCCGTTTCCGAGCACGTTCAGCACACCACCGATGAGG
The DNA here is from genome assembly GCF_003057865.1 of Muricauda brasiliensis. Classification (NCBI taxonomy): domain Bacteria; kingdom Pseudomonadati; phylum Bacteroidota; class Flavobacteriia; order Flavobacteriales; family Flavobacteriaceae; genus Allomuricauda; species Muricauda brasiliensis. Next base: position 164,310 of record NZ_QBTW01000003.1, on the reverse strand, counting down.
GTATCCAAGTGTTCGGAGGAATGGGCTTCAGCGCCGATACCCCAATGGAATCTGCATGGAGAGACGCCCGTATTTCCAGAATTTACGAGGGAACGAACGAAATAAACCGCATGCTCTCCGTAGGTATGTTGGTCAAGAAAGCCATGAAAGGCCATGTTGACCTTTTGGGCCCCGCTACAGCTGTAGGCGAGGAATTGATGGGTATTCCATCGTTCGACACACCTGATTTTACCGAGTTGCTCTCAGAAGAAAAAGATTTGATTGCAAGATTGAAGAAAGTCTTTTTAATGGTCGCTGGTAGCGCCGTTCAAAAATTTGGACCGGATTTGGAGAAGCATCAAATGTTATTGATGGCCGCTTCTGACATTTTGATTCAAATTTATATGGCCGAATCTGCCATCCTAAGAACAGAAAAGAATGCAAAACGCTTTGGTGAAGAAGCACAAGCCACCCAAATTGCAATGTCCAAATTGTATTTGTACAGAGCAGTGGACATCATTCAGCAAAAAGCTAAGGAAGGTATTGTCTCCTTTGCTGAAGGTGATGAACAACGCATGATGTTGATGGGACTAAAACGCTTTACCAAGTATACAAACCAACCCAATGTTGTGAAACTTAGAACGCAAATTGCCGACAAAGTTGCCGCAGATAATGGGTATACCTTTGACTAATTCAAATAAGTGTTGGGACTAAAACCCACTTGGATTTGAAAACGCCCCGATCGGGGCGTTTTTTTATTTATTTTACTTGATGGATTCCAAAATCCGCTCGTCCTTTTGCTTGGTAGAAAAATTGATAGCGCACTCAATAAGTGCCAAATGTGAATATGCTTGAGGAAAGTTCCCGAGCAATCTTTTGGTTTTAAAGTCGATGTCTTCACTGAAAAGACCCAAATGATTACTATACCCCAATAATTTTTCAAACTGTTCCAACGCCTTGTCTTCTTCACCAATTTTGAACAATGCATTGATAAACCAAAAAGTGCAAATAGTGAACGATGATGATGGTAACCCAAAATCATCCTCATTTTTATAACGGTACAAAAGACCATCATTGCTCAAACCCTCTTCTATTGCCTTTACCGTGCTCACATACTTAGGGTCGCGCGGATGAATAAATCCGTAAGGTTCCATTAATAAAACTGATGCATCCAAATGACGGGAGCCATAACTCTGCACAAATGCATTGATGTCACTGTTCCATGCATTTTCGTGGATATCTTCCTTGATTTTTTGTTCGAGTGCAGTCCAACGCTCCAGTTTCCTTGTTTTACCGAACATGTTGGCCACTTTAATGGCTCGGTCCAAAGCTACCCAGCACAATACTTTGGAAAATGTGAAATGCTTGTCCTCACCTCGAAACTCCCAAATACCTTTATCGGGTTCTTCCCAGTGTTTACCTACAATCCACACAATACCTTTTGTAATGCTCCAAAGCTCTTCTACATTTTCGATATCGTTGCTGAAATTTTTCAACTGTTCGTAAATGACATCCATCAATATTCCGTAAATATCGTTCTGTTTTTGCATGTAGGCCGCGTTACCCACACGAACAGGTTTAGAGCCTTTATAGCCGTCCAAATGGTCCAAGGCTATTTCCGTCAACTTTTTTTCCTTGTTGATGCCGTACATAATTTGGAGCTTTTCATCCTTGTCTGGCATCAAGTCAATAATAAATTGGAGGTAACGTTTGGCCGAATTCTTGTGTCCAAGCTCGGAGACTACCTTAATCACCATAGACGCATCTCTAATCCAGCAAAAGCGATAATCCCAGTTCCTAACCTCTCCAATAGTTTCGGGAAGTGATGTGGTCGCAGCTGCAAGTACAGCTCCGGTTTTATCGTAAGTCAACATTTTAAGGGTAATGGCGCTCCGGATTATCTCATCTTTGAATTTTTGATAATCAGGGGTCTTTGCAGACCAATCCAACCAATATACCTTGGTACGTTCCAGTTCCAACCCCATCTTTTCGGTCGTGGGTTTCAATATTTTTTCATTGTACCTGATCAAGAAATAGCCATCTTCTTTAAGAGTGATTTCTTCACCTTTTAGAACTCCCTCCTTGTCAAAAGAAGTGTACAGAAAAAGCGTATCATATTTTAATTTATGCGTAAGGCTAGCTATAAAATCCTCCTTTGCAAAGTGCTTGGTCTCCCCAAGTCCATACTCCAATTTAGGGTCATATTTCACGGTAAATTTTGGTGTTCCGGAGATATATTTTATATAACGGATAATCTCGGGCTGTGCCTTATATTTTCCGTTCATTTTATGGTGGCGAGGCATAAAGTCATGAAGTTCAAAAACATTGTTTCCTTCCGTAAATCGCGTAATCAGGATAGCGGTATTGGGATAATATTCCTGTTCAATGGTATAATCCCCAGTAGGGTGTATCTCAAAACTACCCCCTTTTTGCTCATCCAAAAGTTTGGCAAATATCGATGTAGAGTCAAATTGTGGCAGACAGCACCAGTCAATAGAACCTTCTTTGGAAATCAATGCTGCACTCCTACAATTTCCTATAATTCCGTAATTCAAATTATCCATAGCTCAAAAATTCTCAAAAGGGTTAGAATGAATTGGTTTTACGCTCGAATTTCCCGATTTTTAAAGAAACAAAAAATTAAAACACGTCAAAACTTATCCTTTTATGGGCAAAACTATCATAATCTCAAATCGATTACCTGTTCAGTTACAAATTAGCAATGGAACACTCAATGCAATACCAAGCGTTGGAGGTTTGGCCACGGGGATGAAATCCGTGCATAGCGGAGGTGAAAGTTTATGGATAGGTTGGTCCGGATTAACAGATGAAGATACCCCCGAAGATTTAGAGGATGATATTGACAAGGCCCTAAAGGAACATGGCTGTGCCAAAGTAAAGCTTAATTCTGAAGAAATTGATGGTTTTTATTACGGTTTCAGCAACCGAACCATTTGGCCCTTGTTTCATTATTTTTTGAAGTATTCCGAGTTTGAATTGAATTATTGGGACACCTACAAGGCCGTAAACCAAAAATTTGCAGATGCCATCATTGAGAATTCCGATGAAGATGATACCATTTGGGTGCATGACTACCAATTGATGCTCGTGCCTCAAATGGTGCGGGAAAAACGTCCAAATACCACCATTGGTTTCTTTTTGCACATCCCCTTCCCATCTTTCGAAATTTTCCGGACCTTGCCTTGGCGTGAAGAAATCTTGGAAGGATTACTGGGTTCGGACCTTATTGGCTTTCACACCTACGACTACGAAAGACATTTTTTAAGTTCCGTTCGTAGACTTATTGGATTGGATGTGAGCTTCAATGAGATTTATTTGGACAACAGGGTCATCAAAGTGGATTCTTTCCCTATGGGGATCGATTATAAGAAATTTAGGGACGCAGCTTTAAAGCACGATTCAAAAAATACTGAAGAGCGTAGCGACCTGCAGATTCGCTTGGATAACCATAAAGCTTCCTCTCCTGGCAGTAAACTCATACTGTCCATAGACCGTTTGGATTATAGTAAAGGAATTGCAAAGCGCATCAATGCCTTTGAGTATTTCCTTCAGAAATATCCCGAATACAAGGAAAAGGTTCGATTGATTATTCTTGCAGTCCCCTCCCGCTCCAATGTACCACAATATCAATTGTTGAAACGAGAGGTTGATGAACTGGTCGGACGCATCAACGGAGAGTTGTCCACGGTAAACTGGACACCAATTTGGTATTTCTATCGTTCCCTACCTTTCGAAAGCTTGATAGATCTCTACACTTCTAGTGATATTGCATGGCTTACACCACTTAGAGATGGAATGAATTTGGTGGCCAAAGAATATATTGCCACACGCACCGACAAGTCCGGAGTACTCATCTTGAGTGAAATGGCGGGCTCCGCTTATGAAATGAACGAAGCGCTACTAATTAATCCCAACAATTTTGAGCAACAAGCGGACACGTTAAAAAGAGCATTTAATATGCCGCTGGACGAGCAGGTGTCACGAAACACTTTTCTTCAAAAAAGACTGGAACGCTATAATGTGGAAGTCTGGGCCAATGAGTTTATGAGGTCACTAAAGGAAAAAAGGGAACTGGGCAAGGCATTTATTTCTGAAAAAATGTCACCAGAAATACTTTTATCCATTGAAAAAGAGTACACTAAATCTAAAAAAAGACTGCTCTTCTTGGATTATGATGGTACTTTGGCCGGTTTTCATAAAGACCCGCAGCAAGCCTCTCCCGATGAAGAGCTTTACGAACTATTGGACCAATTGAACCAACAAGAAAACACGACCGTTTTTTTAATCAGTGGACGGGACAAGCAAACCTTTACCCGCTGGTTCCTACCTAAAAGGTATAATATGATCGTAGAACACGGTGTATGGATTTCTCGCAACGGCGATGAGTTTAAATTGCTCGAACAAGTAAAAGGGGAATGGATGGATAAAATTAGACCTGTTCTAGAATCCTTTGTGGATAGGACGCCCGGCTCATTTATCGAAGAAAAAAACTACTCCCTGGCTTGGCATTACAGAAATACCGACCCCGATTTTGGTGAAAAAAGGGCAACAGAGTTAAATACTGTGTTGCGTAGTTTAATTGGCAATGACGATATTAGTGTGCTGAACGGAAACAAGGTCATGGAAATAAAAAGCAGCAACGTGAACAAAGGTAGAGCTGCCACTCGTATGTTAAGTGAAGATGATTACGACTTTGTTTTTGCCATTGGTGACGATTGGACAGATGAATTTATGTTCCAGGAACTACCCGATTCGGCAATTACCGTTAAGGTCGGACTTAAAAAAACCCAAGCCAAATACCATGTGGAAAACACCGCAAAGGTAAGGCAGCTTTTAAAACGTTTTACAAAACCATGACACGAACGCTTTTCGCTATTTGTTTTTTACTGGTATGCGCCCATGGATGGTCACAAACCGAAACAGAGGTTTATCTTTTTGACCTTTCTATGAATAACGGAAAGCCCATATTGACCAATCCTAAAAATATTTCCAATAACGCAGGTTATGACAATCAGCCTTCTTTTTGGGACAACGGTAGTGTTTTGTTCGCTTCAACCAGAAAGGACCAAACAGACATTCTTCGATTTAATGTTGACGAAGGAAGCACATCCTCTTGGCTGACCTACACCACCGCAGGGAGCGAATATTCACCTCTGCGTATTCCCGGAGAAAATGCAATTTCTGCTATTCGCCTGGATGTAGATGGGCTACAACGGTTATACCAATACGACTTTAAATCACGTGAGTCTATCCCTATAACCGATTTAAAGATTGGTTATCACGTTTGGTACAACAAGCATATTTTGGTTGCTACAGTACTGGTTGAAAACCGAATGGACCTAAAGGTTATCAATCTGGAAGACAACACCCAAAAAACGGTTTATCAAAACGTAGGGAGGTCTTTACACAAAATTCCCGGTTCAGATTTGGTGAGCTTTATTGGAAAAAGAAACAATAATGCCTGGGAAATTTTATCCCTTGACCCAATCTCTGGGGAATCAAAAAAAATAACGAACACCTACAACAAAGAAGAAGACATTTGTTGGTTGAATAAAAATACCATCATAACTGGTGCAGGTAAACAGCTTTTAACCTTGAACATTGATTCGGAAAACGCCACGTGGGAGACCATTATTGCGTTCCCACAGGAAGAAATCAATAATATTAGTCGGATTGCCATTAGCCCGAACGGTAAACGATTGGCATTTGTCGCCGAGGATTCACCATCAAAGATCATTCAGAAACAAGTGGAGTCTTTTAACAATCAAAACCTCGATGCCTTTGTCTCCTGTTTTGCAGAGAATGTCGTGGTACAACGTTTTCCAAACCAGAGAATGTACCAAGGGAGAAGCAAAATGAAGGAAAACTATGAACGTTTTTTTGAGAATGTCAAATCCTCGAGCGTTGAAGTCGTTAACCGAATCGTTCTAGGCAATACAGTTATAGATGAAGAGGTTGCCAAAGTAGACGGAAGAGAGGGACGCCAAGTCGCCATATATACGGTAGAGAACGGACTGGTCACATCAATGACCTTTATTTTTCCAGATGGTCCCTTGACCGATGCTGAAAGTGTGGTTCAAGAACAATTGGGCGCCTACAACGAAAGAGATATCGACGCCTTTGCCGGAACCTATGCCCAAGATGTAGAACTATATCAATTTCCAAAAAAGCTCAACTCAAAAGGCATTTCAAAACTGAAACAACAGTACAGTTCTTTTTTTAACAACACACCGGACTTAAAAGGCGAGATAGTTAACAGAATCGTAATTGGCAACAAAGTTATTGATCACGAGTCCGTAACCGTAAATGGAAGCGTTTTTAAAGCCATTGCCATTTACGAAGTAGTTGACGGAGAAATTACCAAGGTCACCTTTATTCAATAATCCAATGAAGCTACCCCACAATAGAAGCAGAATTGAAGCCTTTAGCGATGGGGTTTTTGCTTTTGCCGCTACATTGCTGGTGGTTTCGGTGGGTACTCAGGCCGAAAGTTCCGTTCTTCAAGTGGACTGGATGGTGTTCTTGAGTTTCGGTGTCAGTTTTTTTGCCCTGGTAGGATTATGGTCGGTGCACTATAACTTTTTTCGAAGAACCAGTTACATGGATAATTGGGTTATTGCCCTCAATGCAATTCTCCTGTTTTTGATACTCTACTACATCTTCCCCATTAAGTCCTTGATAAATTCATGGACGGGAGCACTACAGATCACTGCAGATGAATTTTCTTCATTGTTCCAACTGTACAGTCTTGGATTCCTCCTCATCTTCGCCTGCTATGCTCTTATGTATTTAAGAGTCTACAAAAAAGCGAACAACAGCAACATGACACATCTTTTTTATGCCCGCCATTTTGGGTTATTTGTACTTGTTGCTTTAGTTTCCATCGTAATTGCAAAGCTCCAATTGGGATTATATTACGGTCTCCCGGGTATTGTGTATGTACTTTTGGGCCCTTTTTGTTATTTTCACGCTTCATTCTTTCAGAAAAAAACCAACGCTTTTTAATATGAGAAAAATATTCCCCTTGCTATTTGTGGTTTTCACTACAACAATTTATGCGCAGACCGATACCAGAATTTATGACATAATCAATGCGGTTTCATCAGAACGTATCGAATCTGATGTTACGACACTGGTCAATTTTGGAACCAGACACACCTTGAGTGATACGGTTTCCCAAACTAGAGGAATTGGTGCTGCAAGAAGATGGATCAAGTCCGAGTTTGATAAAATTTCGTCCAATTGTGGAGATTGTTTGGAGGTCTTTTATCAAAAAAATCTAATCGAAAAAGGAGACAATGCCCGAATCGTTAAAGATGTTGAGATTGTGAACGTGGTGGCCATTCAACGCGGAACCAAGTTTCCCAATCGCTTTATAATTATGAGTGGCGATATTGATTCCCGTGTAAGCGACCCTACCAATTACACCTCGGATTCTCCCGGAGCCAACGACAATGCCAGTGGAATGGCCGGGACCATTGAGGCCGCCAGAGTATTATCACAATATAAGTTCGAGAGCAGCATCATTTTCGTAGGGCTCTCCGGTGAGGAACAAGGACTTTACGGAGGAAAAGGCCTCGCGGAGTATACCAAGGAAAAAGAATGGGATATTGTGGGTATACTAAATAATGATATGATCGGCAATATTACGGGCGTCGATGGTGTTGTGAGCAACCGGGATTTCAGAATATTCTCTGAACCTGTGCCCCCAACCGAAACAGAAGAACAAAGAAGAGCCAGACGTTTTTATGGTGGAGAGGTTGATGGTATTTCACGTCAGTTGGCACGCTATGTTTACAAAACCACTAAAACCTATATGCCAGAAATGAACCCCATGATGATCTATCGACTGGATAGATTCGGTAGAGGTGGACACCATAGACCGTTCAACGACGCTGGATACGCGGGAATCCGAATTATGGAAGCCCATGAGAACTACACACAGCAACATCAAGATATACGAGAGGAAAACGGTATTGCCTACGGCGATGTCTTGGAGCACGTAAACTTTGAATACGCCAAAAAACTTACTGCGGTAAATGCTATTAACCTAGCCTCCATTGCGTGGGCTCCCCCTGCTCCGGAAACCGTAGAAATCGGAGGTATTGTAGAGCCTAGTGCCAAATTACGCTGGAGCAAGGTAGATGGTGCCGTTGGCTATAAAATTTATTGGAGGGATACCACCTCGCCTACTTGGGACAATTACAAATATGTAAGCAATGTAACCGAACACACTTTAGATGGTGTTGTGATAGACAACTTCTTTTTTGGCGTTGCGGCCATAGGTAAAGATGGTCACGAAAGTCCAGTGGTTTTTCCAAATAAAGTATTCAGATAACAAAACAACCCATGAAACAAGGTTTAATTCTTTTAGTCCTCATACTCGGGGCATGCTCCATTGACGCCCAAGAACTTACAAGGCAAGATACCCTGAGGGGCAGCATTACATCTGAAAGGGCATGGTGGGACTTGAATCACTACGATCTCAACGTTAAAATCGAGCCTTCAAAGAAGTTTATTTCGGGCTATAACGTGGTAAGGTATAAAGTTTTGGAAGAAGCCAAAACACTTCAAATTGATCTTCAAGAACCCATGAAGATTGAATCCATTGAGCAAGATGGAAAAAAATTGAAGTTCACTTCTGAGGGCAATGCACATTTCATCAAACTCAAGAAAAAACAAGTTCCGGGAGAATTCAACGAAGTTAAAATCACATATTCGGGGCAACCACGAGAGGCCGTACGTGCACCTTGGGACGGTGGCTTTTCTTGGAAACAGGATAAAAATGGCAATCCTTTTGTAGCTACATCCTGCCAAGGTTTGGGAGCAAGTGTTTGGTGGCCCAACAAAGACCATATGTACGACGAAGTGGACAGTATGCGCATCAGCATTACCGTTCCCAAAGACCTAATGGATGTTTCCAACGGACAGCTTGAAAGTGTTGAGGAAATAGGTGAATTCAAAACCTACAATTGGGTAGTAAAAAATCCCATAAACAATTACGGTGTAAACGTAAATGTTGGAAACTATGTCCATTTTGATGAAGTTTTCGAAGGTGAAAAAGGTCCATTAAAATTGGTTTATTATGTGCTGCCCGAAAATTTGGAGAAAGCTAAAAAGCAGTTCGTGCAGACTCCGATGATGCTCCAGGCCTTTGAGCATTGGTTTGGCCCCTACCCCTTTTATGAGGATGGTTTTAAACTCGTGGAAGTTCCCTATTTGGGCATGGAACACCAAAGTTCCGTTACCTACGGAAACAAGTTCGAAAACGGATATTTGGGAAGGGACCTGTCTGGAACTGGCTGGGGTTTGCAGTTTGATTTTATTATAATCCACGAAGCGGGGCACGAATGGTTTGCCAACAACATCACCTATAAGGACATTGCCGATATGTGGATTCATGAAGGATTTACCGCATACTCGGAAAACCTGTATCTGGACTATCATTTTGGCACAAAGGCATCCGAAGCTTATGTTGTAGGAACCCGAAGCAATATTCAGAACGATAGTCCCATTATTGGGCCCTATGGGGTCAACAAATCCGGTTCGGGCGATATGTACTACAAAGGCGCGAACATGTTACATACACTTCGCCAATTGGTGGAGGATGATGATAAATGGCGTCAAATCTTAAGAGGATTGAACAAAGATTTCTATCACAAAACAGTGACCACCAAAGAAATTGAGGACTATCTCAGCAAACATACGGGAAAAGATTTATCCGCATTCTTTAATCAATACCTCCGAACAACAATGATTCCCACTTTGGAGTATACGTTGGAAGGAGACACAATTAAATTCCGATACACAGATGTAGTGCAAGACTTTGACATGCCTGTTCGGGTATTTATTGATGGTTCCGAAAAGTGGTTGTTCCCCAATAGTGAATGGAAAACCGAAAAATTGGATGGAACCCAAGTGATTTTTGATAAAAACTTTTACATAGAGACCAAAAAAATCTGATTTGGAGAAGCACCCGGAGCATTATTTTAAAAATGACGATGAGTGGCGCGATTGGCTTCATGAAAACCATAGCTCCTACACTGGTGTCCATCTTATCTTTTACAAGGTGGAGCACCATAAACTAAGTATGCGTTGGGAGGAGGCCGTTAAGGTCGCCCTATGCTATGGTTGGATAGATAGTACCGTTCGAAGTCTTGGAGATGGTAAACGAAAACAATACTTCTGTCCGAGAAAGCCTAAAAGTACTTGGAGCAAGGTGAACAAGGATTACATAAAAGATTTGTTGGCCAATGGATTGATGCACCAAAGTGGTCTTGCAGCGATAGAAATTGCCAAGGAAAATGGTTCTTGGACCGAATTGGATGATGTTGAAAATGGTGTGGTTCCCAAGGATTTACAAAAGGCATTTAAAAAGAAGCCCAATGCCCACACTAACTTTCAGAATTTCACGGTTGGGCAACGAAAAGGCTACCTCATGTGGCTCAATCAGGCCAAGCGGGAAGAAACACGAAATAAAAGAATAAAGGAAATCATCTACTTTTCAGAAAAAAACATCAAATACAGGAATTAGAAAATCATCTACCATATTTTCTCTGATAGACCCATGCGGCCAAACCGCCAACAAAAGCAAAGGCACTCAACATCCAAAAAACATGTTGGTGACCCAGTTCTTCTCCGGGATGCGCATCCAATAGCATACCATAAGCTGGTCCAGCGAACACATCAGGAGTGTATCCTATCAGAGAGATGAGTCCCACCGCTGTGCCCGTTAAGGTCATCGGAATTTTTCCTACCTGCATTACACCAAAGTATAAAGCTCTTATAGCGTATACACCTGCCGCTATCACAACAACCGACATAAAGAACAAAAGCGTTGTGGTAGGTGCAATTACTCCGCTGGCAAACAATACACCTCCAATCAAGGTTAATACAAAACTCATGAACAAAAGCCAGGTTATCTTCAGTTTATCGGCTATTAAACCAACCAAAATACCAGTGGCCGGACGAAGGAATTGCAGTAAAGTGCCCACTTTGGCAGAATCCACTTGGTTATAAAGCATCACCTCTTCGGCATATTGGGAAATAATGTCCGTGATTTTGTACCCTACATAGCCACAAAGGATGATTACCATCAAAAGCCAGACCGATGGCAATTGTAAGACCTGCTTGATTTCATTCCAAGAAATACGCTCCAAGGTCACTTTCTCACCTCTTTTGTCCGTTTTCATAAAAAACCAGACCAAGATACCTACCAGAATAATGATCAGTGATGATAAATAAAGAACATAGGTAAATGCTTCTTTACGGCTATCCAGACTCGCCATATCCAAAGACTCGGACAAAAAAAACGAAAACACGACCACACCCAGTAAGCTGAACAGGGCACCCGTTAGTCCACGACCACCATCCAAAAATCCAAAGGCTTTGCCTTGAGAATCGCTACCACCCCAAATTCTTGTAGCCTTGATCATCGGCGCCCAAAAAAGAAAAATAGTGGTAAATCCCCACCAACCATACAAAATTTGAAGCATCCACAAATCAGGGTATTGAGCAAACAAAAAACCGCCCAATGCAGTCATCCACAAAGCAATGGCTATCAATTTTCTGGGTTGGTACTTGTCGGCCAATGGACCTCCCAAAATATAAGAAACCATGGCTACTAGACCGTAAACCGAAAAGCAAAGTCCCAATTCCACATTGTCCACCTCCAAAACATCCAGAACTGTAGGCCTAAAAACACGTGGCAGCACAAAAGGAAGGATAAAGATGGCTTCACCCGAAAGAATCAATAATAATAAATAGAGCCAGCTTGGTTTTGTTTCCTTCAAAACTTGTATTTGGTTAAAAATCACCAAAAAAATTGGAAAAAGCCAAAGGGATGGGAAATAAAAAATCCGGTATCTTTAAGGATCATAATAAACCAACCCAAAATGATCAGACCACTTTTGTTCTCCCTCCTTCTCGTCATCGTTAGTTGTAAGAAGGAAACTATCAACCATTACGATCTCGCAATTACCAATGCACAGGTCATCCATCTGGAAACTGGAAAAATTGAAACTCAACATATTTTGGTGTCCAATGGCAAAATCGAGGCCATAGAAACCGAAGGTACAAGCAATTTTAAGGCCGACTCCACTATTGATGCTTCTGGAAAATATATTTTGCCCGGGTTTTGGGATAACCATATACACCTGCGCGGTGGTGATTCGTTGATTAAAAACAACAAAAACTTCCTGAAGTTATTTATTGCCAATGGTATTACCTCGGTGCGGGATGCCGGGGGCGACCTTACCCATTCCGTAATGGACTGGAAAAGCCAAATTACCTCTGAAAAACTAGTGGGGCCAACCATTTTTACCGCTGGGCCAAAAATAGATGGGCCTAATGGTAGTTGGGCCGGTTCGTTGGAAGTAGAAACCGAAGAAGATGTTGTCCACGCATTGGATTCTCTGGAATCCTTAAACGTAGATTTTGTAAAAATCTATGATAGTAGAATTTCACATGATAATTATCTAAAATCAATAGAAGAGGCAAAAAAGAGAGGTTTTACGGTTTCTGGGCACATGCCGTTCACCGTTACGCTGGATGAGACCATCGATGCAGGGATGGATGGTATCGAACACCTCTACTATATTATGAAGGGCTGCGCCAGCAACGAAATTGAAATCACCGAGAAATTGCAAAACGGTGATATCGGATTCTGGGGAGCAATGCCCGCGCTTATGGAAGATTATTCGGATAGCACGGCACAAGCAACGTTCAATAAGCTAAAAGAAAATGATGTATTTGTGGTTCCCACTCTGCATATTGGCAATACGCTAAGCTACTTGGACGAAGTTGACCACACCAACGATGAATACCTTCAATACATGGGAGATGGGATTATTCAAACCTATCAAGGTAGAATACGATCATCCTTAAATTCATCCGAAGAGGCTAGAAAAAATAGAAAAGAATTGGATACTTTTTTTGGTGAGTTGGTAAAAGACCTCGATTCTGCGGGGGTTCAACTTTTGGCCGGTTCGGACAGTGGAGCGTTCAACTCCTACGCGTATCCGGGAATTTCGTTGCACAAAGAATTACAGGCCATGGTGGCAAAAGGCATCTCTCCACTCGATGCGCTACGAACCTCCACAGTGAATGGGTCCATATTTCTGGACCAAACGGAAGATTACGGAAGTATTTCCAAAGGAAAAGTTTCGGATCTGGTGATTTTAGATGCCAATCCCTTGGAAAATATTGAAAATACACAGAAGATTTACACTGTAATCAAGGGGAGCCAAGTGTTTTCTAAAAGAGATTTACAAGAATTATTGAAGGATTCCATAATCGATTAATATCAAAACAAACCCGGATGCAATCAAAACAGTTATTTGCGGTAATTCTGATTTTATTCCTGAACAATCTAAAATCTCAGACCCTTCTGGTTCCCAGTCAGGTTTTTGATGGTGTTCAGCTTCACAGTGATTGGGTAGTTGCGGTAGATGAAAATCGTATCACCTACGCCGGCCCTTTGAGCGGTTTGAAAAGAGTCAATAACTACTCAAAAAAAGAACTAAAGGGCATGACGCTTATGCCCGGTATCATTGAAGGGCATTCCCATTTATTGTTGCATCCTTACAACGAAACGGAATGGAATGACCAAGTTTTGGTGGAATCCCCCACTGAACGAGCCATTAGGGGTACCGTACATGCTAAAAAGACTTTGATGGCAGGCGTGACCTCCATGCGCGACCTAGGTTCGGAAGGAGCCGGTTACACGGATATCTACCTTAAAAGAACCATTGATAAGGGTATAATTCCAGGTCCTCGTACCCTAATGGCAGGTCCAGCCATCGTAGCCACTGGGGCCTATGGACCAAAGGGTTTTCACGACGGGGTCAAAGTCCCTTTGGGCGCGGTTCCTGTAAGTGGAAGGGACAATGTTATCTCGGAGGTCAGGACGCAACTAGGTCAAGGAGCCAATCTTATAAAAATTTATGCTGACTACCGCTGGGGCAAAGACGAGCCCTCACAACCCACTTTTTTACAGGAAGAAATCAATGCTATGGTTGAGACAGCCACTACAGCCGGAAGATATGTCGTAGCTCATGCAAGTACTCCCGAAGGAATGCGGCGAGCGATCATGGGCGGGGTCGAAACCATCGAACATGGTGATGGGGGCACAGCAGAGATTTTTGTATTAATGAAAGAGAAAGGCGTTGCCCTTTGCCCTACCCTCGCTGCTGGAGATGCCATATCACAGTACCAAGGATGGAAAAAAGGGATTGAGCCAGACCCTGAACGAGTGGCAAAAAAGAAAAAATCCTTTCAACTAGCTTTGGAATCGGGGGTCGAAATTGTTTTTGGAGGCGATGTGGGTGTGTTTCCGCATGGAGAAAACTATCGCGAGCTGGAACTGATGGTCGCCTATGGCATGGAGCCCATTAAAGCTTTACAAGCTGCAACAGCTGTAAATGCAAAAATTCTTCATTTTGATAAATTGGGAATGATTCAAAAAGGGTACTTCGCGGACATAATTGCTGTTGAGGGAAATCCTATCGAGGACATCTCCCTAATGAAGAATGTAACTTATGTAATGAAGGATGGCACTGTGTATAAGGACCATTAAATCTTCTCCACCTCACAATGACTCATTAACATTCCTTTAAGAAAGGAGGTGAAGGTTTTTGGTATATTTAAACAACCTTAAAAATACCTCGCCTGGGTACGATTTTCAAAGGTCTAAACTAAACTCAAAACAATAAACCAACTAATGAAAAAATTAATCCTCTACTTCGTATTGTTGATTACAGCCAGCATTACAGCCCAAGATTTCAACGTAGAACTACTCCAAGACCTAAAACCCCGGAACATCGGTCCGGCCGGTATGAGCGGACGTGTTACATCAATTGACGTTGTGCACTCCAACCCCGACATAATGTTTGTGGGAACCGCTTCAGGTGGTTTGTGGAAATCTACTTCCGGAGGCATCAAATGGGAACCTGTTTTCGACAATGAGGTAACCGCCTCTATTGGAGCTGTGGCCATTCAACAGTCCAACCCATCCGTAATTTGGGTCGGAACAGGTGAAGGCAACCCTAGGAACAGTTTAAATGGAGGTTACGGTGTTTACAAATCTTTGGATGGCGGAAAAACATGGAAATCCATGGGATTGGAAAAAACAAGGCACATCCATAGGGTAATCATCGACCCAACCGACCCAGATGTAGTGTATGTAGGTGCCATAGGTTCACCGTGGGGGGAACATCCCGAACGAGGTGTTTTTAAAACTACCGACGGCGGAGAAACATGGGAAAAGGTATTGTTCGTGAACAATAAAACAGGAATTGCCGATTTGGTGATGGACCCTAAAAACCCGAACAAATTAATTGCCGCCATGTGGGAACACAAAAGAGAACCTTGGTTCTTTAACTCGGGGGGTGAAGGTAGTGGACTCCATATCACTCACGACGGTGGTAAAACCTGGAAAAAAATCACCGCGGAAGACGGTCTTCCAAAAGGCGATTTAGGGAGAATCGGAGTGGCCATAGCCCGCAACAAACCAAATATCATCTATGCACTGGTTGAAGCCAAGAAAAATGCACTGTACAAATCTACCGACGGGGGTTATAAATGGGAGAAAATCAATGACAAGAGCGATATCGGAAACCGTCCATTTTACTATTCAGAAATTTACGTAGACCCGCAAAACGAAAATCGAGTATATTCAGTTTTCACATACATCAACGTTTCCGAAGATGGAGGAAAAAACTTTACTCAGTTAATGCCATCCTATGGGGTCGACAATGGGGTGCATCCGGACCATCATGCGTGGTGGATTCACCCTGAAAACGGTGAGTTTATGTTGGATGGAAACGACGGAGGCCTCAATATCACTAAAAATGGAGGTAAAACATGGCGTTTTATAGGCAATTTGCCCGTGGCCCAATTCTATCATATCAACACGGACAATGAATACCCATATAACGTATATGGCGGAATGCAGGACAATGGCTCTTGGAGAGGCCCAGCTTATGTTTGGAAAGCACAGGGTATCCGAAATAGCTATTGGCAGGAAATCGCCTTTGGTGACGGTTTCGATGTAGTTCCAGATAGGGATGATAGCCAATATGGGTACGCCATGAGCCAGCAAGGATATGTGAGCCGATACGATTGGAAGACAGGCGATGGCTATATAGTGCGCCCTACTCCACCGGATGCAGAGACCCAACTTCGATTTAACTGGAACGCTGCCATTGGTCAAGACCCATTCGATAATAGCACGGTGTATTTTGGAAGTCAGTTCGTGCACAAATCAACGGACAAAGGTTTGACTTGGGAAGTAATTTCCCCCGACCTGACAACAAACGACAAGGAAAAACAAAAGCAAAGCGAAAGTGGTGGTTTGACCATGGATGCCACAGGAGCAGAAAACCATTGTACCATTATTGTGATAGAGCCATCACCTGTTGAAGAAAATATGCTGTGGGTGGGCACCGATGACGGTCGTGTACACTACACCCAAAATGCAGGTGAGACTTGGGTCGATGTTACCAAAAACATTAAAGGATTACCAACAGGAAGTTGGGTTCCACAGATAAAAGCATCACAGAACAATAAGGGAGAAGCCCTCTTGATTGCTAACGATTACAGGAGATTCAACTATGCGCCCTATGCTTACCGCACCAAGGATTATGGTAAAACGTGGACCCGTATTGTAGATGAAAACGATGTCGAAAGCTATACACTATCTATAATAGAAGACCCGAAAAACCCAAATTTGATGTTTTTAGGGACAGACGACGGACTCTATCTTTCTTTGGACGCGGGTAACAATTGGAAAAAATGGAACAAAGATTTCCCAACAGTTTCTACAAAGGACTTGGCGATTCACCCAAGGGAGCAGGATTTGGTCATCGGAACCTTTGGTAGGGCAGCATGGGTTGTGGATGACATTCGTCCGTTGAGGAAGCTGGCTGGCAACACTTCTGTTTTGGAGAAGGAAATCAGTCTTTTTGATAGTCCTGATGCCTACTTGGCCGCCTATCAACAGCCCACAGGTGGAAGATTTGGTGGAGATGCGATTTATAGTGGTGAAAATAGGGAGTCTGGCGCTATGATCACTTATTATTTAAAGGAAGGCGCAGATAAATCCAAGGAAGATAAAAAAGAAGAAAGCGGAGAAGATGATAAAACTGAGGATGAAAAACCCAAGGAAAAAACAAAGGATTCCATCTTTTTTGAATTCTACGACGGTGACAGACTTATCCGAACATTGAAATACAAAACTCCTGAAAAGGCCGGTTTCCATAGAGTTTATTGGAACTTGGATGAAAAAGGCCCAGATAGACCTTCAAGAACCATCAGCAAAAACAATAGAGAGCGAGGTGGCGTTGAAGTAAAACCGGGAAGTTACAAAGTAAAAGTAGTTTATGGTGAAGCATCCGATTCAACTTCTGTTACCGTCAAGACCGACCCTAGGTTGAACGTTAATCTAACTTCCATCAATGAAGTGTACGAAACCAGTAAAAAACTGGAAGCCTACACGCAGACTGCCGCCGATGCAGTAAAGCAATTGGTAGAGAGCAAAGATTTGGCAAATAAGTTCAAAAAGGAACTTAAAGACCTTGACAAAGTCAAGTTTAAGGAGCAGATAAAGGCTTCCGAGGAAATAGCAAAGCAAATCGATTCTGTTATTGCTCTTTATTTAGGTAAAGATGACAAACGCCAAGGCATCACCGATGACCCGGAGCCTAACGTAATGTCCAGATTGGGCAATGCATCTTACTATGTAAATACAAGAAAATCTGGAATCACCGAAACCGAACGAAGAATGATTCGTTTTGCAGAAGAAGAACTAAAGACTGCGTTGGACAGTACCAATGCGTTCTTTAATGATGAATGGAAATCGTACAGAACCTCCATTGAATCATTGGACCTATCTCCATTTAAGGAGACCGAAAGTTTTGAACTTAAATAGTGAACAATGAAAAAAATATTGGCCATTGCCTTGGTTACCAGCATCTGGGCATGTAAAGAAGAAAAAAAAGAGCCTACCATAGCTGAAACCATGAAGACCTACACCATCGGTCAAATGATGGATAATGAGTCTGTTGCAGGAGGAAGTTTTTCACCTGACAAATCCAAACTGTTGGTATCCAGCAATCGTTCGGGTATTTACAATATGTATACCATTCCCACAGCAGGTGGTGAAATGATGCCGGTTTCCCAGTCGGATAGCTCCTCCGTATTTTCTATTTCCTATTTCCCCAAAGATGAGCGGATGTTGTTCCGAATGGATAACAATGGAGATGAAATCTATCACATTTTTGTACGAGATACAGATGGAAGCCACAAGGACCTTACTCCAGAAGAAGGGGCACGCTCCCTTTTCTACCAATGGTCCGAGGATAAAAGCGCATTCTTTTATGGCTCCAATAAACGGGATAAACGTTTTATGGATCTGTACAAAATGGATTTGGAAAGTTTAACTTCAGAACTGGTTTATCAAAATGATGACGGTTATGATGTTGGTGTGGTTTCGCCCGATGAAAAATATGTTGCTTTGAGCAAATCCATCAATACGAACGATAGCGACCTGTTCCTTCATAATTTAGAGTCGAAGGAACTTATCAAAATCAACAAAAACCAAAGCGGAAACTCTTCTCAGGATTTCTCACCCGATGGTTCTGCATTCTATTACACCACCGATGATGGCAGCGAGTTTTCATATTTGATGAAATACACATTGGCAGACGCGTCCTACAAGAAGACATTGGAACGGGACTGGGATATTTTGGGCAGCTATTTCACGGATAATGGCACCTATCAAGTCACATATATCAATGAAGACGCCAAAAACACCATAGAGGTTATGGAAGTTGCAACAGGCGAAAACATTGATTTGCCCACTATCGAAAACATGGAAATCACCAACGTAAGTTTTTCTGATGACGAAACCATGATGCGTTTTTATGCAGGTGGCTCGCACACGCCATCTAATCTTTTCGTTTATAACCTTGAGACCAAAGAACAACAAAAGTTGACGGACGTTCTTAATCCGGAAATCCAAGGCCAAGATTTGGTAAAGGCTAAAGTTATCCGGTATAAATCCTTTGATGGCGTGGAAATCCCGGCCATTTACTATACGCCTCATCAGGCAACAGAGGAAAATCCAGTGCCCGCTTTGGTTTGGGTGCATGGTGGCCCTGGCGGGCAATCACGTCAAAACTTTAGCTCCTTTATTCAATATTTGGTAAACCATGGTTATGCGGTTTTGGCAGTGAACAACCGAGGAAGTAGCGGCTATGGTAAAACCTTTTACCAAATGGACGATTTGAACCATGGAGATAAAGATCTTAAGGATTGCGTGGAAGGTAAAAACTGGTTGGCCCAACAGCCCGAAATTGATGGGGAGAAAATTGGAATCATTGGCGGCTCTTATGGTGGTTATATGACCATGGCGGCCTTGACCTATACACCGGAAGAATTTGATGTGGGGGTCAATCTCTTTGGAGTAACCAATTGGATGAGAACCCTTAAAAGCATCCCGCCATGGTGGGAATCCTTTAAAGATGCACTTTACAAGGAGTTGGGCGATCCTTACAGCGCAGATTCCGTTCGCCTAAAGGAGATTTCCCCACTGTTCCATACCGACAAAGTCACCAAACCTTTGATTGTCCTTCAAGGCTCGCAAGACCCAAGGGTGCTTCAGGCAGAGTCGGACGAAATTGTTGCCGGAGTCCGCAAAAATGGTGTGCCCGTAGAGTATGTCCTGTTTGAGGATGAAGGTCACGGATTCGTGAAAAAAGAAAATCAAATTACGGCATACAGTAAAATTTTGGAATTTTTGGACGAGTACTTAAAAGAAGATAAAAGCACGCCGATAAAAGAAGAAGATAAATGATCAAAAGACTAACAGGCCTATTTACACTACTTGGAATATTAACCATACATGCACAACAACCGGGCGAAGATGAAATGGGAGCTTGGTACATGTACTTCGGTAGCAACAAAATTTCGGAACGATTCAGCATTCATACGGAGGCTCAGTTCAGGTTTTACGAGACCGCTAGCAACTTCAATCAAATGTTGTTGAGAACGGGACTTAATTACCATATCGATTCAAATGCCATTGCAACAGGAGGTTATGCATTTATAGATACCGACAACAATTTTTATGAGTTTGAAGGCGAGGTCAATTCCAAGGAGCATCGGATTTTTGAACAATTTATTCTAAAAAACAAGGTTTGGGAGTTTCTGTTCGAACATCGCTACCGTTTAGAACAACGGTTTTTGGATTTTGGGGAAACCACCGATACACAACATCGGGCGCGCTATCGTATTCAAATGACTTTACCGCTTACCAACACCTTTTTTCTCAATTTTTATGATGAATTGTTCATCAATCTACAGGATGACCTATTTGGTCAAAACAGGCTGTATGGTGCTGTTGGTGTGAATGTTACCGAAAACACTAGTGTACAGTTAGGTTACTTGAGAAATCAGTTTGCCAATGCTGTTTATGACAGGTTACAGTTGGCCATTTTTTACAATCCAGATTTAAGAGGATTGTTTAAGGGCAAAAAAACTGATCAATAGAGCACGGGAATGGTTGACAGCGGCATAAATAATACCTAACTTAGTGGTTAATCTAAAAACTCATTTTAATGAAAAGTATACAAGCAATAGCCTTAGCGCTAGTATTTATAATGGCTTTTAGCTGCAAACAAGCTAAAAAAGAGACAGAAGAAGCAACTGAGGAAGTTGAAGAAACCGTGGACCAAATGGCTGAAACTACTGAACCCGAATCCATTACATTTAGCATGGAACCTAAAAGCGACAGTAATGTGAACGGTGAGGTTGTTTTTACCCAAGAGAATGGCAATGTTGTTATGAAAGCTACCTTTACAGGGCTTGATGAAGGCGAACATGCCATCCACCTTCACGAAAAAGCAGATTGTTCTTCCGCAGATGGAAAATCAACAGGAGGACACTGGAACCCAACTTTTGAAAAACATGGTAAATGGGGAGCTGAAGATGGTTACCACAAAGGTGACATCGGTAACTTTACCGCTGATGCAGATGGAAATGCTACAGTAGATTTTTCTACGGACGAATGGTGCATTGGTTGCGATGACGAAAAGAAAAACATTTTGGGCAAAGCAGTAATCGTTCACCAAGGAGTGGATGATTACACCTCCCAACCATCCGGAGCTGCCGGTGCAAGAATCGCTTGTACAGGTATCATTCAGTAAAAACAATTCAGAGCTGCTTTCGGGCAGCTCTTTTTTTATTTCAATTTGTTGTGCTATGAAAGAATATTCTAACGGGGAAATAGCCGTGATATGGAAACCCGAACTTTGCCAACATGCCGGAATTTGCGTGAAAATGTTACCAAAGGTCTATAACCCCAAAGAAAAACCTTGGATAAAAGCTGAAAACGCGACCGCCGAGCAATTGAAAGAACAAATCTCAAAATGTCCATCGGGCGCATTAAGCTACCGATAACCAATCACTAAAATTTTGTGGAAAAGCAATATCAACTTGTAGATAACGAATCCGCCAAAAGGTTCCAGTTTGAACTGGATAATGGCGATATAGCAAAAATTGAATATATCAAAGCTAAAGAAAAAATATACCTTACCCATACCGAAGTCCCCCCAGGTCACGAAGGCCAGGGCATAGGCTCTGAACTTATCAAACAAAGCCTGGAACATATCAAAAAGGAAGATTGGACACTCATACCTTTGTGTCCCTTTGTTGCCAAATATCTGAAAGAACATCCCGAATGGAAAACATTGGTGCTTAAGGGAATCAATATTGAATAGTAAAAACACAGCCAACTTTTTATATCTTTAACCAACCGGTTATGCAATTGGACAACCTCATAGAAAAATTTCAGAAAAAGGACAGTGCTGCCTTTGAAACCCTGTACAATATGTACGCTGAAAATATATGTGGGGTAATCAATGTAATTGTGAACGATAGGGAGCGTTCCCAAGAAATCTGTCAAGATGTATTCGTGAAAATCTGGGAAAAATCGGACCAGTACGACACTTCCAAAGGCCGTTTTTTTACTTGGATTTTGAACATAGCCCGTAACGCCGCAATCGACGAAGTGCGCTCAAAAACCCATAAAAATCAAAAAAAGAACCTCCCCGTAGATTCTCTCGTAGGTATCTATGAAAACGGCGAAGATCTTAATGGTAGAATGGACACTATTGGACTTCAGTCTTTATTAAAAGGATTAAAGGAAAAGTGCATTTTGCTAATTGATATGCTTTATTTTAAAGGCTATACACAAAAAGAAGCTGCCAAAGAACTGGATACACCGGTCGGCACCATCAAAACGAGAATAAGAAGCTGTATTTCGAATATTAGAAAAAATATGGCATGAGCATGGATGTGAAAGAATACATAGCGTCTGGAAAATTGGAACTATATGTTGCAGGAGCATTGTCCACAGAGGAAAACTTGGAGGTGCAACATTATGCTATTCAATATCCTGAAATAAGGAATGAGATAGAGGCTATAGAGCGAGCTATTCTTGCAGTTACCGAAGCAGCGTCACCGAAGATGCCTTCGGATGGTTTTACCAAGATAAAAGCACGAATAGATGATATTATTCCATTTACACCTGAAGGTACCTCCAGCAAAGGAACCTCTTGGGGCAGTTATTTGGGATGGGCAGCATCGGTGCTATTGGCAGTCGGATTGTTCTGGATGTATACGGAGAATTCCAAGCTACAATCCGAAATAGAGCTTACCAACAAAGAGAAACAAAGTTTGGAGGATATCCTATCGGATACCCAAGAGGAAATTACTTATAAAGAGTCGCTCCTTGAAGATATAAGAGACCAAAACGTTACAGTGATTGCACTTGGTGGACAAACGGTGTCTCCTTCTTCTTATGCAAAGGCCTATTGGAACAAAGAAGAAAGCAAAGTGATTATTGATGCCAAGGGACTTCCCGAACCACCGGAAGGTTTTACCTATCAGGTCTGGTCCTTAAAATTGAACCCACTAACACCCACCAGCATTGGATTGTTGGATGATTTTGCATCGGTGGACACGAAGCTATTTACATTGGAAAACGCGAATGAATCGGAAGCGTTTGGTATTACTTTGGAACCCGAAGGCGGTAGCGAAACACCAACATTGGAGCAATTGTATACCCTTGGTGCCGTAGGCTCCTAAGAAAAAGAAGGTGGCCGGCCAAACCAACCACCTTCAAAACTTAGATTACCTAAAAAAACAATCAAATATTAAAGTTTAATACCCACTCCGAATCCAAAAATCCATGGGTTTATATCTACGTCTGCGCCTACTGTTGCTCCTAAAGCAGTGGTAGCATCCACGGTCGCGGTGGTATTCAAGAACAGTTTTTTTACGTCAAAGTTCAGGAACCATTTATCGTTCAACATATAATCAAACCCACCTTGAAGAGCAAAGCCAACAGCCGTATCATAGTCGATATCATCAACAGTTGGTCCTTCATCAACACCGTAGAATAAGGTAAGGTTCACCCCTGCCCCAACATAGGGAACCAAATTGCCTCCGGTAAAGTGGTATTGACCTGTAAGTGTCGGGGGCAACAACCAAACATGGCCCAAATCGATTTCTCCTACGGCAGTCTCTACTGCCTTTACATCGTGTTTCGTAGTTCCTAAAATCAATTCCATAGACCAATTATCATCAAAGAAGTAGGTAATGTCGAATTCAGGAACAATTGAGGTGGAAATATCAACATCTCCGCCAATAGCTTCAATATCCGCGCTTTCATCCGGGGAGACCACGATTCCCCTTAATCTAAACTGCCATTTTCCACCATTGTCCGCTGGGGCATCTTGTGCCATTGCCAAATTTGTCAGTGCCATTACAGCGATAACCGCTACAAGTATTTTTTTTCTCATCGTGTATTATTTAAAATGATGAGACAAATCTACCGAGCTGTGTTTTTCAAGAATATGATGTTTATCATTGGATGACAAAGAGGAATCACTAAGCCATCAAAATGAAAAAGACCTATCCATCAAAACCATTTTTTTCGTTTAAAAATGACGATGGATATTATGGTTACAATAAGCATTACGCCCAAGAGGATAAAATATCCGTAGGGAGACCTTAACTCGGGCATGTTTTCAAAGTTCATCCCGTAAATGCCGGCCAGAAATGTTAGAGGAATAAACACGACTGAAAAGATGGTCAGGGTCTTCATTACCTCGTTCAAACGGTGTCCCTGTACACTGAAAAAGAGGTTTATTTGGCTTTCGAGTTCCATAATATCTGAATCGATATCGGCAATAAGACCATTTATCTGTTCGCGAAGCTCACTAAAATATTTGGTGTGAAAGCCTTTGACCTGAACTCGTTCCAACTTTATGATGATGTCCCTAAGACCTTGTGCTGCTTTCTTAAAATCTTGTATCACCGCTTTTTTCTGTTCTACCTCGAACATAAACTCAGGGGTTGGTTCACGTTTTACGATGGCATCCAAGGCATTTTCCATAACTACCGTTTCCTCGTACTTATCTTTGTAATTGGTGATCAAGGTCTCTAGAATAAAAAACAATAAGTAGTCCGCTCGCTTTTTTCTGATGATACCCTTGTTTTCGAAAATTCGCTGACGAATCCAATCAAAATGATCCCCCCACTTTTCTTGGATACACCAATTAAAATCCTTTGAGACCACAAAATACATTTGCTCGGACTCCATAGTATCGTGTTCTGTTTTAAGGATTCTGGCTGCAATGAACAACTGGTCTTCCAGGACTATTACCTTGTTTCCCATCTTTTGGTTCAAGAGCAAACGCAGTAAAAAGTCATCAAGGTCATTGCCGTTCACCATTTGCCTAAACTCTTCCATGTAATCCAAACCATAGGTGTTTACCCAAGTAATGGATTTGTCGCCTTTTGAAAGCAATAAATCGTTCTCCAATGAGAATTTGTGATTAGAGTAATTTTCGGGAGAGTAGTTGATTACCCACGAATTTTCTTCAAAATCTGTTTTCATGGCTTAAAAATATGAAAGGGTTTATTCGTAGTTTAGACTTATCAATATAAATCAAATTTACTAAGAAGCATCATGATTGACACTATGTCCTTCAAATCCGAGATTTTGTTCACCATCATTCTTTTGACCATTATCATTACGCTCAACTCTTTCAGCAAAAGGGCTATTCGGCGGTTCGGCAGAACAAGTTCCATTGATATGAACAGTAGAAAAATCATTTTTTACTTGAGCAATTTGATGTTCTACCTGCTGGCCTTTATCGGCATTTCCTTGATATGGGGTGTTAATTTTGAAGATTTTTCAGTATTTATTTCCTCTATTTTGGCCATATTGGGAGTTGGTTTCGTAGCGCAATGGTCCATCCTTTCCAACCTTACGGCAAGTGTTATCCTCTTTTTTAACCATCCTTTACGTTTGGGTGACAGAATTAGGGTGATGGACAAGGATTTTGACTGGACCGGAAAAGTTGAGGATATCAGCGGATTCTATCTATTTATGCGCACGGATGATGGCAAACGAATTACCATCCCTACCAATCTGGTCATACAAAAAGGTATTGAAATCTTGAAAGAGCAAGAAAGCGAGACCCAAAACGCTATTGCCGATGATTAAAAAAACGCCATGGCAAAAATACCATGGCGTACCTAAAAACAACAACCAAGCCGAGACCCTATCGGTCTTCAACCTTGCTTTTAGCGGGGGAAATTCACAAACTGGCAACCTCTGCTTCCTTTATGGGGCCAAGCTCGTAGGTTGCCCCCAATAATTCTTCTTTTAGCGCTTTAACCTTATCTTGTTTTCCGTTTGCTTTGTAAATCTCGGCAGCACGTTGCAAAATAGCAGGCTCATGGGTGACACCTATTACGTGTTCTTCGATAACCTTCATTGATTTTTCCTTTTCTCCCAAATGAAGTAAACTGTAGGCCAACCACCCATAAGATTCAGGTGTAGGTCTAATACTCACCTCTTCCTGCGCCAATTCATAAGCTCGTTGTTCTACATCCATACTCAGTAAAAAATCCACGTTATGGGCATTGTACATATCGCCATAATCCGTGTTTTTACCCGCCATTTTATAATAATCATCCAATGCCTGAACCCTTAACATATCATCATCTATAAAAGCTGCGATCTCTGCTTTCAACAAATAATATTCGGGGGATTTGTTCTTTTGTGTAATGGAGTCCAAAATCCGAAGTGCTTCTATACCATTTCTTTCGTAGGAATACACAATCCAAGCGATTCCTTTTTTTGCATTTGCATCTTGCGGCGATATTTCAAGCACCTTGAGATATAGTTTGTAAGCTTCTTCTATATGTCCCGTAGCTCCATAATAATCCGCTAAATGGACGTAGGAACACAATAACAAGTCTTCATTCTGGGAAATCTCTGCCTTCTCGGTCGCTTTTTCCATGAGCTTAATGGCGGAATCAGAATGACCCTTGAAATCGTTCCACCTAGCCAACCTGACCAAATACTCATAGCTCGATACATCCTTGATGCTATCCAAGTATTTGTTTGCAAGCCCATAGTTGCCCAATTCCATATGAAGATCAAACAGCAAACTCTGGGTCGCCTCCACATCGGTACCTAGAGCTCTTGCCTCTTCTGCCAACAGCAAAGCCTCCTTGAACCTGTGCTGCAACATGTAATTATTGGACAAAGCCCTTATAAATCCAGGTTTTTCAATAGTAGCCATCTCAATCGCCTTTTTTAAGGTCTTCGCTGAATTTTTTAGGAATTTGACATCCCCGGTTTCCTTAAAAATTTGCATATTATCATCCGTCAAGTTCCACAAATCTGGCAATTGCATGCTGTCACTATTGGCTTCTACTTCAAACTGTAAATTTGCGGGTATAGTCTTTAACGGACCTGATATTAAAAAGTGATCATAGTCCGATTTGTTTGTTTTGAACACTTCCGGTTCTTGAACGCAAGAAATCAGAATCGTTAAGGCTAGAAGCAAACAAATACATTGTATTATTATCTTCATTTTAATTGTTGTTTTAGGGCTTGTATCTACTCTACCTACGGAACTGCGTAGTACGCGGTTTGGTTTTAAAATGTTAAAATTTCATCGAAGACACTGGCCTGTACCAAAGCAAAGTCAGAGAAATTGTTTTACTTTGAAGCGTTAAAATATATCCATGAACCCTTCCGCCTCTGGCTGGATCAACAAGTTTGGTCACCTAGTAGCTCAAGAGTCTTCCCGTTTTGAAGACTTTGACAGTTTGTACAGAGAACTCAAAACAAATGGTTTCATTTACGGTGTCCATTTAAGCATTCCATCATTTATAGAAGTGGAACACACCCTGAGCGAGGACGAGATTGCCAAGATCAATCTGCTGACCGCTTTATACTACACCTATACATTTGAGGTTGGAAAGACCGATTTCGAGGCCTTTGTAAACAAAGTATTCGAATATTATCAATCTTTGAATGTGAGCAAGATTTCGTTTTTGAGCAAGATATTGAGCGGTTCAAAAACAATTTCCCAACTGGAAAAGTTGATTGATTCTCGAATCTATTTAAGCGACAACACTTTTAGCAGGGCACTCGGAAATAGTTTGACCAATTCGTTACTCTATGTAGATATTCTCATCTTCATAATTTATCTCCGAAGCGATAAAGACATGATGAGCCATGCACAACTTTTGGAGTATGTCACCATTAATATTGTGTACCATGCACTCAACTCCAAAGAAACACATGAATCGGATGCCAAATTAATTCAATTGTTGGGGTCTTCCCTCACCTATGTTGATCTGGACAATGCGAAATTTGAAGGCGAATATTCGGATTTATTGACCCGGAATTTCACCAAAAACGAGAAGGATTATTTTCTGGACATGGCGTGCTTGACCATATGGGAAGATAAGACGTTGGACTACTCTGAAACGGACTATATTTTTGGTCTTGGAAAGGACCTTGGAAAGTCCAAAAAAGAAGTAGAATTTGAGCTCGATTTTGTGATGAATTTCTTCGAGAAAAACAAAGAGAAAATCGCCTATCTGAACAACAAAAATTTGGCCGTTCAATTCTATGATGGGATGTCCAAAAACGTGAGCAAATTAATTCTTAGAAACAGCAAAAGATTAAAAAAAGAGCTGACCGAAAGTAGGGAATTGGTCGCACTTTTATCCAAGTCGACCGTGAAGGATTTGAGTAACGAAGAGAAGAAAAAAGTTCAAAACCAGCTACTGGATATTTTCAAAAGTATTCCCTCTTTGGCAATTTTTATGTTACCCGGAGGAGCGATTCTTCTCCCCATTTTTATTAAATTGATACCTAAACTTCTTCCTTCTGCTTTTGATGACAACCGAGTGGAAGAAAAGTAGGCTTTTAGCCTAAAAAACCTACTATAAGAAAAACTTATAACATATTTTTTGTTTTATTAAAAGTTTAATAATCAGGTTTTTAAATCATCTTATTCTAACCACAACTTAAAGTCCCTGACTCGTTCCCTGCTCACGATTATTTCATGCTCATCAAACCGTTTTAACTTGATTTGGAGTCTTGAATTTGTATAAGAAATGATGTCACCTATGTGATTGATGTTCACGTAAAATTTTCGACTGACCCTAAAAAATGTCTGTGGTTCCAACTCCTCTTCCAACTGTTCCAAGGTAGTGTCCAATAAATAATTTCTTCCATCCGAAGTAGCGGCATAAGTACCTTTGTTCTCACTATAAAAACACTCCACCTCATCGGCGTTTATAATTTTTAAATGTTGCCCTACCCTAGCCGTAAACCGTTTCTTGAATTCGCGCTCCAAGGGGTTCACCAAAAGCTTTTTTATGTCGTTAAAATCGATGGGGATTTTTTGATTTTCCGGCTTAAAATTCCGGTACTTTTTTACGGCACTTTCCAGCTCTTCTTCGTCTATGGGTTTTAACAAATAATCAATGCTGTTCAACTTGAATGCTTGGAGTGCATATTCATCATAAGCGGTGGTAAAAATGATGGCACTTTTCACCTCGACTTCATCAAAAATTTCAAAGGAAAGTCCATCGGATAATTGGATGTCCAAAAAGATTAAATCGGGGTGTTGATTATCCTGAAACCATGCTATGGATTCTTCTACGGAATGCAACATGGTGGAGACCTCCATTTCCAATTCTGAGAGCAATCTGGACAATCTTCTTGCTGCCGGTTTTTCGTCTTCAATAATCAGAACATTCATATAGGTTTGGTTTGCGGTTTGGTAATGGTTCGTTTTATTTTATCATTTTTTGGTTTATCCTACCCCCCTTGTCTTCCTTTCTCATTAAGAAAAATCCAGGGGATAAAATCCAATGGGAACTACTAAAATATTCAATCTCGCAATTTCAAAAGCCCCTCATCTAGATTGTTACTTATATTTATCCACTTTACCCCTATCCTCTTCCATGTATTTTTGAATCTGCCGTGCTTCCCATTTTTTAAAGAACGTGAATTTATGCCTTTGCAGAATTAAGGTATGTACGACCAAGATCACGGCCCAAATCAAGATGTTTGCATTGATCCAATCGTAGTAGTACGATTCTTTTGGAAACGTTTCTGGTAACAACGAGTTTAATACTCCGGTCTTAAGTAGGTATAAGAAGCCGTTAACAACAATAAAGATGAAAATGTGCCTATAATATCCTTTGAGCTCCTTGACCCGCTTTTCGGCGTTCTCCCTAACGGTATGTTTGTTAACCATCATCCTATTTATATTTGTTCATTTCTTCTTTGTCCTCGTCCATGTACTTTTGGATTTGGCGCTCTTCCCAGTCTTTACCCAACAATGGGTTGAAACCAAAGGTTTTTGATGCATGAAAGAGAACTCCCACTCCCCAGGCAATTAAAGTAAAGAAATGCTCCCATCTCCAAAAGTCGTCGCTCCTTAGATACAGGTTTACCAGAATAAAGGCATTTATCACCACATAAATGGCCAAATGGATATAAAAGCCCTTGAGTTCATCCACTCGTTTTTTGGCTCTGTTGTACTTTTCTTTGTTGACGTTTTCCATGACTATTTCCATTTATTGTTCTGTTCATCTTCACGCATAAACTCTTCTAACTTGCGTTTTTCCCATTGCTTACCAAAAAAGGGATTAAGGTCAAATGTTTTAATCGCATGAAAAACAATTCCGATTCCCCAACCAAAAGCGGCCCACAAGAACCACATATAGCCAAAGCCCGTAGTATAGTAATTTAGAATTGCCAATCCGGCTATTACAAACACATAGGAAGTTACATTCCCATAAAACTTTTTGAGCTCCTGAACACGCTCACGTGCCCTTACATATTTGTTTTCTTTATCTATAGTTTCCATGGTATTGTTGTTTGATGTGATGTTGTAGCTAAAAATACTCATTCTTAAAATTCTTTATCGTTCATAAATTCCTGAATCTTACGTTCTTCCCAATCTTTACCAAAAATGGGATTGTGTCCATAAGCGGTCATCCAAAGACTGACCAAACCAAATCCCCATCCAACGGCGGGAAAAATGGCCCAAGGAATATCGGTGGTCCTATAATTGATGTAGATCAAAAGTGGAATTACCACGCAATAGGCAATTAAGCTATGATAAAAGGATTTAAGGCTCTCCACTCTTTCTTTTGCTCTTGTGTAACGGTGTTCGTTTACATTTTTCATGACTGTTCGGTTTTACTAATTGATTACAGGTCAAATATCAGAATAGCCTGGGGCAAAAAGAAAAGTGAATTCCCGAACTGTAATTTTAATGGGATGAGTTGTAGTTGCAGGGGTTACAGGTTATAGGTTACGGGGTTACGTGAGGGTTGAGGGTTGAGGGTTGAGGGTTGAGGGTTGAGGGAAGTTCGTGAAATTTTCGTGATTGCAACCCATATGCTGAGTTCATTTGACCCACACAATTCGAAGACGGAAATTAGAGTTCTGAAATCTGACAACTGAAATATGAATTCCTAGAAATCGTCCTTCTCCATTAACTCCTTGATCTTGCGCTCCTCCCAACGTTTCCCCCATAATGGATTATAGCCAAAAGCCGCCATACCGTGAGCCGTAAGTCCAAATCCCCAACCCAACGTAGGGAAAAAGGCCCATAAAAATTCAGTAGTACGAAAATTGAGCCACCATAAAAAGGGAATCACGATACAATAGGCCATAAGATTGCCGTAGAAGTCCTTAATATTCTTGACCCGCTCCTTGGCGTTGGCATAGCGTTTCTCTTCAAGATAGCTCTCCTGTGTCTCTAGAACCGTATATTTTTGGGTGAGCATGGGTATAAAAACCATGAAATCACTTTCCGTTTTCTCAATGATTACTTCACGTTCCGTGAGGATATTGTACCGTTGTTTTATGTTTTGGAGCCCTACCCCGCTGCTCTTTTTAACCACCTGTTTTTCTTGGAGGTTGTTGCTTACCACCAACATGCCATTCTGTTCAAATACTTTGATATGCAATGGCCGGGAAGAGGTAACCACATTGTGCTTTACTGCGTTTTCCAACAAAAGCTGTAATGACAGGGGCACTATTTTTGCTTCAGGCTGGGAGGAATTATCCGGGATATCGAAAATAATACTGTCTTCAAAACGCATCTTAAGAAGTCTAACATAGGTTCGGGCAAACTTCAACTCTTCATCAACCGTAACCAGGTCCTTGTTTTTCTGCTCCAGCACATATCGATATACTTTGGAAAGCGATGTGGTGAAATTTTGTGCCTGGTGCGGGTCCTCATCTATCAAACTGGTCAACACATTAAGGCTATTGAACAGAAAGTGGGGATCCAACTGATTTTTCAATGCATCGAAACGCGCCGATGCCGACCCGGCAATTATCTTTTGCTCCTTTACCTGTTTTTCCTTGTAGTATTTGTAGTAGTAGGCAGCATAGAACATCAATGCCACCGCCATAGAAATGATAAAGGAGCTTACATAGAATTCAGAACGTTCCTCAGCAAAAAACTGGTTTATGGATTTATCATATACCAGAACCATTAATACAAATCTGGAAACAATGATTCCAAGTATGGAAGCTATAATATTCCCTAGAATGCCATAACCAACATACTTTTTGGTAAAGAGCTCCTTATCGTACTTGCGCATTAAAAAGATAAAGGAGGCCGCATTGAACATGTAGATTATAACGGAAAAAATCATATTCTCCCAAAACTCCTCCCACAGTTGCTGATACGTAAGTTCCCATCCCTTGATAAAGAAAATAATGAGAAAAACTATAAAAATAGCTATCCCCACTAAAAATGCTTTTACAAGTTCTTTTATAAAGAGTTTCATGTTTTTCTATTTACCGCAACTTTTCAACACCTCTTCCGCCCTTTCCTTCCCCCAGGCAGGGTAAAACGGAGTTTCGGATTTAAAGGTAGCAAAAAGTTCCAAGGCCCTTTCCACATCTTTGCAATAGGGAGTAATGTCCTTTCCAAAATAACGGGCCGACCCCATGTCCCATTCCGCTTTGGAAAGTACTACCCTTGGATTGTCGGGCGCTATTTCCAATGCTTTTTGATACAATTGTACGTTTTTAGGGGAAAGTGTCATTCCATACGTGGCACCATCAAAAGCGATCCATGCCGTATTGATCAGGGCTTCCTGAATCAAAATTTCTGGATTGTCCGGAGAAATAGCCTTGGCCACATCCAAAAACTCTTTGGCTTTTTCCAATTGTTTGCTCAATTTTTCCTCATCCTTCTCCCCAAAAGAAATTACTGTATTGATCTGTGATACGTAGTAATAAGGCAACCATTTATCCGGTTCGGCCGTTGCGATACGTTCGAACAAATTTGATGCTTCCGTAGTTTTTTGGTTTTGCCATAGCTCAAAAGCCTTTTCCATTCCGCTGGAATAGCGGTCCTGAGCGTTTACAAATGTTGACCCGATAAGTAAAATTGCCAAAATAAGTTTTTTCATGACTGTTGTTTTATGATTATTGATGCCACAAAGGTGTTCTGAAGAGAGCTTTTTTTAAAAGAAGGTTTACCCAACTGTGAACATTCGGGGATGAACCGTAGTCCATCGCAACTTAATTTATATTTTAGCTTTCCATTTAAAATTTAAGCACGCCCATGTACACCCCTCCCCATTACAGCAATAATAACATTGAAGAAATCAAAGCTTTTTTAAAGCAAAACAGTTTTGGTATTTTGATTAATATCGTGGACAATAAACCATGGGGAACCCACATTCCCTTGGAACTGGAAACCGATGGGCAAGGAAACGATATTTTGGTAGGACACATAGCCAAAGCCAACCCACAGTGGAAACATTTTAAGGATGAATCCGAAGTGCTTTGCATTTTCAATGGACCTCATGCGTATGTATCATCATCGTGGTACAAGGAGGAAGAAGTACCTACGTGGAACTACATTGCAGTTCACGTATACGGAACCTTAAACATTCTTTCTGAAGAGGAAACCATGGCATCGATGCACCGATTGGTCGACAAATATGAGAAAGATTCTAAAAAACCGATTTCGCTTAAAAACATGTCCTCGAAAACCCTTCGACAGATAAAAGGTGTGGTAGGATTTCAGATAAAGGTTTCGGATATTCAGGCAACATATAAATTGTCGCAGACCCGTTCCGATGATCATCAAAAAATAATATCTGAACTAAAAGAACGCCCTGACTCGGGGAGCCAGGGCATTGCAGGATTAATGGAGGACTAAAAATTATTGATTGATTATTCGATATCCTGAAAAATAGCGTCGGCCCAGTTGGAATACCTTGAATTTTCCACGTGCATGATCCAAATCTCGTCTTGGTACTTGCCTTTCATCTTTGATTGATACGCCTGGTAAGCCAATTCATTTTGGTCGTACTTTGCCAAATAGACGTAGTTGAGACCATTATCCGGGTTCTTAAAGTATTGTGCCTGTATCCCTTTGCGCTTCAATTCTTCCATGAAGTTTTTCAGGTAGGTCTCATTTTTAAAGACATTTGCCACAATGTAATGTCCTTGCCCTACACCTTCTAGATTGATGTATTTTTCAATGGGCTTGAACGCTCCGCCGTTAAAGGTTCCCTCGCTTTTCTTCTCAATACTTTTGGACACCACGGGCTGGGTGTTTACTGCCAAAGCGGAAGCAGTAGAAGCATCAATGGCGTTGTACAAGGAGTCCAAGTCTTTGCTATCGGCCATATACAGCTTTTGGGCTTTCTCCTTTATATCGGGAATCTCGTCACCATTGTGCCGTTTTACCAAGCGCATGACCATCTCAAAACGCTTTTCCATGTCTTGTTCCCGACTCTGTTTCATGGAATCCACTTTATAAAGTAAGTCGTCTATTACGGCATAACTGTCTTCTTGCTTTTCTTGTAATTCGGCTACTCTTTCCTCCCAATAGGCTCTTTCTTCCGTATTGGTGGGGCGCAAAGTGGTTTCAACATGCAGTTTACTGCTTTGTTCCGTCTTTTTGGTTTCCTCTCCTGCAGCCGCTACAGCTGTATTCTCAATTTTCTTTTTCTCTATATCTTCTTCATCATTGGAGACGAATGTATTTTTGGAAAGATTGGGCACAAAAGAGTATGCAATGGAAATTTCGTGGGTCACACCAAGATTGGCTATACTATTCACTAAGCTCTTCTCAAAATTATAGCCGAAGGACAACCGCTGGTTTAAATTGAACCCCGTTCCTGCGGATGCACCATAAAATTGATCATATCCAGCTTGTACCCAACCCAGTTTTGGAAGGTCAAAAATAATCCCTCCGCCGAAAACAGGATCTTCACTGCCTTCAAAACGAGCTCTTGCCAAGGGCATTAATCGCGCATCCTCAAAAATACCCTTACCATATTCCAATTGGTGAACATACTGAATGTGGCCAGAGAATGTTTTTTGTTTGAACTGGGTCAGCGATTCACTGGATTTTAAATTAAAGTCCACCAAATTCTGGGCAAAAACGCCAAAATCAAACTTGCCCAAACTAAGGTTCAACCCGGGTTGAAAAGAGATAATGGAACTTTCGCTAGCTTCGTTCAAAAAAGGGTCTTCTTCCAAGGCAACAACCCTACTCGGGTCATAACTGCTCACATAATAGGGAATATTCACGCCAAAAGTTAGGCTGCTCTCTTCCCCCAACTGAATTCCATGGGAGTAATTGGCCATTATGCCCAAATTGGAGATTATGCCAACTCGCTGATTGTAAAGGCTTAGGCCCAAGCCAATTCTATCGTTCAGCCGGCCGCTATAACTCAAAAAGTAGTTCTGACGGTTGTTGGTAAAATCTGCACTTTGACTTCGATGAAAAAAATTGATGTACGATTTGTCCTCCCGAATGGATGAAAAAGTGGGATTGATCAAAAATCGGTTGAATTTCAACAAATTTTGAAACGGTACATCGTAACTTACATTGGGACCATTTTGCTCTTGGGCCTGCAATGGAAGACCAAGAAAAATAATGACCAGAAACGCAAATAGATAACGCTCACATGGGTACGGGAATGTAGTTTGGGGAAACTTGGGTAGTTTTATCTCCATAGCCGATTGGAATTTGTAGGTTAAGTTGCCTGATTGGGACAGGCCAATATGTTTTTAAGTTTGTAATTCGCAAGATTTGGGACCTTGTAAGAATTTTATGACTAATCTAATGTAAAACTAAATATTTTATCGTCCAACTGGTAATTTTTTCGTTGAACAGCATAGTGAATTGATAGATAAGCAGTTTCTGTCGATAAAAAGTGCTTTTGAGTTTACGGATGTTATTGAAATTCAAATTATTTTTAATGGCAAAAACGAAAAATAACCTCAAAATGGATGCCTCTTTTACCATTGTCCCCTATTCCGAAGCTTATAAGGATGCATTCAGAGACCTGAATGAGGAATGGATTATCAAATATTTTCAAATTGAGGAAATGGACCGTCTTGCTCTACACAATCCGAAAAGCTACATTTTGGACAAAGGCGGATATATTGCAGTTGCCTTATTGAATGAGCAACCGGTAGGGGTTTGTTCCTTGATACCTTGTATTTATGACGGGTACGATTTTGAACTTTCCAAGATGGGTGTCTCTCCTACTGCACAAGGCAAAGGAATAGGCAAACTATTGGGCCAGCATATTATTGAGAAAGCAAAACAATTGGGCGCCAAAAAATTATTTTTGGAAAGCAATAGAAAATTGGTTCCAGCCCTTGCACTGTACAAAAAACTCGGCTTCGTGGAAATGGCCAAGGTCGCATCTCCATATGCCCGCAGCGATATTCAGATGGAATTGATTTTGGAGTAAGTAGTTCTTTGAGTGACTGCTTTCAGATATAAGTTCGTTTAATGACATGGTTGATATTTTTAATTGATTTCACTTAAAATTCAAATATCATTATCAATATTTATGTGAAAAAATTAATATACCACTTAAAATGAGTATCTTATGTAAGCAATCCACAAACTTCAACCACATGGGTCTCATAAAAAAGCTCAACAAGTGGGCCAATGCCCATACCTATCTTTTACTCGATTTAATCCGAGTTTTACTCGGTGTCGTTTTTTTTGTCAAAGGAATCGAGTTTATGTCCAATTATGAGGAAATGGAGCGGTTGGCAAAACCGTTCCAAGATGTTCCCGGAGGAATGATTTTTCTTCATTATCTAATTCCCGCACATTTTGTTGGCGGTATCTTGATTACCGTTGGTTTACTCACCAGATGGGCCGCCATTGCACAGTTGCCGATTTTGTTCGGTGCTATCCTCACCAACTTTATAGGGGTAATGAACACTAACTATCTAATGTTGGCCATTATTGTTTTGATAACTTCCTTATTCTTTATTGTATATGGCTCAGGTCGACATTCTGTCGACTATTACCTCAAAATGCAGCAGTAGCCTATAGATTATCCAGCTGATTACTTTTACCATCGGTACTTATCGTCCAGAAGAAACCTACGAAGAAAAAGCTGTCCGCCGGAGGGGTTATGGCCCTTCTATTGTACACTCCTCTCACATCAGGAGTGTTGGCATACTGATAATTGCTCACGTTATTTAGGCTCAACAGATTGCTTACGGAGAAGTATAGGATTTTTTGTTGGTCGATAAGATAGGCCCAGTTAAAGCTCAAGTTATTGTACGATTTGGTTTTCTCTTGCATAAAACCAGGGTTGTTGGGATTGTGATAAGGCCTTCCCGAACCGTAAGAATATGACAACCCCACTTGCGAGCGCAACTTGTCCACCCAATATTTGGTTACGAGCGAAGCATTGTGCTTTGGTGCAAAGTTGGGAGTGGCCCGTTCAGGAAAATTTTGGTAGTCTCGCTCGGTATCCAAATAAGAATAGGAAAACCAGTAGTCCAAGTTTTTAATACTCTTACTGTCCCTCCAAAATATATCAATACCTTGGGCATATCCATCCCCAAAATTGCTATATATGGAATTAAACTGTGGCATCTCGGAATCATATTTCACCAATTGGTCATACGCCTTATGGTAGACCTCTGTCCTAAAGGTTTTTCCGTTGTTTATGTATTGATAGTTAAGAATATAATGGGAAGCTTTCTCCATGGACAAGCTACCATCAAACTTGAGAACACCTGAAAGCGGTCTTTGATAAAAATCGCCGTAAGCCAAAGAAAACTGCCCATTCTCGCCTGCTTTATAGGCCAGTGACAGTCTTGGAGACACTTTAAACTCATCCAACAAGCTACTGTGCGTGCCTCTAACACCCAGTTTCATGGCAAACTTATTGCTCAAATAGATATCGGATTCAGCAAAACCTGCCCAAAGTCCATCGGTGTAACCATTGGTAAATTCATCAATATTTACATCTGCGTAAGTTTCATCGAATTTGGTGTGGAAATATTCGGCCCCAAAGCTCAAATCGTATCGATTGCTAAAGTTTTTATGAGCCTTTACCTTAAGGTGTGAAGATGTTTCCTTACTGTCCACATTGGCCTCATTAATGCCAATATCGTTAGTGTCCCATGCAATGGAAGCTCCCGATATAAGGCTCCAGTCATTCCCAAAATAGTATTTATAGGATGAGTTAACATACAGGTTGTTGTTTTTCAGACCAAAGCGTACAAAATCATCAAAATTGATGTCCTCTTGTTCAATATCCAAATTGGAATGGTTAAAACCTGTGTACAGTTTGAACATACTTTTTTCGCCTTTGCTCCTAAAGACGGCTTCACCCGAAATAGATTCATAAGGGCTTTTCCAACGAACACCTTGGGTGGAAGGAATCAAGGCTTCGTATGGCGCAAGGTTCATATAGGATGTATTGATACTCAACGATTGGTCGCCCCAAATCTTGGTATGCCCGAGGCCACCACCAACGCTCATTATGGAGATTTCCGTTTGCTCTTGCAAGGGAACGTCCGTAGTATTTAGCAATAATACACTAGAAAGGGCCTGACCGTACTCAGCAGAATATCCTCCGGTACTGAAAGAAATACCTTTGAACAAGAAAGGGGAGAATCTACCTCGTGTTGGCATATTGTTCGCTGTGGCATTGAATGGTTGAAAAACCCGAAGTCCATCTATAAAGACCTGTGTTTCGCCCGCTGTGCCTCCCCTTACAAACAATCTACCATCTTCATTAACCGTGGTAGTTCCCGGGAGGGTCTGTAACGCGGCCACAAAATCACCAGTAGCGCCCGCAGTGGTCACAATATCGAGTGGTTTCAATACGGATGCCTTGGAATTGTTACCGGCTTCAAATGTACCGGCGGTCAAGGTAACTCCCGTTAATGAGTTAACGGATTCCATCAATTTTATGTGCAGATTTTGAAAATAGGACACATCACCGGCCTCATAATGAGGTTCAAAAGACAACATGGAAACAATGAGTGTTTGAGTACCCTCCTCCGTGGTCTCAAAACTAAAATTCCCGTCCTTGTCCGAGGAAGCTCCATCATAGGTGCCCTCCAGATAGATGTTGGCCCCTTCAATAGGATTGTTCTTTGTATCGGTAATTTTTCCTGAGATGGTTTGCTGGCCAAAAACAGCGCCGGCACAAAGTAATAGGGTAACAAGTTTGATAAAGATTTTCATGACTTTTTGTTTAGATTGATGCCCCAAAATTGCTTTCACTCAGGTTTTTAAACCAAAATGAAGTGCCCAATTGTAGATTTTTACCTCCGAATTGATTTCCTGATTATCGATTGCAGTTCACTCCAAAAAATCGACATTTCGGTAGGTTGAAATTTTTTAAGAGTCACTTCTTTTGAAACTTTGGAGTATACAAAACATCAAAAACAACCATTATGAAAACTGTAACACTAGCATTAAGTCTATTTTTAGTAAGCATCGTTGGCCTGGCACAAGAAAAAACCGGCGTGGACATTACCATCACTATCGATAATATCACTAACAACGAAGGCAAGGTACTCGCGGGGCTACACACCGAAGACACTTTTATGAAAGGACCCGGAGTACAAAATTTACAAAGTGAGATTAAAGAGGGGAAAGTCATTCTAACATTTGCCAACGTAGCACCGGGCAACTACGCCATTTTGGCCCTACACGATGCCAATGACAACAACCGAATGGATTATCAAACCAATGGAATGCCCAAAGAAAGCTATGGCATGTCCGGTAATGATATGACCATGGGACCACCTAGCTTCAATAGTGCCAAGTTTACCGTTGGCGAGGAAGATATGGCGTTTACCATTCGATTCTAACTCTAAAAACATCATCAATCAAAAGAAAGCCTGCCATTGCGCAGGCTTTTTATTTGCGTATAGTAATGGTACAGGATTACGCTTTTTCTATAGATTAACCTGATGGTTTTTCATACTTTTATCCTCTAAACTTATAATTGAATGACCATTACCCAACTTCAATATGTGCTGGCCGTTGCTGAACACAAGAACTTTACCCTGGCCGCGGAAAAGAGTTTTGTAACCCAACCTACATTGAGTATGCAGGTTCAAAAATTGGAGGACGAACTCGATGTTCTCATTTTTGATAGAAGCAAAAAACCTATAACCATCACAGAAGTTGGTAAAAAAATAGTTGCCCAAGCTAAAAACATTGTTGCTGAGGCAGAGCGCATTAAAGACATTGTAGATCAAGACAAGGGCTATATTGGTGGGGACTATACCTTGGGAATTATACCCACGGTAATGCCAACATTACTCCCAATGTTTTTGAATTCGTTCATTAGGAAATATCCAAAAGTAAACCTCATTATAAAGGAACAATCTACCCAAACCATGATCAAAAATATTATGGATGGGCATTTGGATGCCGGGATAGCGGCAACTCCCTTGGAAATTGAATTTATAAAAGAGCGCCCTCTTTATTATGAACCCTTTGTAGGATATGTACCCAAGAATCACCGTTTGGCAACCGAAAGTGAGCTCACCACGAGTGATTTGGATGTAAACGACGTACTTTTATTACAAGATGGGCATTGTTTCCGTGAAGGGGTCATCAACCTATGCAAAGCCTCCAAAAACCTGCGTGGGGAACATTTTAAAATAGAGAGCGGAAGCTTTGAAACTTTGGTTAGCTTAGCGGACGAAGGTATGGGAATGACCTTATTGCCCTACTTGAACACTCTACACCTTGATAAAGACAAAGCTGCAAACCTTAAATCTTTCCAAACTCCTTCCCCTGCCCGGGAAATAAGCATGATATACCATAAAAGCGAACTAAAAATACAGATAACGGACGCATTAAGAGAAGTTATCTCCAGTATTGTTCGCGGAGCAATTGCTTTTCAGGACGTGAAAATCATCAGTCCGTTGTCCAAAAATTAAAAGAGCCGCTTTTCAGCGGCCCTTGGTAGTGTTTAAGTTTTTAATAATAATAGTGTTGAATGTAATTCTGGTTTGTCCACAATATAAAATTGCAACCAGATTTTCAATTCCTCTACTTCACTGGGCAACAATCTAGAAATAGCTTTCTGAAGCTCCCTAGTGAAGAGTTTAGCATCAAAACTCACCTTTTGAAGGATTGTTTTGGTGTAATCTAACATAGCTCTAGGCATATCAATTTGATTAAATTGGGTAAAAAGGTTGTGTTCTAAATTACTAAAAAAGGAGGTTTAAAAAGCTAACTTGCAGTTAAAAATTGAATATCTTGTTGTTAAATTCCATCTAAAAATCATATGCTCAAAACATATAAAAATCAAATCAAAATACTGATTTTCAGATATTTCACCATTGCCACCTTATTGACCAGTTGCAGTTCAGTCAAAAAAACACTTAATTCAAAAATAGGGAACGACAAACTTCAAAATTCCTTCCATGGCTTGGTTGTCATCGATGCAAATAGTAGTAAAGAAATCTATAATTTGAATGGCGATAAATACTTTACCCCGGCCAGTAATACTAAGATTGTGACTTTTTACACGGGTCTTAATTTGCTTCCCAAACATATCCCGACCCTAAAATATTTGGTTGCCAATGACACTGTATTTGTAGAAGGAACCGGCGACCCATCTTTGCTTCACCCCTATTTTATGGACAGTACTGCTATTAATTGGCTGAAAAACCAAAGAACTATTGCTCTTTACACCAAAAACCATGATGAGCAACGGTACGGACCTGGTTGGGCCTGGGAAGATTATGACACCTATTTTTCGCCCGAAAAATCCGCGATGCCCCTTTACGGTAATGTTACTACGATTTCAAACAACGCTGATTTGGAGGTTTCCCCTGACTATTTTGAAAATCAAACTGTAGTGAAGGACACAACCATAAAAAGAATCGAGTTCAAAAACCAATTCTTTATTGCCCCAATGGAGCAGGACACTTTGGAAGTCCCTTATATGACCAGTGATAGTTTAACGAAGCAATTATTGGAAATAGCCACAGAAAAAGAGGTTTTCTTGACCCAACATTTCCCCAAGGGAGAAAAACAAATGTTGTATGGCATGGAGACGGATTCCATATACAAACGGATGCTATTGAAGAGCGATAACTTTTTGGCGGAGCAATTGTTACTTACCGCTTCGGGGATGATTTCCGATACCTTGAGCACCAAAAGGGCCATAGATTATATACTGGATAATCAACTGAAAGATTTGGAGCATCGCCCACGCTGGGTGGATGGTTCCGGACTATCACGCTATAATTTATTTACACCAAGGTCGTTTGTTCAGATACTTCAAAAACTATACAACCAAATTCCGGAAGAGCGCCTCTTTGCGCTATTTCCCATGTGGGGACCAAATAATACGGTGGAGCACTGGGAAGACCCAACCACGGAACCTTTTCTATTTGCTAAATCCGGTTCGGTGGGGAACAATTATAATTTGAGCGGTTATGTAAAGACGAAATCGGGCAAATTGCTCATTTTCAGTTTTATGAACAATCATTTTAGGTTACCCTCCAAAGAAATCAGGAAAACCATGTACGAAACTTTAAAAAGTCTATATGAAAACTACTGATCGAAAATACCTTGGATTTGAGCATATTGTAGCAGCATGATTGTTTTGGCATCCTTGATTTCGCCGGACTCCATCATTCCAATGGCTTCCTTAAAATCAATTTCCAAAACCTCGATATTCTCTGTTTCGTCCTCGGCACCGCCGCCATCACTGATTTTCATACCATCTTCATAAGCACCAATAAAAAAATAAAGGATTTCGGTAACGGAGCCTGGAGACATATACGCTTCAAATACTTTCTTCACCTTATCAATTTTATAACCGGTCTCCTCCTCTACCTCCATTTTTATGGTCTGTTCGGCGTTTCCCTTTTCCAAAAGTCCCGCGCAGGCCTCGATCATCATTCCATCCTCATTCCCGTTCACGTAGGTGGGCATCCGAAACTGCTTGGTAAGCACCACCTTGCCCTTTTCAATATTATACAGAAGAATGGCAGCTCCATTGCCCCTATCGTAGGCTTCACGGGTTTGTTTTTCCCAAACCCCATCGTCCCGTAAATATTCGAAGGTGATTTTCTCCAAAGTATACCAATTGTCCGAAAGCAACTCCCGCTGCATGTTTCTGATTTTATTGTTCTTCAAAATGATTAAGTTTTGTCTAAATATAGTTCTTATCCATTTATATAGATGAATCACTTCTCCTTTTGACAACATCACAATATTGTCGATATTTATACTTTAGTAAAACCGACCAAACCCAATACCATGCGAAAGCCCATACTATTTCTTTTTCTTTTTTCCATTTTGATAGGTTGTGAGAAAAACACCGAAAAAAAACTGCCCCGAATAGCCATTGCAGGCCTGGGTATCGAATCCAGTACGTTCTCACCTGCCCTAACCCATGAAGAAGCCTTTCACCCTAAAATCGGGGATTCGATATTTAACCGTTATCCATTTATGGAAGCTGATTCATCTTTGAGGCAACGGGCCGAATGGGTCCCCACTTTAGTGGGAAAATCCTTGCCGGGAGGTACCGTTACCCGAGAAGCTTACGAATCGTTGGTTGAAAAAACTCTTTCCATGTTAGAAGAAAACTTGCCGTATGATGGTCTTTTCTTTGATATTCATGGTGCGATGAGTGTTGTAGGGTTGGACGACCCTGAAGGCGACCTCATCAAAAGAATCCGTGAAGTGGTCGGTACCCATGTGTTGATTTCCACTTCAATGGACTTGCACGGCAATGTTTCCAAACGTTTGGCACAACACTCCGACCTGATTACTTGTTACCGCATGGCGCCCCATGAAGACGCTACGGAGTCACGCAAGAGGGCGGTGGAAAACTTGGTCACTAGATTGGAAACCGGAAAAGGTAAACCAAAATATAAAGCTTGGGTTCCCGTTCCCATCCTACTGCCCGGAGAAAAAACGAGTACCCGGGTGGAACCGGGTAAAAGTCTATACGCCAAAGTACCCGAAGTTGAGCAAAAAGAAGGTGTAATCGATGCCGCAATTTGGATTGGCTACGCTTGGGCCGACGAACCCAGAAACCATGCCGTGGTAATGGTTACAGGAGATGACGA
This sequence comes from Muricauda brasiliensis, assembly GCF_003057865.1. Taxonomy (NCBI): domain Bacteria; kingdom Pseudomonadati; phylum Bacteroidota; class Flavobacteriia; order Flavobacteriales; family Flavobacteriaceae; genus Allomuricauda; species Muricauda brasiliensis. The sequence continues at coordinate 120,539 of NZ_QBTW01000003.1, read as the reverse complement.
AAAAGCGGTTACAGAAAGTGCGGAGACATTGGCCAATAATTTTTGGGATGTTAGAGAGGAGTTTGAGTTCGTCGCCCCAACAAAATCATATGAGGAAGCTTTGGAAACTGCCCTTGCCAGTGACAAAAAACCTTTTATGCTAAGCGATATGGGCGATAACCCCACCGCAGGTGGCGCAGGGGATGTCACTTGGACCCTGACGGAACTATTAAAACGAGAAGAGTTTCATAAAACCGATGGCAAATCATTGATTTATGCCTCCATTCCTGGGCCTAAACTGGTCGAGGAAGCCATAAAAGTTGGTGTTGGTGAACAAGTCAGTGCGCCTGTTGGGGCCGAAATAGACGATAGGTATGCCCCACCACTGGAATTGACAGGTGAAGTGACCGCCATAAAATATGGCGACGTTCATGCCGAGACCGAGGTCGTGGTAAAAGTGGGCAATGCCCATGTGATTGTGACAAAAAAGAGGAAACCGTACCACCGAAAATCAGATTTCACCAACTTGGGACTTACACCAAGTGAAACGGACATTATCGTGGTGAAAATCGGTTATTTGGTTCCCGAACTTTACAACATGAGGGGCGACTGGATCATGATGTTGACCCCCGGCGGTGTAGATCAAGACTTAGAGCGTTTGGGGCACAAAAGAATCATTCGGCCTATGTTCCCTTATGATAAGGATATGGAACGCCCAGACCTATCGGCCCGTTTGATAGAAGCTTCGGACAAATTGGACTAAACAGTAACTGCTTGGTTCAAATATTGACGAAAGGGCAGCATTTCCTTGTAAACCTCAATGATTTTTTCCTTGAAATCATCTCGGAGCACATCCTTTTTGGTCAATTTATATTCCACGGCAAAGGTTTTATTACGCAATAATTCTATGTGTGGATGGTCATTGGAAAATCCTTTTGGGGATGACACCAGTTTTTCGTCTTCATAAAGACCACCGAACATCTTTTTGAAAGAAGGTTTGTCCAGTATCTTTTGCAGTTCCTCTCCATTATAATCAATGGCATCCCGGATACTGCCAAGGGTTTTGGAGTCTGGTCGCCAGCGACCTCCGGCCAACAAGCAATTTTTCAAACCTATCTCTATATAAAAATCGGCCGAATTGGGAGCTTTATCCAACCCTGCACCAAAATGATCTTTATAAATGGGCTTGTTCGGGTGGAACATCAAATTATTATTGATACGGTTGATGCCCTTTTTGCCCGGAGTGGGGTAATAATCATCATGGAGCTGGGCCATGGTGATGTCCAAATCATCCAACCAAGTGATGAAATCGTTGCGGAGGGATTTGTACCATTTACGGTTCGCATCCATCCATTCCTTAGTATTGTTTTGTTGCAATTCTTCCAGAAAGTGGAACAGGTCTTTGAAATTCATAGACACAAAAGAAGTGATTTTTTCAGAAATCAGATATCGGAATTCAGACACCGTATTCCTAACTCCTAAAATTAAAACCTGTTATCGCCATCGAGCAAATCACCAAGACCACCTAAGATGCTGCCTTCGCCCTTGTCCTTTCCACCACCACGAGGAGCAGCGGCCCACACACGGCTGGCCAACCTACTAAATGGCAAGGATTGGATATAAACGGTTCCTGGTCCGCGCAGCGTAGCAAAGAAAAGTCCTTCTCCACCGAACACCGAGTTTCGGATGCCCCCGATAAACTCAATATTATAATCCACGGTCTGGGAAAAACCGACAATACAACCGGTATCCACTTTTAATACCTCGCCTGGAGCCAATACCTTTTTGGCCATGGTGCCTCCGGCATGTACAAAGGCCATTCCATCGCCTTCCAACTTTTGCATGATAAAACCTTCCCCACCAAAAAAACCACGTCCCAAACGTTTGGAGAATTCAATACCAACGGAAACACCTTTGGCAGCGCACAGGAATGCATCTTTCTGGCAGATGAACTTTCCTCCTTTTTCAGATAGGTCGATGGGAACGATTTTACCCGGATAGGGCGAAGCAAAGCTTACCTGTTTTTTACCTTGACCAATATTCAGGAAAGCGGTCATGAAAAGGCTCTCTCCGGTTAGCAAACGCTTGCCCGCGGAAAACAACTTGCCCAAAACCCCGGTATCTTGGTTCGAACCATCACCAAAGATGGTGTCCATTTTAATATCGGAGTCCATCATCATAAAACTGCCTGCTTCGGCAACAACAGCTTCTTGTGGATCCAGTTCTATTTCCACATATTGCATTTCTTCGCCGTAAATCTGATAATCTATTTCGTGTGCGTTCATTCTGTATGGATGTTTTTTGATTTCTATTTATATGTTGGGGAAATTGTTGTTTTGTTACAATTTTTAATTACACATTTCCAACGCTCTTTTAATCTCCTTTTCGAAATTTTCTTCGTTAACAGGTAATTCTAATAAAATTGATTCATAATCAAAATTATATCCCCGATTAGGTCCAGTTGAACCTCCATTTTTTGTGGGACTAATTTCAATATGCTTTTTATTTCTAGAGATTGAAATCATTTTCGAATCTTGCATCTGCTTTTTAATTGATTTTCTGCCTGTTAGTTTGGAAACGACATCAAAAGGCTTATAATTTTCAAAGTTTACTACTCCCCATCTAGATTGATCCAAATGTTCTGAAACAATTCTAGCCAGTTCATTGTGTACGTAATTTTCTTTTTCAATTTTACTTATAATATCGGTATGAACTCCCGGACCATTTTTTAATGTACATATTGTGGTAACTAAAAAACAATCAGGGTACTCAACAACATTTGCACGTTGCCATTTAGGCAAACCCTTGATTTTGAACTTTATTTTGAGTTTAAGATTTCGGAAAAATTGATTAAACCTAATCTTATAAATAATTCTACGAGTTTTCCAATCCATTTATCTTGCAATTATCCCTTCACCTTAACCGTCCATTCGAAATGAAAGGTGGACACTTCTACCCCATCTTGGTTGACCCCTACGGCTTTCATCCAGCAGGTTTGTCCCTTCCCAGTATCCACGGTTTTTTGTATAGCATCGGCAATCAGTTCCCCATCGTCGCAGGTGAAATTGATGCGTCCCGTAGCTTTTTTGGTAAAGCTGGCTTTGTTGTTGGCTACGAGCATGGACACTTTTTTACCACTTTTCTGGATTTCGTTCATCACTAAAGCTCCTGTACTCAACTCGGCGGCCATCCCCTGAACGGCCCAAAACATCGATTTAAATGGATTCTGATTCATCCATTTGAGCTTTACAGTGGTCATTGCTTTTTTATCATCAATATATTTAAGCCGCACCCCGCACCACCATGCAGAAGGGAGCTTCATAAATGTGAACATATTGATTTTACTGGGTGTAAGTGCCATATTATTTATTTAAGTCTGCTTAAAAATAGGTAAAAAGATGGTATCAATTATTGTTAATTTTTTGTTAAATGATAGTACTTTGCTTTGCATAGTACCATCTTTTGGATATATATTTGCATCGTAAGCTAATAGGTTTACCATTTTACAATCAAAAAACATCAATCAAAAATGGCAACTGCAATCACCAAACACGAACGAAATTTATCCGCGATCATCCACGCGTCCATGTTCTCGAAGTACTTTATCCCTTTTGGAAACTTTATACTTCCGTTGATCTTATGGACCGCAAACAAAAAAGAGCATGCGTTTGTCGACTATAACGGCAAACAGGCTCTTAATTTTCAAATTAGTATGTTGCTTTATTCCATCGTGGCAGGTTTGGTCACTATCCCATTCTTTATTGGATTTTGGCCAGACTTGTTCGATTGGAACTTTTTCGGGTTTCACGGATTGAGCGACATCAACAATTTGAATTTTCATATCGACAGTGACGATTTTATGTTCGGAAGATGGATCTGGCCGGTGGGTATTTCTGGTTTTTTACAATTGGCCTTGGCCGTTGTAAACATTGTATTTACCATTTTGGCCACTATAAGGACCAACGAGGGAGAGTATTTCAAATATCCGTTCACCATTAAATTCATCAAGTAATGAAGAACCTTAGATACCTATTTGGAATTTTGACCTTATGCATGGTGAGCTCAACACAAGCGCAGGAACCAGCAACATCGGAACTCTACCTCTTATTGAAATCCAAGGACAGTTTATTGTTCGATGCCGCTTTTAATAGATGCGATGTAGAAACCATGGAATCTTTGTTTACCGAAGATTTTGAATTCTACCACGATAGGGGTGGTTTTACAGACGGAAGAGAAGCTTTTTTGAAGCCGACCAGAGAAAACTGTGAAAAAAGAGAACCTTCGGCACCACAGTATTCCAAAAGAATATTGATAGACGGAAGCCTTGAAGTCTACCCCCTTAAAAAGGATGGAGAAATCTACGGGGCCATTCAACATGGTGTTCATCGTTTTGAATTTTTAAATGAAAAAAACGAATATCAAAAAGGTGATATCGCAAAATTTACACACGTTTGGATGCTAATCGATGGTGAATGGAAAATTAAAAGAGAGTTGAGCTACGACCACCATTTGATGGAAAGCGAAGATACCACCGAAGCCATTACAGTATCTGAAGAGATATTGGATTCTTATGAGGGAAACTATACATCCCCGCAAGTTGGTACGGTTCAAATTAAAAAAGACAACGGTACGCTTCTATTGGTAACGGAAAGAATGCAAGCGACGCTCTTCGCAAAAACAACGGACACCTTTTTTATGAAAGAGCGACCTGTGCAATTTAAATTTATTGTATCGAGCAATGTAGGTGTAGAAAAAATGCAAATCATCGAAAACGAAAAAGTTGTGGACGAAGCACAACGGGAATAAAATCAATCATTCATCATAAAAGGAGCTTAATCACCTCCGACATATTCATCATCAATCAAAGAAAAGGAGTTTAAACATTAATCAAAAAACGAAAAAAACAATCATCAATCAAAGAACCGTTTCCACTCCCCTGCCCAATTCAGGGGACTGGAGTGGGAACGAAACCAAACAAAGTTTGGAGAACAAGAAAAAACTGTTAATCAGATGCCGAACCCAGTTCAGCATAAATTTAGAACCATGAAATTATGAACATAGAAAACACAAAAGCACAAATGCGCAAGGGGGTTCTGGAGTACTGCATTTTGTCCATTCTTAGGGATGACGACAAATATGCCTCCGAAATTCTGGACGCCCTAAAGGACGCAAAGATGTTAGTAGTGGAAGGTACCATATATCCTTTGCTCACAAGGCTAAAGAACGCAGGATTGCTCAACTACCGTTGGGAAGAATCCACCTCTGGGCCACCACGTAAATATTACGCGCTCACCGAAACAGGCCAATTGTTCCTTAACGAACTCAACGGCACCTGGGACGAACTTAGAAATGCAGTCAATCTGGTAACCAACACAAAATAGTATCAAAAAATGAACAAGACAGTAAATATAAATTTAGCAAATACGCTCTTCCATATAGACGACGATGCGTATAACAAGCTGAGACGGTACTTGGAGTCCATAAAACGCTCCTTTTCCGGTACCAAGGGAAGCGACGAGATCATTGCCGATATTGAGGCAAGGATAGCAGAGCTCTTTCTCGAAAAAATGGAGAACGAGCGACAAGTAATCACCCATAAAGAAGTTGATCAAGTAATCGATGTAATGGGCCAGCCCGAAGATTACATGGTGGACGAGGATATTTTTGAGGACGAACCCAAAAGGAGCTACGCTGAACCTACTCCAGGCAAAGCTAAAAAGCTCTACAGGGATATCGACCACAAATATATTGGTGGTGTCTGCGCAGGTTTGGAACACTATTTGGGCATCGATGCCCTTTGGGTAAGACTCATTTTTATTCTATTGGCCGTATTTACAAGTGGTTTTGGGCTTATCGCCTATATACTACTTTGGATTTTGGTCCCCGAAGCAATTACCACTTCCCAAAAGTTGGATATGCGGGGGGAGCCCGTCAACATCAGCAATATAGAACGCAAAGTTAAAGAGGGGTTTGATGATGTTGCCGACAAGGTAAAAAGTGTTGACTACGAAAAGGTGGGCAACAGGGTCAAAAGCAGCTCCAAGACCTTTTTTGATACTATCGGGGACATTATCCTGTTCCTATTTAAATTATTCGGTAAGTTCATCGGTATTATATTGGTACTGGTCGGTGCGGCAAACCTAATTGCACTGTTTATCGCCATAGTAACGCTCGGCGCATTCGATGCTTCCAATTTCCCGATCATAGACCTTTACAATACTATTATCGAGGCTGGTATAATTCCAGTTTGGGCCACCTTGTTATTCGGTTTCTTCGCCTTTGGGATTCCATTCTTCTTTGTGATGTACCTAGGGTTGAAGATCTTGGTAACCAACCTAAAGTCCATCGGGAACATTGCAAAATTCTCCTTGCTGGGACTTTGGTTGATCTCTATAGGAGCATTGATTGCCCTCGGAGTGAAGCAAGCTGCCGAATTTTCATACACCGGAAGCGTGAACCAAAATGAAGAAGTCAACTTTACTGTTCCATCGGATACCTTGATCATTACCATGAAAGATGCCGATATGGATTACGATCGTGATGATATTCATTTTGGTAGGATGACCTTCGGTTATGACGAAAACGACGACCGAATTTTAATGTCCGACGAAATTGATATCAAAATAAGAAAATCGGATACGGATTCCATCAGTATTAATATTAGAAAGGATGCAGATGGAAGCTCTACACCAGCAGCACGTGACCGTGCTAGGAACATAGAGTACGCCTACACGGTAGATGGCAATGAGATTGTCTTGGACAAATATTTGACCACCGAGATATCGAACAAGGCCAGAAACCAAGAGGTTACCGTAACTATTTATGTACCAGAATCCATGACGGTCCACTTTGATGATAACACAAGCCGATATATTGGTAGGGGAATTGATAACGACCAAGGTTTTTATAGAAGTGGCATGGCCGGCCAACACTGGTTAATGAACAATGATGGGGAATTACAGTGTTTGGATTGCCCCGAAGATGACACCGATGACGATGATTCTGATGGAAATGGAAGAATAATCATCAATGAAGATGGCATAGATATTAACATTCAGGATGCTGAAGATTCCGTTCAATTGAAAATCGATGAAAACGGGGTAAATGTTAAAGCCAAAGAAAAAAGTAACAATTGAGTCACTTAATTCGTCAATTCAGTAGATCATTATTTAAAACGCACACATAAAAACGGACATTTACACTGAAATTATTTTCAGAAAACACTAATTATCACAATCAATCAATACTAAAACAACAATCATGACAACACTAGCAAGATTAGCAATCGCCGCACTCCTATCCCTCTTTGCATCCTCATGCATGATGGATGTGAACTTCGGCAACGGAAAAACAGGTAACGGCGAAGTCGTAGAAGAGAGTCGAGATGTAAAAGAGGATTTCGACGTCGTATCCGCCTCGGAAGGTATCGATGTATTCGTGACCCAAGGCTCTGACTTTCACATTACCGTCGAAGCCGACGAGAACATCATCGACCTAATAGGTACCGACATTAAAGATGGCAGATTAAAAATCCATGCTATTGAAAATATCGGACGTGCGACCAAAAATGTATATGTGACCCTACCGGAAATTACTGCTTTGGAAAGTTCCAGTGGTGCAGACCTTATCGCCCAAAATGTGATAAAGTCCGAGAATATTGAATTGGATGCCAGCAGCGGTGCCGATTTACATGTTGAGATTATGGCCGGCGAAGTTTCCGCCGATGCCAGTAGCGGTGCCGATATTAGAGTATCAGGTCAGGCAGATGCCCTTTTTGCGGATGCAAGTAGCGGTTCTGATATTAAAGCGCAAGATCTAATTGTAAAAAGATGTAACGCTGATGCCAGTAGCGGAGCCGATATTTCCGTGAATGTTTCGGAATCCTTAGTGGCCGATGCCAGCAGTGGAGCGGATATCAAGTACACTGGTGATGCCAGCGTTCAGACCAAAAAATCCGTTTCGGGCAGTGTAAGCAAATATTAATCCAATTCCCTTTACATATGCAAAGGCCCATTGATTTTTCAGTGGGCCTTTGTTTTTATAATGTTTGTGTGAAACCCTATCTTAGCATGATTACAATACCAAAAAACTATGCAGATAAAGCTCAAAAAATATATCCTTCAACTAGCACATACCTTTACCATTTCCAGAGAGTCCCGGGACGAGCAAGACACCTTGATTGTTTGTCTTTCTTTAGATGGAAAAACGGGTTATGGCGAAGCCACTTCCAATCCGTATTATAAAATTACCATTGAAGGGATGATGGCCGAGATAGAAGCGGTCCAAGATCAAATTGAAAATTATGAATTTGACTCTCCCGAAAACTTTTACGAGTTTTTGGAGTCACTCGACCTTCATAAATTTACGCTTTGTGCCTTGGATTTGGCCGCGAACGATCTTTATGGCAAGCTAAAGGGCAAACCGCTCTACGAAATCTGGGGAACTTCCAACGAGAAATATCCAATGACCAACTATACCATCGGAATAGACACCATCGATAAAATGGTGGCCAAACTCCAAGAGAAACCATGGCCGTTGTATAAAATTAAGTTAGGAACTTCGGATGATGTTGCCATAGTTCGCGAATTGCGCAAACACACCGATAGCATTTTCAGGATAGATGCCAACACCGCATGGAGCGCAGAGGAAACCATTAAGAATGCGCCGTTATTGAAGGAACTTGGCGTAGAGTTTTTGGAACAGCCACTCAAGGCCGATGATTGGGAAGGAATGTCCTTGGTGAAGGAGCAATCCGTTCTTCCGGTCATCGCCGACGAAAGTTGTATTATAGAGAGCGATGTGGAACAATGCGGAGGTTATTTTCACGGTATTAACATTAAATTGACCAAATGCGGGGGGCTCACCCCTGCCCGCCGCATGATCAAAAAAGGGCGAGAGCTTGGGTTACAACTTATGGTGGGCTGCATGACAGAGTCTACAGTAGGCATTTCAGCCATTGCACAACTATTGCCACAGTTGGATTATGTGGATATGGATGGTGCCATGCTCCTAAAAGGTGATATCGCCAAAGGTGTTGAAATTTTAGAAGGTGGAAAAGTGGTGTTCCCCAAGTTACCCGGTAGCGGCATAGAATTGCTCTAATGGCCTATCCCATTCAAAGCATACCTGATAGACAAATCCTAGTGAACGGAAAACTCCATTTATATTTTGGGGGTACCTCCTATTTAGGTTTGCAAAACTATGAACCGTTCAAAACATTGTATTTAAAAAATGTATCCAAATACGGACTGCATTATGGGGCTTCCAGAAAATCGAATGTACAATTGGACATTTACGAAGAAGCTGAAAATTATTTGGCGAACTGGGTTGGCAGTGAAGGTTGTTTGATCATGTCCAGCGGCTATTTGGCAGCGCAATTGGTCGTACACAAGCTATTAGCCCAGGGCCATCCCGTATTTGCGGCACCCAATGCCCACACCGCACTATTAATACATGGTGTGGAACAAGCCAGGGACTTTGAACAGCTTTTAAACGCTGTGTCAACGGCAACAGATTCCGAGAAATTGCCTGTAGTTCTTTTTGACACCATAGATTTTTCCGGTAAACAATTTCCTAATTTTCAGGATTTGCAAAAACTGCCTTTGGAAAAGATAATTCTAGTGGGGGATGATTCACACGGTATTGGCATTATTGGAAATCATGGGAATGGTTGTTATCAAACCCTAAAGAAATTGAAGCCGGCGAATCTTTTTGTATGCTGTTCCTTAGGAAAAGCGCTTGGCATACAGGCAGGAGCAGTGTTTGGTGATAAAGCCGGGATTGAAAACCTCAAAAACACTCCCTTTTTCGGGGGGGCAAGTCCTGCATCACCAGCATTTATGGCAACACTGTTAGGAGCCGAACAAATATACTTCGGACGCTTACAAATACTTGAGGAAAACCATCGGTACTTTATAAGTTTATTGAAAAACCACTCCTTTTTCTCGCACATGGAGGGACATCCTACTTTTGAGTTTCAGGATATCGGAATGGCAACAGCCTTGAACAAAGATGGGTTTGTTTTTACCAACTTCAATTACCCTAATGAAAATGGGCCTTTGGTAAGTCGTATTGTGCTTAGCGCCTATCATAACAAAAACGACATTGAAAAATTGATTAGAAGTGTTAATGAGCATGTTAGTTGAGAAGCATTTCTCTTTTATTGATTAATTTGCGGATACCAACACATTTTAAATACTAACTCACAGAATGAAATTTACCCACTCCCTAAAAACTGGAATGCTACACCTAGCATTGACAAGCCTTCTTTTTATATCATGTCAACAAGAGAAAGCCGAAGAAGCAAATAAAGTTGATTCAATTATAAACTCGGTGAAAGAAACCTATGCACCAGACAAGCGCGTAGCTCTTTTTGATATTCAATCTGAGAAGAATTCTTCGGGTTATGTTATAAAGGGCAAAACCAACCTTCCAGAAGCCTTGAGTGCTTTTAAAAAAGAGTTGGATTCCCAAAAAATAGCATACACGGACAGTATTGAGGTATTGCCTTCAAAAAAGTTAGAGGGAATGATTTACGGGGTAATCAATAATTCCGTTGCCAACCTGCGGTCAAAACCTGCCCATTCTGCAGAATTGGTCACACAGGGCACCTTGGGAATGCCTCTAAACGTATATCAAAAAGAGAGAAGCTGGTACCTTATCCAAACTCCGGATAAGTATCTCGGGTGGGTCGATGCTGGTGGTATTGAATTGATGAACAAGGAGGACTTTGATGCCTGGCAAGCAACTGACAAGGCAATCTATACGAATACTTATGGGAAGTCTTACACCTCAGCTGATGTTGGTTCTGAAGTCGTTTCCGATGTAGTTGCCGGGAATATTTTCAGTTTGATTGCCGATAGCGGCAATTTTTATCAAATAAAATATCCGGATGGACGGGAAGCATATCTGCCAAAAGAGGAAGCTAACACTTTTAACGAATGGAAATCCGGCTTGGCATTTACGAAGGAAAGTTTGGTCGAGACCTCCAAAACAATGCTCGGTGTACCCTATTTATGGGGAGGTACTTCCACCAAAGGTGTGGATTGTAGTGGTTTTACCAAAACTGTTTATTTAATGAACGGAATGATCATCCCCCGAGATGCTTCACAACAGATTCATGAAGGAACTTTGGTTGACGATTCAAAAGATTTTGACAAACTGATTGCCGGAGACCTTTTGTTCTTTGGACGCAAAGCCACTGATTCCACTTCGGAACGTGTAATCCATGTGGGAATGTGGATTGGCGACAACCAGTTTATTCACTCCGCCGGAAATGTCCATATAAGCACTATGGACCAAAATTCTGATGATTTTGATGAATATAATTATAATCGCTACCTACGCACCAAACGTATTTTAAATGAAACAGGTGAAGGGCTATTGTACCTGACCAAAGAGGATGTTTTTTAATTCTAGACAAATCTACAAATATCAAAGGCCATCCGATCGGATGGCCTTTTTTCATTAAAATATATAATCAAGTCTATTCGTCCCACCAAACTGGAACTACAGGTTCCTGTTGGTTGGCGAGCACATTTGCTTCGTTTCGGTTCAATTCTGTGGCTGGGTAATTGGCTCTTCTGAACCATTGTCCCTGAAACTCGGTGTCGGCGCTTTCTTCTTCGCTTCTAATCTCTAAGCCGGTGAAAACATCGTCAGAAAAATCATATCGTCTGTAATCCACAAAAGTTTCCGGGTTCAAAAAGTTGTGTATATACTTTTCCTTCATAATATGGTGCAACATAAGAGACCCTTGCCCCACATCCACAGCCCCATCGGTCATATAGTCGGTTCCGTCAACATCGTACATTTCCATACTTGCGGCAATCCCATCCATATAGGCGGAATAGGCGGCCGCCGTCGACCCCATACTTGTTTCATCGCCACCATTGGCCAAAAATTCGGCCTCTGCTTTAATGAACATTACTTCTGCATAGCTTATAAGGATAAGTGGTGAATCTATGCTGGTGTAAAAACCATCCTCTCTAAATCTCGCGTTGGCATCTGTTCCATCTGGAGCTACTCCTGCTCCCCCGCTTACAAATCCTTTATATTCAGCTTCATCTCCATTCTCCGCAAACAAAGGTAGTCTAGGGTCTATCTCTACCAATCCGTCTTGAAAAGGATAATAATCTCCGTTCATAGAGCTTACCAACTGACTTGCAATATCCTTGCTCAAGTTGCCTGTACGTCTTGCCAAGATTTCTTCTGAATACCAAGGATTAATGTTCCTATCATCATAGTACATTGTGAAGTTATCCTCGTTGGAATCAAACCCATTTTCTACCGATGCCAATACCTCGGCGGGAGTAACCACCCCTTTGTTTACCAAGTGTAATTGATAACGTGCTTTTAAAGAATAAGCCAATTTTAACCACTTTTCTGAATCACCTCCATAAATTAAATCAGATGAACCCAGGTCAAAACCCGAATTGTCCGGTCCTCCTAATTTAGAGATTGCACCATCCAGTAGAGCAAAAATCTCTGTATAAATTTCCTGTTGGTCATCAAACTCTGGAAAGTTGTTGTCGGGCCCGTTACTAGCCTCAGAATAGGGTATATTGTCCCATGTATCTGTTGCTATGCCAATATTGGCGGCTAAAAGTATATCCGCTACCGCATCTATATGAGTGGCTCCAACCTCATCTGCCTTAGATTTTATAGCATCTAGATTTGGCAACACATATAGATATACCTGTTCCCAAAGACCGGCTGCAGATGTCTGTCCTGCGGCACCGCCCCCCGTGGTAACAAAATATTGAACATAGTTTCCAAAGGAAAGCTCTGCGGATCGCTGTCCCTCCATAGTACTATGAATTACAGGTGCCATAAGGTCCTGCATCCTTAAATCCTCCAAGGGAGCCGTATTGGATGGCGTGTTTACATCAAAATAGTCTTCACTGCAACCTGTAGCACATACAAGGGAGAACAGTAAAAGTGTTTTTATTATACTTACTTTTTTCATAATTCCTTTTTTTAAAATGCAACGTTCAATCCCAATGTATAACTCTGACTAAGCGGGATGTTCAATCCTGTAAAACCATATACGTTGCTTCCCGCGCTATATTGGTTTCCTTCTGGGTCATATCCATCAAAAGGTGTCCACAAAAGTATGTTGTTGGCACTTGCTGATATACTTACCCTTTCCAAATTGAGGTCCTTGATCAAATTGCTTTTGATATCGTAGGACAATGAAATATTTCTCAATTTCACCCAAGAAGCATCTTGCACCAATACTTCCGACGCCCTGTTATATGCATTTGAGTTTCGGTAATAATTTTGGTCTATGAGAGCTTCCGTTGTATTGGTTACGAAGCCACCGTTTCCATCATCCATTACACCGTCCAAGACTACATTTACATCTCGCTGCAAGGTGCTTAACGGATTACCATTTCTAATGGAGTTTCTTAATCCTGCATCATACAAATCTCCGCCCTTTTTCCATTCTAGCAAAAAGTTAAGACCAATGCCCTTATAGTTGAAATTACTTCCTATGGAGGATATAAAATCCGGAAAGGCATTACCGACAATGACCCTCTCATCCAAGTTGATTACTGGGTAACCTTCTGAATCCAAATACAATTGTCCGTTTTCATAAGTCCATGTGTAACCATACAGATTACCCATTTTATCACCTTCCCTAACTTCCGAGGTTACTCCTGCAAAACCAGAGTCGGCAAATATGATGGATTCTACATCATCTGGGATATCCAGCACTTCCCCTTCACTGGTGGACCAGTTTAGTATTACTTCCCATCTAAGATCTTGGTTACGGATAATGTCCGCGCTCAATAGAAATTCATGACCAAAGACTTCATAATCCCCTGCATTTCTAATAATCCTGGAATAACCGGAAGAATAAGCGGTTCCTACTCCGAATATCTGATCTTTGACCCTGGTATTAAAATAAGCGTAATCCAGCCTTATTCTATTGTCCAAGAACCTGAGGTCGGCACCAAACTCAGTAGATTGGTTTCTCTCCGGAACTATTTCAAATCCTCTGGACGTACTTCTTCGGTAACCACCAACTCCTGCAAAGGGAAAGTCGCCATCCACTACAAAATACTGACCATCTTGCCCAAAATCGGGTCCTTTTCCTACTTCCGCCCAAGAAGCTCTTAGCTTCCCAAAAGTGAATACATCGTTCTCCCCAAATAGGTCGGATACATCGTAGGCCAAACTTACCGATGGGTAAAAGAATGACCTTCCATCCTTGGACAAGGTTGAAATCCAGTCATTTCTTCCCGTAACGGATAAAAACAGTTTATCCTTGTACCCCAGTTTTAATTCTCCAAATAGACCAACAATTCTATTTTGCTCTACTGTTTTGTTGATAAAGTAGTTGGTTGTATTTCCAAGCTCATTTATTCCCGGCACATTCAAGCCTTCTCCGCGAGCCTCTAGGTAAGTTCTTTTTGCATCAGATAACTGGTGACCAACGGTAAGGTCAGTTGTAAAATCCTCTGACCAAGATTTATTGAATGCCGCCAAAAAGTTAGATTCAATTCCTGTAAAATTGATATTCTGCTCCAGAATAAACCCGCCAACTTGTGAACCACCGTCCAAATCCGGCCCTACGTAGCGATTACGAGCATCGGAGTAATTGTCAATTTGTGCAGCATATGTAAAAGTGACCCAGTCCTTCGGAGACCATTTAAGAGTAGTATTACCTATCCAACGGTTTACATCATCTTCCAAACTACTTGTTTCCATCAAATATCTCGGGTTGTCGATAATCCCGAACGAATAATCCCTCTCACTCCCATCAGGATTCATATAATCGTTTATTGGAAATGTACCAGAGTAATAGGACAATGCACTCATAACTGATTTATCACCCCCGTTGGCCCTTCTTCCTCCTGAATTGGAAAAGGCAACCGAGCCTTCAATACTAAAATTATCGGTAACCTTATAACCCGCTTTAAGTCTGAAATTATTTTTTGTGTAATCTGTATTGGGCAATATTCCTTGTTCATTATTATTACCCATAGAAAAGAAATAATCCAACTTTTCGTTGGCCCCGCTCAAACTAAGGTTTAACTGTGAATTGAAACCAGTTCTAAAAATATCGTACGGACTATAAAATCTATCATCAGAAAGGTCAACTATGTTACCTTCTCCCAAATCAATGGAATCAACAGAATAAGCTGGTCCCCATGAGTAAAATGATGTGGCATTTTGCACACGGTTGAATCCTGTCTCAGAATCTGGGTCGTACAAAGTTCTTGGTTGGCCATTAAAACCCTCTCTGTACGTAGTTTGCAATGAGGGCGTTGTCTTAACATTTCTAAAGGTAGTCGAAGCCGTTAGATTTATTTTTGCCTTGCCCTGTTTTCCTTTTTTTGTAGTGATTATGATAGCGCCATTGGCAGCTCTTACTCCATAAAGTGCAGTTGCAGCTGCTCCCTTTAAAATATTGAAACTCTCGATATCCTCTGGGTTTAAATCCCCTGCCCTATTGGAAAAGGCAAATTGCTCCGAGCTGTTTGGCGAATTTGATCCTGCACTTGGCCTAACTTCTCCAGAAAATGTATCGTTGTTCAAAGCGAGTCCATCTACAATGATCAATGGCTGGTTACTTCTATCCGGATTAATTGATGTAACTCCACGAATCAAAATATCAACCCCTCCACCGGAAGAACCGGAAGACCTATTTATTTGAACACCGGCAACACGCCCCTGCAAGCTTTCTACAGGATTCGCCTGACCTGCCAAATTGAGGTCTTCCGTATCAACTTTAGTTACAGAATACCCAAGGGATTTTTGCTTTTGCTCCACCCCGAACGCGGTCACAACAACTTCATCCAACTGTGTTGAATCTTCTTCCAAAACAACATTGACTGTGGTTTCGGAACCTACAGTAACATCTTTTGCCTTCATCCCTATATAGGAAAATCGTAATACTTGCCCGCTTGAGGCACTAATGGAGTAGTTTCCATCAAAATCGGTAGTGGTTCCAATATTTGTACCACCCACCACTATGGTCACACCTGGTAATGGTGTCCCTGATACATCGGACACGGTACCCGTAATGGTTTGACCATATGCGACAATGCATAAGAGCATTGCAGCAAACGTAAAAAACATGCTTTTCATTAGGTTAGGTTTAAGTGAATAAGGGCGAAAAGTGGTTATTTTTTTTTACAAATCAAACATTTTAACAAAGAAATGTTTGATTATTGATAATTTCAGACCATTGAATCAAGTATCTTCAAATAGTAACCCTTTTTTCTGAAAATATATCATAACACACCTTGTTCTTTAGTTTCTGCATTGTACGAGATGTCTTTTGAATATTGTGAAAATGTTAAAGTTAAGCACCCAAAAACTTAATTTTATCAAAAATTATTCCTATCTTTTAGAGACTTATTAAACCTTAAAAGTAGGGCATTATGAAAAAATTAGTTTTACTTTTCACTCTTGTTTTCGTTTTCGTGATAGCAGGAAGTTTCACGGAGCACGAACCAAAGGACCCAACTATTGAAGGAACATGGGAGCTTCAAAGTTTTTACAACTATGACGGGGAAAACGTTATAGATACCATAGAAAAATCGGATGGATACAGACAGGTTAAAATGTACTCCAAGGAAAAAATTATGTGGACCCGATACGTTCCGGACGATCCTAATGGAAGGTTTGGCTATGGATCTTATAGAGTTACGGACAATTCTTTGATAGAAGTAATCGAATATGGTGACGATGATATGATGAAAGCATTGGATACCATGCGAAACTTTACCTTCGAACTTATTCTCAAAGAAGACACCTTCAGCCAAATCACAGTTGATTCTGACGGAAACAGAACATTTTCAGAAAATTACAAGCGGATTGATTAAACACAATTACAATCATGAAAAAAGGCACTGAAATTTCAGTGCCTTTTTTTATATCCAGCATTAAACTTGCTATGAGGCCAACACTTCCTTGCTCTCCACAGCTGCTAAATAGCGCTCTGCATCCAAAGCTGCCATACAGCCTGTTCCTGCCGCAGTTACCGCTTGTCTGTATATTTTGTCCTGTGCATCACCACTTGCAAAAACACCTGGCTTATTTGTTTTAGTGGATTTAGGTTGGGTAATAATATAGCCAGTTTCATCCATGTCCAACTGTCCTTTAAACACATCGGTATTGGGTTTATGCCCTATGGCTATAAACAATCCTGTGATAGAAATCTCTTCTTTCTCTCCCGTTTCATTGTTTACAATTCTTAGTCCTTCCACAACTTGGTCTCCAAGAACTTCATCTACCTCCGTGTTGTAACGGATTTCAATATTATCGATACTGTTTACCCTATGCTGCATTGCTTTGGATGCTCTCATATGATCCTTACGCACCAACATGGTGACTTTGGAGCATATATTCGCCAAGTATGACGCTTCCTCGGCAGCGGTATCTCCTGCACCAACGATGGCCACTTCTTGACCTTTATAGAAAAAGCCATCACAAACGGCACATGCAGATACACCTCCACCTCGCAAGCGTTGCTCGCTGGGCAAATTCAAATATTTTGCTGATGCCCCTGTTGATATAATTACCGTTTCTGCTTCGAGTTCCGTAGAATCGTCCACCGTAATTTTATGGATTCCCCCTACTTCATCACTTAATTCAACTGCCGTTACCATTCCTATTCTTACTTCGGTACCGAAACGTTCGGCCTGCTGCTGCAATTGCATCATCATGGTAGGCCCATCAATCCCTTCTGGGTATCCGGGAAAGTTATCCACTTCTGTTGTTGTGGTCAATTGCCCACCGGGCTCCAGCCCTGTATACATTACTGGTTTTAAATCTGCCCTTGAGGCATAAATGGCTGCAGTATACCCTGCCGGTCCTGATCCAATAATCAATGTTTTGATTCTTTCCACTTGTTCTGTCATATATCTTCTTCCTGAAATGTTACATTACAAAAGTAGGTTTTTTGTACAAAAACTTACACCCTTGGTTTTCTACGCTTCCTAAAAAGATGTGAACAATTGTGAATGAGAAGTTAGGCGTTTATCATTTTGAGCTCATCCAAATAAAAAAGAGCCGTAAAAACGGCTCTTTTCCGAAAAAGTAGGTCAAATTTATGGGAACATATATTTGATCTTAGAAAACCGTTACAACCAAGGGGCTCAACCTCAAAAACCCCTTGGAGCAACGTAAACCTTTTTGCAAATAAGATATTAAGGTTAAGAACACAAAGTACCCCATAATCACCCCATCCTATTTAAGGTTTATAACGAAAGCTTAAAAGCTTAGCGTTAACTGGGACAAACATACAACGGCTATGTGATTTTTTATGGGTACAATTTACGAATGGGGCATTTGGTTTAACGAATGCCCCTTTTCAATTTATATTCGTGATTTTCGAGGTCTGTGTAGGAAGTTATTTACAAAAATAGCAATCTGTTGATTTTCAACAAATTGAATTTTTCAAGCTATTTAGTGCTTATATTTTAACTTTCTTTCGATGGTTTCGATCATTACATTGGCAATGTCTTTTCCTGTGGTATTTTCGATACCTTCCAATCCTGGTGATGAATTAACCTCTAAAAGAAGGGGTCCTTTATTGGATCTAATCAAGTCCACACCGGCAACGTCCAAATTGAATACTTTTGCAGATTTTATGGCCAGTTTGCGCTCTTCGGGGGTTATTTTGACCTTAGATGCCGCTCCCCCTTGATGGATATTCGCCCTAAACTCTCCTTTTTGTGCCGTTCGTTGCATGGAGGCCACAACCTTACCATTAACAACAAAACAACGAATATCATGTCCGTTGGCTTCTTTAATAAATTCTTGAACCAAGATATTGGTCTGTACACTTTTAAAGGCATTGATCACACTCTCGGCGGCCTTATTGGTTTCGGCCAACACAACTCCCTTGCCTTGAGTGCTCTCCAACAACTTAATGATCAATGGGGCACCGCTGACCATACGAATAAGGTCTTTGGTATCCATTGGTGATTTGGCAAAACCTGTTGTAGGTATGTGAATATCGTTTTTGGAAAACAATTGGGATGCAAAAAGCTTGTCCCTTGACCTACCTATGGAATCCGCAGAATTTAAACAATAAACCCCGAGGGTATCAAATTGCCGTAACAGAGCACAGCCGTAAAAGGTAACCGCAGGTTTTATCCTTGGAATAACAGCATCGAACTTGTCTAGAATATTTCCGCCTCGATATCTGATCTCGGGTGTGGATGCATCCAATTTCATATATACATGCTCCACGTTCAAAAAAACCACTTTATGCCCACGCATCTCGCCTGCTTCAATGATTCTTTTATTACTGTAAAGGTTTGGATTACTGGCCAAAAGTCCGATTCTTAACCCCTTTTTTTCGGTGGTATAGGGCTTGTATTTTTGTTCGAGTTGTTCCTCAGTAATATCGCCCTGAATAAAGCTTTCGGAAGGATTCACCAAAAACCTATCGTTCATAGCCTCACGTCCCAGCAACATACGGTACTCCATAGTGTCCCTATTGGCCAAGGTCAGGTCTATTTCATAACTCTTTCCGGCAATGTTGACCGACGTTCTTATTACGGGGCGCTCCTCCGCGATGCCCTGAGAACTTTTTACATTACGGACATCGACCAGTTTGGCCTGACATAATATGGATATGCTTCTATTATCTTGAACGGGATTCACCTCGAACCGGACCCATTCTTCCAATCCTTTGTTAAAAACCTTGATTTTACTGGCTTGAATCGATGATGTTTTTGCGCCGGAATCCACTCTTGCCTTTATGGCCGGAATTCCTAAATCATCAAAACGACACCATTCTTCGCTACCCAATATTTTTAAATCGTCCAAAATAACTATTTATTTAACTGATTAATCTCATTATAAACAGGTCAACCACCTCGACCAAGATCAAAATAATAATGATCCATTCCAGTCTACTGCTTTCCCTATGATCCATAATATTCATGAACAGACTAAGGTTCTCTTTGATTACAATACCTTGCTCCTTTATATTTCGGTACCTTTCCTTGAGGTCAAAGATTTGTTTTAGGCCCTTGTCCAGTCGGTCCAGTTCCAAATCTTCCCACACTACTTCGTGTGAATCAAAAATATAGAGGTTCTCGGAAATTTGGTTGTTGATGTTCAACACTTTTGCAATGTGGCGCTTCAACTTCTTTCCTCCCAAGTCCAATTTGCCATTTTGTTCCAGATAGGTGGTGTGCTGCCGAGTCTCTTTCATGGCTTGTTCCGAAAGGCCGGCAAAATAATCCAAGGCAACTGACTGGGATAGATGCAACAAAGCCAAACGTATACCTTCTACATTAGATTTTGGCAGTATAACCTTATCATTATCTATTGTTGCCTTTTCTCGATCAGAAACGAGTTCCATATCCATGGTCTCCGTAATATCCGATTGACGCCATTCTTCACAAAATGGCTTGATTTCCATCAAAATCTCTGATATTTCGTTCTCAGCGTATCCGAAAAAGGAAACTACACCATATCTGAAAATATAAAGGTAACGTGATGCATCGGAATAAAAAAGTTCATCACGATCTCCATAAACCAGTTCTTTGCTCAAGGCGTTCCTGCAAGCAGGTATGTTGATGCTCGCAGCGAGGTGAAGCGCCATTGCTTTTGATTCCATCTTTAATAAGTTAGTCTAACCAACAAGGTTATTCTTCTTCGGAACTTTCCAGTTCATCGGTATCCAAATCGGAATCTTCGCTGTCGTCATTGTCCGAATCATCAAAATCCTCCATGGCCATTACCAAACGCTTGCTCACTTTTATAAGATAAGCCGTGTCCTCTGTTCTCACTTCAACACATTCCACTACTTCGTTGCTGGCGTTTCTGTATGTTACTATATCATCGTCGTCATAACCATCGGGGAATTTCTCAACAAGAAGGTTGAGTATGTTATTATCCAACTTTTTATAATCAACGATTACACGTTTTAAAACGGGGGTTTGTCCTTTTCTCATGGTTACATGTCTAATAAGTAAGCAAAAATCAAAGGCGCCACAATGGTCGCATCCGATTCTACAATAAATTTGGGTGTATCGATATCCAGTTTGCCCCAAGTGATTTTTTCGTTGGGAACCGCACCTGAGTATGATCCATAACTTGTGGTGGAATCACTGATTTGGCAAAAGTAGCTCCAAAAAGGAGTTTCTGTCTGTTCCAAATCCTGATATAGCATGGGTACAACACAAATCGGGAAGTCTCCTGCAATACCTCCACCTATTTGGAAGAAGCCAATGCCCTTTTCTGAATTATTCATGTACCAATCGGCCAAGAAGGTCATATACTCGATACCTGATTTCATCGTGCTTGCCTTCAATTCGCCTTTGATCACATAACTGGCGAAGATGTTGCCCATGGTGCTGTCTTCCCATCCTGGCACTACAATCGGTAAGTTTTTTTCGGCAGCAGCATACATCCAGGAATCCTTGATATCGATTTCATAGTACTGCTCCAAGATACCAGATAGCAAAAGCTTGTACATATATTCATGTGGAAAATAGCGTTCTCCCTTTTCTTCGGCATCTTTCCATATATCATAAATATGTTTCTGCAATCTTCTAAAAGCTTCTTCTTCCGGAATACAGGTATCGGTTACGCGGTTAAGGCCGTTTTCCAACAAATCCCACTCTTCCTGTGGTGTAAGGTCCCTATAGTTTGGCACTCTTTTGTAATGGGAATGTGCCACAAGGTTCATTAAATCCTCCTCAAGGTTAGCTCCCGTACATGAAATAATGTGAACCTTGTCAGTACGGATCATTTCGGCAAATATTTTCCCTAGTTCCGCGGTACTCATCGCTCCGGCAAGGGACACCAACATTTTGGAACCCTTGTTCAATTGGTCTTCATACCCTTTGGCGGCATCCACTAGGGCTGCCGAGTTAAAGTGCAGAAAGTATTTTTGTATAAATTGTGATATTTCTCCTTTGTTACTCATCGTAATCTTCTAAATTATTTTTGGATTTTTTGAAGTCGTCATCGTCCTCAAAGTTTTCATCCATGAATTCATTATTGTTTGAAAATTTGTAGCTCAACATCTTGTAATACAGTTTCGCTGCTAAAAAGTCGGATGATTTATCATTTTTGTTGGGGCATAACTCCACAATATCAAAACCGACCACGTTTTTTTCTTTAAAGACTCTTTTTAAAAAGTCAAGGGTCTCGTACCAGAAAAGTCCACCTGGCTCCGGAGTTCCCGTTGATGGCATTATCGATGGATCTAGTGCATCGAGGTCAAATGTTATATATACATCATCTGTCATTAGGTCCAATGCAGAGTCCATCCAAAAATCATCGGAAATCATTTCGTGGGCAAAGAAGACATTGTCCCTGTCCATTACCAAGGTTTCGGTATAATCCATACTACGAATCCCAACTTGGACCAGATTTGTGGTTTCCTTGGCCTCGTACATTGCACAGGCATGATTGTACTTGGATCCCAAATATTCTTTTCTAAGATCGGTATGGGCATCTAGCTGAAGTACGGTCAAATCTTCGAAACATTCACTGAACGCCCTTATAGCTCCTATGGAAATGGAATGTTCACCACCTATCATGGTAACCAACTTATTGCGTTTAATGTAATCTTTGACCGTTGTATGAACAGCCTCTACCATTTCTTCAGGGGAATCCAACTCGGTTATCGCATCTGCAAGATAAATTCCTTGTTTGTACACTTCGCTATCGGTCTCGATATCATAAGTCTCCATGTTTTCGGAGGCTTCCAAGAAAGCTTCTGGACCTTTGTCCGAACCTTTGCCCCAAGTACTGGTACCATCGTAAGGAACGGGCAACAATACCACTTTAGCCTTTTCGGCCGAACCGTATTCCTTTGGAATTCCGGCATAAGTTTTTTCTGTTTTCATTTTTATTTTTAATTCCTTTTTCAATTTTTGCTTGGCTCCTGAAGGTTTTCTGCCGCTACCAATACATCAGAATCTTTTTTGCTTTCATAGCCCAATATGGACAAAAACTCGCCTGCCGTTTGTTGTTTGGCGAATACCGATGTAGTTATGTTGCCATCCTCATCCTTATTGATCAAAATATGTTTAGGGTGTGGAATTAAGCAATGCTGTAGGCCTCCAAAACCTCCAATAGTCTCTTGGTAAGCCCCTGTATTGAAAAAACCTATGTACAGTGGTTTATCCTTTCTATATTTTGGCAAATAAATGGCGTTCATGTGCTGCTCCGAATTGTAATAATCATCGCTGTCGCAGGTTAGGCCACCTAATAGGATACGCTCATATTCATCGTTCCACCTATTAATTGACAACATGATGAAACGCTTACTAATTGCCCAAGAATCGGGCATGGTGGTAATGAAGGACGAATTGATCATATTCCATTTCTCCCTATCGTTCTGTTGTTTTTGATAGAGCACTTCATAAATATTTCCTCCACTCTCACCTACGGTAAAGCTTCCGAACTCGGTAAAAATATTGGGGACTTCCACTTCTGCCTCATCACAGGCCTGACCAATTTGGTGAATGATCTCATCCACCATATACTCATAATCGTATTCAAAGGCCAAAGAATTTTTTATGGGGAAACCACCGCCAATATTAAGACTATCCAATGTTGGGCAGACCTTTTTAAGGCTTATATACACCTTTAAGCATTTCATCAATTCGTTCCAGTAATACGCAGTATCACGGATTCCTGTGTTGATAAAGAAATGAAGCATCTTCAGCTCCACCTGCTCATTTGGTTTTATAGATTGGTTAAAGAATGGAACTATGTTCTTGTAACCTATCCCCAATCTTGATGTATAGAACTCAAATTTTGGTTCTTCTTCCGAGGCGATACGGACACCAATTTGGAACTTGCCATCGATTTGTTCGCTCAAGAGATTGATTTCCTCATAATTATCGATTATCGGAATACATTTTTTGTGTCCATTGTTAATTAGACGAGCTATGTTCTGAATGTACTGATCTCTTTTGAATCCATTGCAAATCACATAATTGTCCTTGGTGATTTTTCCAGTCTTTTTTAGATGTTCCACAATATTTATATCAAAAGCTGAAGAGGTTTCGATATGGATATCATTTTTGAGCGCTTCATTCAAAACATGCTCAAAGTGCGAACTCTTGGTACAATAGCAATAATGATATTTACCAGCATATTTATGCTTTTTTATAGCCGAATTGAACCATCCCTTCGCCCTTTGGATATTATCCGATATTTTGGGTAGATAGGTAAACTTTAAGGGAGTCCCGTATTTTTGGGCAAGTCCGTACAGGTCTATACCATGAAATTGTAATTTGTTGTCCTCCAATTGAAATTCCTCTTGTGGAAAATCGTAGGTCTGCTCGATAAGATCGATATATTTTGTTTTCATTTAAATTTCGTAATTGTATTAAAAGATAATGAGAAAAATAGAAGTCTAAAAATCAAAATTTCTCAGATACGAAATTCAAATACGGTATATGGTACAAAATAGGGATTCCGTGAAAAATCACGGTTATAATGATGTAGTTCTTCGAAAGTCAGCCCGTGTATTCGGTGTCTTGATCTTAAGACGGCTTTTTGGGTAGACTTTCTTATCCCCAAAAGCCCGAACATGAAAAAATTCTTCAAAGCTTATAGGCAATGAACCCTAATTCTTCGGATTCATTTTATGGGGGCAAACATAAATAAAAATCCAATACTGCAACTTTTTTTGCATATTTTTTTAATTACGATAACTATTTGATTACATGAGTTTTATATGTGTTTAAAATTTATTTTACATCATTTCAAAATAAAAATGGCCAGTAATTTGGAAATTACCGGCCATCTTAAACAGATTATTTTATGCTTGTCTATATCAACCCACTAATGGTGGTTTGTCATTAATAAACGGCTGCTTGTAATAACGCCTTCCTGTAGCCTTATACAAAGCATTGGACAACGCTGCAATTGCAGGCGGCAAGGATGGCTCTCCCAGACCTGTTGGGTCAATTCCATTGTCTACAAAATGAACCTCGATATTTTTTGGAGCTTCGGAATTACGGATAAGTCGATAGGTATCAAAATTGGACTGCTCTGGCTTACCATCCTTAAATGTCATGGCACTGTATGTAGAGTGTCCTATTCCATCGATCATACCACCTTCTATCTGGTTTTTGGCCGCCAATGGGTTGATTACGATTCCACAATCCACCGCACACCAAATATTATCTACCCTAGGTATATCTCCGCCATCTTCCAATTCTATTACTTGAGCCACATAAGAGTTATGGCAATAGTAAGCCGCCACACCTCTGGCTTTTCCAGTATCGGTTCCCCAATTGGCTTTTTCTTTGACCAATTTAAGTACTCCAGCATATCGTGCAGGGTCGTAATCGTTGCTTTCCGGGTCACCAACTGGATTGTTTATGGCCCTATCAAATAGTTCCAATCTGAAATCCAATGGGTCTTTGCCCGCAGCTTCGGCCACCTCATCAATAAAAGCTTGTTCTGCCCCCGCAATAAAATTGGAACGGGGCGCTCTCCAAGCACCTGTGGTAACATTGGTCTGTAAACTATGTTTTTCGGCCAGATAATTGTCCACTGCACCTGCCGGGAATCGGTTTTCAAAAATCAAATCATCGTTGGTACCGGCTCCCCTCACATGCCAGGCAATCAAATTGCCTTCATCATCAAGTCCTGCTTTGAACTTAACTTTGTATGATGGTCTATAAGTACCTTGGGTCATATCGTCCTCCCTTGAGTATACCAATTTAACAGGAGCGTTCATTTTTTGGGAAATCACAGCTGCTTCTATCACAAATGGGCCATAGAGTCGGCGACCAAAACCACCTCCCATACGGGTCATCATAATATCTATTTTTTCTACTGGCATTCCCAAACGCGCAGCTACTGTTTTCTCGGTAAACTCTGGTGTTTGTATAGGTCCCAGCAATTCGGCTTTCTCAGGTGTGACATGCGCAAAGAAGTTCATCGGCTCCATGGTATTGTGTGCCAAATAAGGTGCTGAATATGTACTCTCCACAATTTTCGCGGCAGTGGCAAAAGCTGCATCCACATCGCCATCCTTTCTTGCGGGTGTTTCCGTTGGTTTTTCCAACAATGCCGCCAATTCCTCTTCATGGTACGCAGTACTTTCGGCAGTTGAATCTTGCTCCCAATCTACTTCTAAAGCCTTTTTTGCCTGCATGCATTCCCAAGTACTGTTCCCAACAATGGCAACCAATTCGGCAATACCCCCTTGATCGGACCATTGCTTTTCAATGCCTTCGGGATATACTTCAAAATGGAAAACATCCTTAATTCCGGGCATGGACTTAACCTCATCGGCATTCATTCCTTTATATTTCATACCAAATGCTGGCGGGTGCACGATCATGGCGGTCAACATACCTTCTTTATAGACATCGAGACCAAACAATGGTTTCCCTGTAACTAATTTGGGCCCATCCACGTTTTTCTTGTCTGTTCCAATTATGGAAAAAGTTCCATTGTCTTTCAATTGCACCTCTTCGGGCACTTCTATACTTGTGGCAGCGGAGGCCATTTCACCATAGCCAGCTGAATTTCCACTGGCTTCGTGGGTCAGGACACCATCTTTGGTTGTGATTTCGTCTACAGGAACTTCCCAAGCTTGGGCAGCGGCTTCCTTCAACATTTGCTTTGCAGTGGCCCCGGCCATACGCAGACTTTCCCATCCTTGTCGGATAGATTGGCTACCACCGGCCAATTGACGGGTAAATATATCCGTGTTGAGCGGCGCTTGTTCTACTATTACATCTTTCCAAGCTATGTCGAGCTCTTCGGCAACAATCATAGGCATGGATGTTTTAACGTTTTGGCCGATTTCAGGGTTTGGCGACATTATGGTCACCATACCGTTATCACCTACTTTTAGAAAACCGTTCAGGTCGAACCATTCTTTGGGTAAATTATTTACCTGTTCGGGAGTCATTTTACAAGAAGCCAACCAGCTGAAGCCTATCACAAGCCCACCACTAGCTAATCCTGTATTCCGAATAAAGGCACGTCGTCCTATTTTAGTCTTTACAAGTGTCATTGTACTAGTTTTATGGATTATGATTTAGCCGCTAGTTTTACGGCTTTTTTGATTCTTGTGTAAGTTCCACAGCGGCAGATATTACCGTTCATGGCCATTTCAATTTCTTCGTCAGTTGGATTTGGATTTTTTTCAAGGAAGGCAGAAGCTGTCATAATTTGACCTGCTTGACAATACCCGCATTGTGGCACGTCTACTTCCAACCAAGCTTTTTGTACAGGGTGGTCTCCCTCTTCCGATAAGCCCTCGATTGTAGTAATTTCTTGGTCTCCTACAGATGAGACGGTCAACATACAGGCTCGAGTTGCCGTGCCATTCAAATGAATTGTACAAGCACCGCATTGTGCGATTCCGCATCCGTATTTTGTCCCAACTAAATTTAAGTGATCTCGTAAAACCCAGAGCATTGGAGTGGATGGATCCACATCAACCTCTTGTTTTGTTCCGTTGATGTTAAGTGTATAAGTTGCCATAAAGTTGATTAATTCCTTTGAAGTTAAATATTTCTGCGAACAATTTTGGAAACTCTCTTAAAACACCCCTAAAAATTAACATTGTTTTTGGGTTTTTTGAGCTTACTTAAAATGGATATAAATAACTGGACGGCATTATTGGTTCCAAAAGTCAAATAATCGGATAATGATAGATGATTTAAAAGTCTTGATTTCAATACTTCAACCGGGCAAAAACAGGTAAATGGTCGGATGGGTATCGTGTATCCTTGGAATCACTCAAAATGGCACTTTTTAAAACCTCAAATTCATCGGAGACAAAGATGTAGTCAATTCTATTTTTAACCGGTTTGTTAAATTCAAAACCATTAAAGGTTCCATCTGGCCCGAATGCATTTTCGCCTGCTGCCATATGGGTATCTTTCATTTTGGTCAAAATTACTTGAACACCAGGGCTATCACTTTCCAGATTAAAATCTCCTGTGACCACTACCGGATAATGCTCCGTGTTCAATTCTTTTATTTTTGCAAGAATGAGCTTGGAACTTTCTTCACGCGCCTTCACTCCCACATGATCAAAATGGGTGTTGAATACTATAAATTTTGTACCATCTTCCTTATTCTGAAAAATCCCGTAAGTACAAGTTCTTGGCAAGGCCGCATCCCATCCTTTGGATGGTTCTTTGGGAGTTAAGGATAACCAAAATGTAGATTCTTCAAGTAGCTCAACCCGTCCGGTATTGTAAAAAACGGCTGTATGCTCCCCTCTTTCATCACCATGATCTCGGCCCACACCAAAATAAGCGTAATCCTTCAATCCTTGATCAATTTCTTTTACCTGATGAATCAATCCTTCTTGAATACCAAATACATCAGGATTGTAAAAATTGAGTTGCGAAATGAGAAAGTCTTTTCGGTTGTCCCAATTATTGGGGGCATCATCCGGATTATCGTATCGGATATTATAAGAAATAATGTCAATGGTTTGACTTTTAGCAATTGAAACAGAAAGCATTGCAACTAAAAAGAGTACTAATTTTTGCATTGGTATAGGGTCATCAAATTATATTAAAGATATGCAAGCTATCCAATTTCTGAAGTATAGATGTTATTATATCTTTATTTTAACGCTTCGCAAATCTGTTCCACTCCATAACATGATAACTATCAGAAAAATAAAGTGGAATTTATGTTTCCTTAATCTAAATTAATCGTTCAACAACCATCTTACCTTTTTCATAATATCTTTTGGTAATCCCTTAATCTTCGATAGCTGGCCAGAGGTCTATTTTAGCCTGCAAATCTTTTACAAACAAACCATTATCAATCACAACCAGTATTGCCTAACGGGCAATCCATCCAATTCAAATTATGATATTACACCAACAATTAAATTCCTTAATTCCCGATTGGGATAAAAAACTAGGAAGGACAATGCGGCTATTGGGGATAGTGATCGCAATTATTACATCTGAAGCACTATACGCACAAACTCCCTCCGATGGGCTTATGATGCCTTCCAAAAACATCTGTGTTCTTCTCTCTTATGACATGGGCACTTTTGATAGATATTGGGAAGGTTCCTATCTACGGTCCAATGAGACCATAGCTACTGTTGACCGAAATATGGTACTTCCCATGGCTGCCATAGGTATTTTGGACAACTTAAATTTTTATGTGAGCCTACCTTTTATCAGCACCGAATCTTCAGAACCTAATGGAGGTTTTTTTACCGGGGCCAGAGGGTTTCAGGACATTGGTTTTGCCTTGAAATACAGGCCAATTCGAACGGAATGGGGACCTGGTCGGATTTCCTTCTTGGGAACCGCAGGGTTTAGCACTCCCTTTACCAATTATCTTTCCGATTACCGGCCTTACAGTATTGGTGCAGGAGCGCCGGAGTTTTCCCTGAGGGCAATAGCTCAATATGAACTTAAAAATCAACTTTATTTCCGTGCTTCTGCAGCACACCTGTGGAGAGGGTATACCGAGGCAGAACGCGATTATTATTATAATGATGGGAGCTATTACACGGCTTGGATGGATGTCCCCAACGCATGGACCTATGAAACCATTCTGGGAAAGTGGTTGTTCGACACCTCCTTGAAGCTGGAATTGAGTTACTCCAGCCTCACCTCTACCAGTGGCGACGACATTAGAGCCTATAACGCGGCACAACCTACCAACAAAGTTGAAGTTGACAGATTGGGGTTCTCGGCTCAATACTATTTTAAGTCCATTAAAGGATTGGGCGTCGTAGCCTACCACAATCGAGTAATTGATGGACGAAACGCACCAAAATTGAGCAATACCGGCTTTGGACTGACCTATCAATTCAACGTAATCAAAAAACAAACTGATGAAGAAAATACGCAATAATATAACTATACTGCTTTTGGCCGCATTGGTCATCAGCTTAACATCCTGTGAAAAGGATACCCCGCAATACCTACCCTATGAAGGATACACCTATGCCGAACTTAATACAAATGGCGGAGATTGGGTTCCCGTGCTCCAATCTTCCGGCGATGCGATAGACATTGCAGCCCCCATCGCAACTGATTCGCAGGAATATTTGAATGAAATTCAAGAATTGAAAGAGGCCGTGTCAACCATGACTTCCAATCAAAGAAAAGCTATAAAATATTGGACGAACAACCCTGCGATTCGTTGGAATGAAATAGCTCTGGAACTCATTGCCAAATACAATTTGATTCCCGGACCCAATGCCGATGGCACCTACACATTGCCAAACCCATCCAATCCAGAAGGTCCGCCTGCATTTCCATTTGCCCATCCGCCGTATGCCAGTAGAGCCTTGGCCTATATGTCCGTGGCACAGTTTGATGGACTTATATCTGCATGGCATTACAAATACGAATACAATCGGCCAGCTCCATTTCAACTGGATGAGACCATTGATTATGCCTATGAAGAGAATGACCTTCCATCCTACCCTTCCGACGGGGCCGTAGTTGCAAGGGCTTCCAGAAACATTCTTTCTGCTATGTTTCCTTTGGAAGTGGAATACCTTCAAAAAATGGAAGAGGAACATCTTGTAAGCCTGTTGCTATCCGGTGGCAATGTTATGAGCGATATTACTGCAGGACTGGAAATAGGTGATGCCGTGTCGGAAACGGCGTTGACAAGGGCATCCAACGATGGAATGAAGAACGCACAAACACCGAAGGCCGTATCCGATTCCATCAAACAAGCTGCCTATGACCGGTTTGGTTGGGCCTGGGACAATCTGGAAATACCTGTACGACCCGTAGGGCTAACCCCTCTGTTTGGCAAGGTGACCATGTGGAGTATTGATGATGTGGAAAGTGTGCGCCCCATTCCACCTCCACAATTGGATTCACAAGAATTTTTGGACGATGTGGAACTTTTAAAGAATCACGCCAAAAACATGACAGATGAAAAAAGAAGGATTGCCAACTTTTGGCAAGATGGATTGGGCACCTACACCCCTCCAGGGCATTGGAACCGTATTGCCAACGAGTTTATGGTAGAATACAAACTCAACCCCTTGCAAACCACTAGAACACTTGCCTATATGAATATGGCCATAATGGACGCCGGTATCAGTTGTTGGGACGCGAAATATTATTACCACTACCCAAGACCCATTCAATTAATTGAAGGTTTTGAAACTATAGCTGGAACTCCAAATTTCCCTAGTTATACATCTGGACATAGTGTTTTTTCGGCTGCGGCCTCCGAAGTTTTGGCCTATGTATTCCCAAACGAAGCGGCCACAGTAAGAGCTTGGGCAGAAGAAGCGGCCATCTCACGTGTGTATGGCGGCATACATTGGAGTTTTGATGCCACAGTTGGAACGGACCAAGGTCGTGAAGTAGCTCAATACACCATTGACAGGGCAAAAGCAGATGGCGCAGACGAGTAGTTTAAAAAAAAGGATACACTAAACACTGACCATGGTATATAAAAAAGCCCGATCATATATGATCGGGCTTTTCCTATCTGATTTTACTCTATCGGGGGCCTCTCTTATTCTTTTAAGAATCTTTTACTTTTTTTTGGAGTGGCCTTGAACTCTTTTGGATTGCCTTAAAATATACCTGCAAACTAACCAAAAAACTGTTGGAAATACAGAGGCTCGGAAATCCTTTACTTTAATTTAAAAGTTTCCTTTAGCTTGGCATCCGAATTGGTTCCCACAAAAATTTCAAAATCACCCGGTTCCGATACAAATTCAAGCTGGGCGTTGTAGAATTTTAAATCGTCTGCCGAAAGTGTAATGGATACCTCCTTGCTCTCTCCTTTTTTAAGCATCACTTTCTCAAAACCTTTCAATTGGCGTTTTGGCGGTGTAATACTTCTTACCACATCTTTCAAATACAATTGAACCACTTCTTCCCCATCGTAATCCCCTGTATTTTTTACAGTTACGGTAGCGGAGATTGATTCGCCCTGAGCGATTTCTTTTTTGTTCAATTTGAGGTTCCCGTACTCAAATGTGGTGTAGCTTAACCCATACCCAAAAGGTAAAAGTGGTGCATTGGGCGCATCCAGATAGTTGGACCTAAACTTTTGAAACTCTCCACTTTCCGGTGCTGGTCTTCCGGTAGCTTTTACGCTATGATACACAGGAATCTGTCCAACATTTACTGGCCACGTAGCGGTCAACTTCCCCGATGGATTGTAATCCCCAAAAACCACATCGGCAATAGCATTACCAGCTTCCACACCCGGGTGCCAAACCTGCAAGATGGAAACAGGCATATCAAATTCTTCTGGAATGGTCAGCGGTCTACCGCTCATCAAAATCAAGGCAACTGGTTTTCCAGTCTCCACTAATGCTTTTATCAATTTCTTTTGACTTTCTGGAATGGAGATATCAGTTCTGCTGGATGATTCTCCACTCATTTCGGTCGCCTCACCGACCACTGCAACAACCACATCCGAAGTTTTTGCCAATTCAACAGCTTCTTGAAGCATATCCTCAGGGGAACGTTCATCTATTACTATTCTTTCCCCAAGTGAATTCACATTCTTGGCAAAATCTGCATCATCGGAAATATTGGCGCCCTTGGCATACTCAATTGTAGCGTTTGATGCCACGTTCTTAAATCCTTCCAAAATGGTCACGGCCAGATTAAAATCTCCGGTAGGCGCCCATGTTCCCAGCATATTTTCCCTGCTATCGGCCAAAGGCCCCACCAACGCAATCTTGCCTAGTTTGTTTAGGGGAAGGATGTTGTTGTGATTTTTTAACAATACGAAGGAACGGGTGGCCAATTTACGCGCCAAGTCCCGGTTATCCTCTGTCAATATATCTTTTTTAGGACGCTTGGCATCCAAATATTTATAGGGGTCATCAAACAATCCTGAAATGTATTTGGCTTCCAAAACCCTGCGACAGGCATTGGTAATATCTAGTTCAGTAACTTTCCCTTCATCCAGGGATTTCTTCAAAGTGGTCAAAAAACCTTCACCTACCATATCCATATCCAATCCTGCTTTTAACGCTAGGGCGGAAACTGCTTGCAAATCACCCAATCCGTGGGGAATCATTTCATTGAGAGAGGTATAGTCTGATACTACAAACCCTTCAAATCCCCATTGGTCCCGCAATAAATCGGTCAATAGCCATTTGTTCCCTGTAGCGGGTACGCCGTCCACATCATTGAAAGAACTCATCACGCTGGCAGCCCCTGCATCGATGGCAGCCTTGTAAGGCTGCATATATTGGTTGAACATTTTGATTTTGCTCATGTCCACTGAATGATAGTCCCTTCCGGCCTCAACAGCTCCGTATAGCGCAAAGTGCTTTACACAGGCCAAGATGGTATGGGCCGCTGCAAGGTCGTCCCCTTGATATCCGGTTACCATGGCCACAGCTATTTTTGAACCAAGATATGGGTCCTCTCCTGCCCCTTCGGAGATTCGCCCCCAGCGTGGGTCACGTGCAATGTCCACCATAGGTGAAAAATTCCAGTTGATTCCATCTGCGGTTGCCTCGCGTGCAGCCATTTGAGCGGCTTGTTTTACCAAATCCATATCCCAACTGGCAGAAAGTCCCAACGGAATTGGGTATGTGGTCTTATACCCATGGATAACATCCGACCCAATAAGCAGTGGTATGCCCAATCGGCTATCGTTTACCGCAATTTCCTGCGCTTTCCTAACCCTATCCGGGCCTGCTACACCAAAAAGGCCTCCTACTTGCCCGGACTTTATTTTTGAACCTACATCTTTACTGACCACTTCCCCAGTGGCCACGCCGCCCCCAGGCGTTAATAGATTCAACTGACCTATTTTTTCTTCAATGGTCATTTTGCCCAATAGTTCTTCCACTTTAGGGATTCTTTCTTGTGCCCTGGTGCCAAGAAAAGAAAGCCCGATTAGGGCGAATAGGAGATTTTTATAGTACATGATCAGGTTGTTTTGAGATTTTGTTTATTCTGATTTTACAATGGGAGTCCTTTCGGAAATGCCATTGTTGTTGAATGCTTCGATTTGAAAATAATAGGTATCGGTACGGTCCATTCCTGAAAAATAATACTCGTTTGTACCATATACCATGATGCTTCCGTACAGCTTGTCCTCATCTTTGCCAAAATAAATGACGTAACCATCCGCTAAATCATTTCGTTTCCATTTTAGCCAAGAGTTCCGGCGCTCACCAAACTTTTCGGGTTGTGCCCGTAAGACCACAAATTGTTCCACAGGTTGTGGTTTTGCCCCATTTCCCTTTCCAAAAACTCGGAAACCGCTCAAGGCAAATTTTCCGGTTGGCATTTTAATATTTTCCAGTTTCAGGTATCGAGCCTTGGCCGGTTTTTCAAATTCGATATAATCATGGGGCACATCGGTCTGGTTATTGCTCTTATCGACCAAAACGGACCATTTTTTGCCATCATTGGAGCCGTAAATCTTGTATTGATGGTATACGCCTTCTGATTTCCCCAAAAACTCGGCATCTTGGTCCGCATAATTGATTTGTATGGCGTTAATAGTAGATATCTCACCCAAATCTGTTTGAAAATATTCTCCTTTATCAGCAGTTTCAGCACTCCAGTAAGATCTCATATTTTCATCTACTGCATTATTGGGCTTGTAACCGCCCAATGTGGATGAAACAGTTACGGGCTTATTATAATTCAGCAACATCCAACCCGTAAATAGTCCTTCTATATGGTCGGCATCATTCTTTGGCAAATAAGTGGGGTAATCCCCGTAGGCAGTATTGCAGTACATCACATCGTCTTGATCAAAGCCGGCGGGCCAAATCCCCAGTCTTCGCTCAAAACTGTTCTTATTGTTCAAGATAATGGTAGATACATGCCACCAATTGCCAAAATTGTCCTGATAGGTTGCTCCATGGCCAGCGCCCCTTGCGAACCCCCCAGGTTTATAGGAAAACGGATTGTGTTTTTGATAAGCATACCCCTCCAATGGGTTGTCACTTACATAAACACCATCGGCATAGCCGCTAAATTCAGTTCCCGGCGCTCCATATTGCAAATAATACTTGTTATTGTGTTTGGTTACCCATGCGCCTTCCATAAAAGGTTGAAGAAAAGTATTGTCGTTGTGTTCACCGAAACGTTCCCAGCCATGATCTTCGGGTGCCAATTGCATCAGTGGTTTTACGTAACCTTCGGATTGCATGGTTTTGGTATTGATCTCGGTTCCCAAAAGCGGATAAAGGTTACTGGACCCCCAATACAGGTATAAATCGTCGGTTTCTTCCTCATACAAAAATGCGGGGTCCCATGCCCCAACTTTTAGGGAATCGACTGCAATTTCCCAGTTATCCTTCGTGGGGTCCTTACTTTTCCAAAGAGAGAATGCCGGACCATGGGTAGAGCCTATCAAATAAAGTTCATCCTTCATCACAAAAGCCGCAGGTGCACAAAGCTCATCGTAAACCTTGTTGCGTTCCCTCAAAAATTTACGGGGTATGAATTTCCAGTCATACATATCATCGCTCCACCAATATCCCCATTGATTGGTCGAAAAAAGAAAGTATTTTTCTTTAAAGTTTACAATGACGGGGTCCGCTGTTGCCCTATGTTTACCTTGTGTTGCAAAATTGGGGATGGGCGTATACCCATAATCAATATTGATAGGGTTGCAATAGGTTTTTTGCTGTGCCGATATCATCTGTATTGAACCCAGTACAGTTAAGGCACCCAGACATATGGACAAGATCTTTTTCATTTTAGCTAATGCTTTTTCTGATGTGAGAACAGCCATGGCAACAAATCAGGCTCAGCAAATGCTGGGTCCCAGCTATTATGATTGGCAAAATCGTACATGGTGAATTTTGGATATACCCCTGCTTTTAAAAGTGCGGAGACCATTTCCAGGGATTGTAATGGATGTACCACATTGTCCTGAGCTCCGTGAAAGACCCACAATGGGGTATTTTGGGCATAATTGGACACGGATTCCGGTTCACCTCCGCCACAAATAGGAATAGCCGCCGCGAACGTGTGAGGTTTTCTACTCAATAATTCAAAGGTTCCCATACCTCCCATGGACAGCCCCATCAAATAAACTTGATTATCGTTGGTGTATGGTTCGGCAATCGTTGTTTCCAGTAACTCCATTACCATTTCCAATGGTTTAGTAGGGCCTTCGCCATATTTAAAATCCAAGTTGATGGGATATGAACTTCTGTCCACATCTACACTTGCCCAATAACTATCTGTTGGGCACTGTGGAAAAATTACCACAGCTGGATATTTTTCCTGTAAATAATCCGTTGCGAAGAGTTTGCCTCCGTTCCACAATTGCTTTTCATTATCGTTACCTCGCTCTCCGGCCCCATGAAGAAAAAGAACAACAGGATAATTCCCGTCTTCTTTAAAATTCTTTGGATACATAATGCGATACCTTAAGGTATCATTCCCATCAATCAAGATTTTCGCTTCATATTTGGACTGCCATTGAGCAGAAACCAAAGTACAAGCAAGGAACATCAGAAAAAATGATAATTGTTTTGTCATATCAAAATCCAAGTTTGATCAAACCATTTTGAACGTCTTCGTTACCCATGAACAAATCCCAAAGCAATCCGGTTCGATAGTTTTCAATCATAATGATTTGCGGACCTTGGTCTATGGCCAAATAAGCTTCAGCCACCCAATCATATTCTGGGCTAAAGGCATCGTAAAAACCGGCAGGTCCCAACAAATCTGCTCTATTTCTATAAAAATAATGCATTGCTGCCAAAGATTCTTCCGGTGCGTAAGGAATTGAACTAATGGCCGCTGTTGGCGAAATTACTCCGGTATCGTTACCTGGGCTATGGGCATTATATCCTATACTCCCATCGTTATTTCGAGAGTAACTTGCAGTTAGCCCCCAACAATCGTCTCCGTAGTCTTGATAGTATCCAGGATTGGCCACACAATATTCATAGTTGATCATTGTATGGTTCACGTTCACATCCCAATAATCAACATAATCATCGGAAAGATTTCTAGGGTCGAGTCCCAAATAGGAATAATGGGCCCAAAAAAGTGGTCCGCCAAATTGCTCATCTCCATTATGTCTTACCAAAAGTGGATAACCATATTGGGTATTTCCCGATTGGATTCCACCATTTGATGCCCAACCGTTAGTATATACTTCTTTATCAATGGTAAAATCCGCAGAAGCAGCGGCCATTATATAGGTAATCAATACCTCGTTGTACCCTGTTAGAGGCATATTGATAGCGAAGTTATGATTCGGGCTCCAGTGCCAATACAACACATTTTGATTTTGTGTATACCAATCCCACTCGACTCCTTTCCACAAAGCATCTGCTTGTTGGGCCAACGCTTGTTCTATGTCCGTCCCATTTTTGAAATATTCCTTTATACAAACCAGACCCTGTGCCAAGAAGGCGGTCTCTACCAAATCACCTCCATCGTCCAAATCGCTAAAGGGTATCACATTACCTGTAGCACCGTTCATCCAGTGTGGCCAAGCCCCATGAAAGCGGTCTGCATTCTCAAGAAAATCCAATAAAGTAATCAAACGCTCAACGGCTTCGGTCCGAGAAACAAATCCCCTCTCTATGCCCACCAAGATAGCCATAAGTCCAAACCCTGTACCGCCTGCCGTTACCACTCCCTCACTATTTGCGGGGTCGTTGGGATGATATCTTTCCCTTGCCCCACCGGAGTTGGCGTCGGCATAATCCCAGAAATATTTAAAAGTCTCCTCTTGGGTCAAATCCAGTAATTCCTCATCTGTGATGGTAGGTTCTTCCTCCTCCTCTTCGGAACCACTTCCTGGCAATTCCGGCTCTGTTGGGATATAGGTATAGTCATCCTCTCCCCCACAGGAAATCATCAGGCTGGAAAATAGTATGAGGTATATTGTTTTCTTAATCATCTGAATTGGTTATATCGGGGCTTTCAAAACCCAAATTTTTCAATCCTTTCTGGACATCTTCATTGGCCATGAACAGCTTCCAGAACAATCCGCTTCGATAGTTTTCTATCATCACTGGAATTGGACCTTGATCTATGGCAAGGTATCTTGGCAAGTACCAATCGTCTTGCAAGCTAAAAGCATCATAGGGTCCGTATTTGCCAATGAGACTGTCCTGCTCATTGTACATATATCTCAGAAACCTTTGGCTTTCATCTGGTGTGTAGGGCATTGAAGACAACGCTGCCGTAGGCGAGATTACCCCTAGGTCCTCTCCGGGGCGATGGCCGGCATAGCCATTAATGGAATAACTGGAAGTAAGTCCCCAGCAGTCTTCGCCATAACCTTTATAACCCTTCGGATTGTCTACGCAATACTTGTAGTGAATCAATGCGTGGTTTTTATTGAGTTTCCAATAATCACCAAACTGGTCTTTGAGTCCTTTCGGATTTAGGCCCAAATAGGAATAATGTGCCCAAAATAGTGGCCCCACCGGGGCATCGCTATGTTCAAAATGGTTCATTTCCGTTTCCAGACCATAATAGGTGGTATCCTTGGTAATAGCTCCATCTACCCCCCAACCTTTTTCATAAACCGATTTTTTTATTGGGTGTGTCGGGGAGGCTGCCGCCAACACATACATGATCAAGGCTTCGTTGTAACCGCCTACGGGAAAGTTCATTTCCCATTGGTACTCGGAGCTCCAATGCCAATACAATACATCCTCGCCATTTTTAGTATACCAATCCCATTCAACATCTTCCCAAAGTTGTTGTATATTTTGGGCCAATTGCTGTTCGCGTTCATTGCCATCCTTAAAATAGGCTTGAACGGTCAGCAACCCTTGGACCAAGAAAGCGGTCTCCACCAAATCCCCTCCATTGTCCTTCTTGCTAAAAGGGGTCACTTTGCCCGACGGTAATAACCAATGCGGCCACGCTCCATGGAAACGATCGGCATTATCCAAAAAATCAACAATGCGCTCGTAGCGTTCCAAGGCCTGTTCACGGGTGATAAATTCTCTTTCCACACCTACCAAAATGGCCATCAATCCAAAACCTGAACCGCCTGTTGTAATGATATCCTTGTCATGATTCGGGTATATACCATCCATATGGATACGTTCCCTGGCAAGTCCAGAAACCGGTTCGGCCCCATCCCAAAAGTAGTTGAAGGTCTGGTATTGGACCGAATCGAGCAACGCCTCATCGGTATAAGCCAAACTATCCGAATAACTTTCAGATGTTGATTCTTTACTTTTTTCCTTAGTTTTTTGGCCATTGCACCCTATAAGTAGGGTGACAACGGCCAATGGTAATAAAATTAACCTCATAAAAATAACTAAACTAACTAACTCAAATATTTTGACGTGCTACAAACAAGTAGCTCATTAATTGTTCATGACTTCCTGTACCTCTTCTTGGGTAAGGGATTTATTATAGAACCGTAGTTCATCTATCTGACTTTCGTCCGATAAATGGCCCCACTCCGTAAATGTTGGTGCTCCGGAACCTATACTGAAGAAATCACAATCGGACCAATCGATACCTGATATGGTATTTTGCCCCACTGGTTCACCATCTATATAAACCACAGCATTTGAACCGGAAATTGTAATGGCCAAGTGCATCCAATCTGTAGCAACCAATGGGTCAACGTCGGCGTTTTCTCCACCATCTACCCATGCATCTGCCGTGCCATCACCTACATTTAGCTTGAAGCGTTGCATTCCGCCTACATTCTCCCTAAAGAAACGGAACCCGCTGGTTCTAAGGTTCTGAACTTCTGGATAGCCTGCATTTTCGGTATCCTCGGGTCCTGTTATCAAAATACCTGCGTTATTTTCGGTCACATTCATTTTATACCACATGGTGGCACTGAAGTTGTCCGATGTCAATCCCTGTGTAGGGAATGTCAAATACGAATCTACAGCTCCGGCGTAGGCATCTGTGCCTTCTACACTTTCTCCCGCAAACCCTGGGTTTCCAACTTCGGTGGCCTCAGTTTCCCTGAACATTTCCATGTAGTCTCCATCAAAAGGCATATAGAAGAATTCACCGTCAAAAGTTGGAGGGTATGATGAAACAAATTCTCCTGAATCATCGGCCATAATAGTTTGAATTTCTTCTTGGGTGATTGCCCGATTAAAGATTCTAAGCTCATCCATCAAACTTTGGTCGGATAGGTGGTTCCACTCTGTAAAGTTGGGTGCTCCAGACATAATGGAGAGCACATTACAATCCGTCCAATCGATGCCTGGAAATGCGTTTTGGCTCACTACTTGTCCATTGATGTAGACAACAGCTTCCGAACCTGAAATAGTGAATGCCAGATTGACCCACTCACCGGTAGAAGGATCTACATCCGCCATTTCTCCACCATCAAACCATTCTGCTCCTTCACCATAGCCTGCGGTAAGTTTGAATCTTTGCTCACCACCAGCGTTTTCCCTGAAGAAAGCAAAACCTTTATTACGGTCGTTGGTAGTTCCATCGGTCATTGGAGGACTCATGGTCAATATTCCGGCACGGTCTGGAACTGAATTTATTTTTAACCAAAATACCGCACTGAACTCAGGGTTTGTCAAGCCATCGGTTGGCAAGGTTAAATAAGCACCTTCTGCTCCTGCGTAAGCACCGGAACCGCTAAGACTTTCTTCTTCACTTGCAAATGATGGGTCACCAACAACGGTCGGGGTTTGGAAAGAAATTAGATCTATCCAATCTCCATTGAAGGGCATATACAGTATCTCTCCCTCGTATTTGGGCAAATATGGAGGTTCCTTGGAAAAGTTTACCGTAGCTGAAGTAGACTTTCCATCCAAATCCGTTGCGGTTACGGTCAGCTCATGCTCACCATCAACCAAACCTTCAAATACCAAATTGTTTACAAGTACCCTACGATAATCCACGAACCCGCCATTATAGGTAGCAATAGTACTTCCATTCATTTGTACGCTGATGGAGCCTACTTCTATATCGTCCGTGACCTGAAAGGAAATCGGCACATCCGTAGTTTCGGCCGGCACCTGAATTACGCTTCCTGCCACCGGAGCACTTAT
This sequence comes from Muricauda brasiliensis, assembly GCF_003057865.1. Taxonomy (NCBI): domain Bacteria; kingdom Pseudomonadati; phylum Bacteroidota; class Flavobacteriia; order Flavobacteriales; family Flavobacteriaceae; genus Allomuricauda; species Muricauda brasiliensis. The sequence continues at coordinate 79,666 of NZ_QBTW01000003.1, read as the reverse complement.
GGTTACCTGCGGTGCGGTTTCATCTACACCGGCATCCACAGCGGTAATGGGGTCAATTCCTTCATTACAGGACACTACGAGCAGTGCCAGTAACATTATTATGGATTTAACTATATGTTTCATCTTGTGTTGTTTATTTAGTTTGTTTAATCGTTGCCGTTACTACCTGTAAGTGTTGGAAGTGCATCCACCTGTTCTTGTGGGTAGGGCAAATAAGCTCTGTCAGCTGTAAATGTTCTACCGTCATAGCTTAGTTCGGAGTAGTTTTCCAAACGGACCATATCATAGTAGCGAATTCCCCATTCCATTCCCAATTCGGCAAACTTTTCGTCCATAACCTGATCAGAGGTAACGCCTGACAATGAAGACAATCCTGCTCTAGAACGTACCATGTTGACGGCCTGATCAGCTGTCATTCCAGAACCACTGGCACCTCGGGTCAATGCTTCCGCGTACATCAATAGGATTTCGGCATAGCGGATTACGATCATGTTTTTACCTCCCCCATAATCATTTCTTTGATCCGTTAATTGAACGGAAGGAAGGTAATGTTTACCACTTGCAAAACGTGCCCGTGAATAATCGTTTATCTGATCACCATCCCGTGTGGTAATATAGGAACGGTCATCGCTTATTTGGATATCCATAAAAGCTGGCAAATTGGTATAGGCCGGGTCTTCAGCAACTTCCTGTACGCCTCTTGGAGAGAACAATACGCTGGTTTCCAAACGTTCAAAATCCTCGCGATCTAGCATAAACTTGATGAACTTGATGCTGGGCTCGTAAAAGCCCCAACCTGGGGAAGCATTTTCCCTAGCTGGTGTCCAACCAGATGGTCCGAATGGTGCATATAAGTGGTAAAACTCATCACTGGTACTGGAACCATAATCTGAAAACTGAAATTCCATTAGGCTTTCATCGCTCAACTCCCCTGGTTTTTTGAACAAACTGTAGAAATCTGGATACAATGAAAATCTATTGGAGTTGATAATGGCCGCAGATGCATCTGCCATTCCTTGATAATCTTCCAACTCCATCATTGCCATGGCCTTAATGGCGTAAGCTGTATAGCGTGTTACCCCTCCTGGAACATCGGTACGCTCGTTCGGTCTCAAATTTGGCAGCATTGGTATGGCCTCGTCCATTTGGTCGGCGATGTACTGCATCATTTCGTTCTTGGATGCCGGACCGTCCATAATCTCTGCGTCAGGCTGGGTAGACTCAATAATGAAAACATTTTCCCAAACCCTTGCCAGGTTAAAGTGCAACCAAGCTCTCATCACCTTTATCTCGGCAATATATTGATCAGCAGTTACTTGATTTTCTTCACTTGCAAATTCCTTGAAGCTCTGAATCAATTCAATTTGAGTATTAAGTGATACCACGTCCCCGTAATGGGCATTCCAAAGTTGGTTGAACATCCAATAACCTTGGTTGTATATAAAAAGGTCTGCATCGGTTAAACCATCCTGTGCATCACCTACACCACCTGCATTAACATCATCCCCCCTTACAGATAATAGGATAGGCTCTTCCCAACCACGGGTAGCCATTACGTGATATGACCCTACCAATGCCTGAATCATATCTTCGGTATCGGTGTAGTCCAGGTCATCCGCATTGAGCTGACCTTCCCTGTCTTCAAATTTATCTGAGCATGATTGGACAAAGAGTATCGCAATCAAAACAAATGTTACTTTTAATATTATGTTTTTATAATTCTTCATTGCAATTTCTTTTATAGTTTAACATTAATACCAAAGGTGTAGATTGCTGGAACTGGATATGTTTGGCGATCCACTCCATCCGATACTTCTGGATTGAATCCGTTGTAGCTGAACAATGTCAACGGTCTCTCGGCGGTTAATGTGAATTTAATATCAGGTGCGTTGCCCTTTAACTTATCGCCTCTTAAGGTGTAAGCCAATTGAATATTCTGGATTCTGAAGAAATCTCCATCCTCTACCCAAAAATTGCTCAATCTCTGGTTCCAGCCATCCCTTAAACCTGCTGATGATGGATAAGTATTACTGGTTCCCTCACCATGCCAACGATTCTTGGCCAAATCGGCATCCATATTGGTATCATTGGTAAACAAAATCTCTCCTCTTTTTCTGTTCAAGATCTTGTTGCCGCTCTGTCCGTAGAAATTCATGGTAAATCCAAAGTCCTTATAATTAAGCCCTATGTTACCCCCGTAAGTGAATTTTGGCAAAAAGGAGCCTAGAACCATTCTATCTTCATCGGTAATGGTTCCATCACCGTTTGCATCGTTATAAATGAGGTAACCTGGCTGAATATCCTGTCCGTTGGCAATTGCATTTTGTGCGACAGGGTCTGCATCAATCTGCGCCTGGTTCTGGTATACACCGGTAGTTTCGTATCCGTAGAACGCATAAAGCGGTTCGCCCACCAACGTTCTTTGACGGAACTCAGCAGAACCTGAATCGATATACCCTTTTTCGTCCTCAATTTGAATGGCCTCGTTCTTTACTGTGGTAAAGTTGGCCCCTACGGTATAGGTGAAATCGGATGTAATTTCATCGCTCCAATTTAATGCCACCTCTACTCCAGAGTTTCGTATGACACCTGAGTTTCTTGAGATTGTCTTGTCTGCTATTGGAATGTAGACGGGCATAATGGCATCTTCAGTATCCCTGATGTAATAGTCCGCCTCTAACGACAAGCGATTATTTAAAATATTCATATTGAAACCAAAGTCCAACTCTTCCACTACCTCCCATGTTAGATCGGTGTAAGTACTTGTTGCCGTAATACCGGTATTTGGGGTATCTCCCAAATCCACAGTTTCGTTGGAAATAGTATTGGCACCGGCACTTGCAGGAACGTTATCGTTACCCAATCTACCCCATGCGGCCCTCAACTTTAAGAAATCAAAGAAGCCCACATTCTCCATAAATGGTTCTTGCGAAATTACCCAACCAGCACCTACAGAAGGGAAATAACCCCATTGTTCTTGCGTAAATTTAGATGACCTGTCCGCTCTAAATGTTCCGTAAAGCAGATATCGGTTCTTAAAGTTGTACGACACTCTACCAAAATAGGATTGTCCATAGATTCTACCGTTGTCCTCTTCCACATTATTATTGAACGATAAAGGGTCGGCAAAATCCAGAAACCATGATGTTTCATAATTGATTCCCGCAATGTCGCGACCAGTAGCCTCGAACCTGTTTGATGCTTCGTCCCTAAAGGAAGTACCCGCCATTACCGTTACGTTATGGTCTTCTGCGTAGGTATCCGTATAGGTAAGCACGTTATCCCAAATTTGATTGTAGTAGTTGTTCTGCTTTCTGTTTATATCAGAAATTCGTTGGTCACCATAACCCATATTATAAGGTAGATTCACATATCTTTCTTCCAAAGCGGAGAAATCCACATTGTAGGTAGTCTTAAACGTAAGCTTGTCTTTTATAAGATCGGTCTGCAAATAGATATTGGCCAATAACTTGCGTATTTTCAACCTATCATCGTTGTAGACCATATCGGGAAATGGATTCTGTGTACTCCTATATCCGAATGCTTGTGCATTTGCGTAGCGCGTAGGAGTTGCTTCTGTATTTAAATCATCGAACACTGGTAAAATAGGTACGGCAAAATAAGCTTTGAACCATGCAGCATCCTCAGCGTTTTGCTGTGTAGCGTTACTGAACACAGTATTCACCCCTACTTTTAAATTATCGGTAACATCCACATCGAGCTTGGAACGGATATTGAATCGCTCGTACTCGTTGTTCATATCCAACAAACCTTGTTGTGAAAAGTAGTTTGTACCCAAGGAATAGGAAACATTTTCTGTACCACCGGTTACACTTAAACTGTGGTTCTGAATAAGTCCATCGCGGATAATCTCATCGTACCAATCTGTATTCACATTGGGTACGTTTGGATTGACCCTACTTCTACCATAACGCTGCATTGCATTTAAGATAAACTGAACATCAGCTGATGAACCAGATTCCACGGCCATGGTCACAAATTGCTCGGCGTTGGCCATTTGCAACACATTTTGCGCACGTTGTATACCTGTATAACCGTTATACTCTATAGTAGGCTTCCTGTTTTTTCCTCCAGATTTTGTTTCGATGATGATTACACCGTTCGCTGCCCTTACCCCATAAATAGCAGAAGAAGAGGCATCTTTCAAAACGTTCATCGACTTGATATCGTTCGGGTTCAAAAAGTCTATATTGCTGTAGAACATACCATCAACAACATATAAAAGACTGGTAGCATCGGAATATGTACCCAGACCTCGAATCCTAACCGTAGGTGATGCTCCTGGGGAACCTGGCGTTACAATTTGTACACCTGCAACCTTGCCCTGTAAAGATTGTACGGGGTTGGCGGAAGGTGTTTTTTCAATTTGCTCGGCATCCACTGTGGCAATGGAACCTGTTAAATCTGCCTTCTTCTGGGTACCATAGCCGACCACAACAACTTCATCTAGACTTTGCGTGTCTTCCTGCATCGTCAAGTCGATAGTTGTTCTATTATTAATAGGTATGGTTTGAGAAGTAAAACCTACATAACTAAACACCAACGAACCATCTCCCGGAACGTTGTCCAAGGTATAGTTTCCATCAAAGTCCGTTTGTATTCCTGTTGTAGTACCCTCAAGCACTATACTTGCCCCAGGCAATGGTTGCCCTTGATCATCGGTTACCGTTCCCGAAATCGTTATATTGTTTTGGGCCAAAACGACGGCCTGAAACAATAAAAATGACATTAGCAAAAGTTTGCTTTTAATTTTCATAATTGTGCAAAAATAGAGTTAGATTTTTACTAAATTAATAAAGAGTGTGCCGATAGCAGGCTGATTGGAATACATAATAAATACATCATTTTTAAAATGCTTTGAAACCCTTGTTTCACAGCGTTTGCAGTATCCAACACATGTTTTGATGTAAAAAATATTAACATAGTGATGTAGTAATGATGTAATCTGTTTTAGAACTTTTAATAAACTTCTTGGAGCGTTTTTAAACTCTTAAAAAGTGATGAGAAAGTTGGAAAGGTTGTCCGAGCTATCCATATCTAGCTTTTTCCTGAGACGGTATCGATGTATTTCCACACCTCTAACCGTTATGCCCATCAAGGGTGCAATTTCCTTTGTAGAAAGATTCATTTTTAGGTAAGCACATAACTTTAGGTCTTTTGGGGTCAAGGAGGGGTAAGACTTCAATAATCGCTCAAAAAAATCTTGGTGCAATTCCTTAAAATTCACCTCAAATCGTCTCCAATCTTCGGTATCCTCAATGGAACTGTTCAGCTTTTTGATAAATGTTCGGTATCGCTGTGAATTGGAGAACTTATCCTTGTTCATAATAAGCATATTCTTCAATTCCAGTATCATTTCATTTTTTCGTGCAATGTTCAATGTGGTGCTAGCCAATTCATTCTGCTTTTGCTTCACTTCTTTGGCCAGTTCTTCTTTTTCCATCTTGGCCATCCTCTCCTGCTGCTCGTGATGTAAACGTTCTTCCAACTCCCTATGCTTTCTTTCCAATTTTCTCCTATTGTATCTTCTCACCAAATAAATTGCAAGAACAGCCAATGCCAAATAAAGAAAGAGACTCCACCACGAAAAAAACCAAGGTGGGGATATAGTGAAATTCAATTGCTTGTATTCAGAAATGCTATTATCCATACCCGAAGTGGCAATTTTAAAAGTATACTCACCATAAGGCAGGTTTTGAAAATTGATGGCCCCACTCTCCACGTATTGCGAATATTCCTTTGGCCCTTCCAACCTATAATAATAATGGGGATATATGTATTCTGGTGATGCTACCTCGATGGTTATGGATTGGGAATTTCTAAAAGGAATGTCTATGCTGTTCCCCTGTACCGAATGCTTGCTCTCTTGATCTTTTAAAACTATAAAACTCGGAACCGGAAGCTCTTCTTGCCCGGATATTCCCTTTAACCCTGGTGCATTAATTTTGGCAAATCCGTCTATAAGGGTAATGTAGGATGTACTGTCATTCACCTTTACCAAATTTTGTGAATCAGGTGCCAATCGCTCTCGCAGCGGCAAATCTGTAAGCATTAGACTGTCTCCCTTCAAATCTGTATAAATAATGGCTTTCTGTTCATCATCGTGCACAAACCAAAAATATTCTTGATCAAAAAACAGCAGTTCCTTGTTTTTATAATCTTTGAATTCCTCAAATTTTTCAATTTTGTCGCCAATCGGGTTGTAGGCATACCAATTCCCTTCACTATTAAGTACAATATGGTTCTTTATATTATAGAGCTTTACATTGTACTCGCTTGGGGCCTCTTCTTGGTTGAACTTCTGGATTCTATCTACCTTATTGTATTGGGCTTCATTAAAATGAATTCTAGAGAATCCTTTATACGGATGCGCCGTCCAAAGTATGCTTGGTGTTTCAAAGCATAATTGCTTCACTGGTTCATCCATCCCTTCTATCTTAACTACTTCCCAAGTTTCATCATCATGTTTTGTAAACATGGCCACACCATTATAGGTTCCTTGGACATAGGTAGATTTTCTATCCGGTACTTTTATCATCTGATAACCACCGGCAACTTCGCTAATCAGTTCAAAACTGTTCTCGGACACCTTGAATGTTCCCCTTGTATGTCCACACAGCAAATCGCCCTCGATTACATCTAGGTCCCACACATGTCCTTGGGAGCCGTTAACGAACTTTAGTTCACTACCCTCAAAATAAAAGACCCCTGTATTGCTTCCCAGAAACAATTTACCATTGTACCAGGCAATATCGTAGACCATGCCTAACAATCCTGTATAATCTGTAAAGTACGTTATAGGATTATTAAGCCTCACGCGAGCTAATCCATTGTCCAACCCCAACCAGAGTAAATCTTTGTACAATAATGAAGAAAGCACCGTGTTGTTCTGAAGACCGGATTCACGATTTAAAATACTGTACTTGCCCGTTTCGGAACTGTAGAGATACATGCCGTTTTTAATGGTCCCAAAGCCTAGCAGGTTTTCTCCCAAAAGGGTTATTTTGTTCAGTTGATGCTCCTTGAGCTCTTCATTGATAAATGTCCGCCAGGGAAGCAACTTTTTCCCATCATATAAAAAACATCCACTTAGTTTGGTACCCACCAGTAAGTTACCTTCAAAAATGGCTATGTCATTAATGGTTTTCCCAACCAATAAATCTTGATCTGACAATGGCTCGTACGAATCCCCTTTTACTTCAAAAAGTCCTACGGAACCACCGGCCACAATCAATTTCTCATTGAATTCGATAAGATCGGACACCACAAAGGGTGGGTCAACAACGGTTATCTTATCCTCTGAATAAGAATAAATCGCCGAAAAGGAACGGAACATTACCCTGCCATCCGAAGAAGGGAAAATTTCCCAGAATTCTTCACTTGTAAAGGTATGGTCCTTAATAAGGTGCGTCAATGAAGTATAACCCAGTTCACCAAACTCATTTTTGGTCCAATAGCCAAATTCTTCGTAAGACCCCGTGTACACCCGGTCCCCAATACTTTTAACCGACCTGATTATTGTATTGTTGGGCAGTTTGTTCAATGTCCACTGTTCACCATTATAATGAAGCAGCCCTTTGTTGTTCGCCACGAACAACTCCCCATTTTCATTGATGGAAACATCCCAATTTTTTGTGCCTCCCTTATAATCCAGTAACTGATAATTTTGGATAGGTGGCAACAACTGTTGTCCACTGACTGATGCACAGACCAATAGAAACACAATTGATGTAACCCTGAATATAATCGGCATTCTCGTTAATTTATCTGGTAAAGTTCCTTCTAAACAATGAATTTACAAAACTGCCCTTTGAAATATAGCTTACCTAAAGCCCAATACCTCTATATTACAATTTTATCGTTCTAAATGTTAAATTGATTCTTGGAGCACCTATCTTTTTTGTTGGCGGCAAACGGTGGAGCCAATGTGTTTGTGTTTCACCCTTCATTACCAGCAAACTTCCATGATCCAACCATAACTCTACCTTTTCCTTGGATTCCTTGTGTTTGAATGTGAATTTACGTTCCGCTCCAAAACTTAAAGAAGCTATTGCACCGTTGGGTTTAAGTTCCCTTTCATCGTCAGTGTGCCATCCCATCCCCTCTTCTCCTGAATGATATAAATTAAGTAAACAGGAATTATAGGTCTCATTCGTTCGGCTTTCGGTCAGCTTTTTGAGTTCGATAAGCTCAGGGGTCCAAAGCAATGCTCGCTTTGTGCTCTTGGAATATGTATATTCAAATGGTTCGTCTCCATACCAGCCCACCTTCCGTTTGGTAATTATGCGCTTACCGAACATATGGACCGTATCAGGTTCCCATGGAATGGTATTTTTTAATTGCTCAAAAAAGAAATCAGCCTTTTCTTGGGCTAGAATGGGTCCAAAGTAATTTACGGTGCCGTCTTTGGGCAATATATTATGATTGGGGTCTATCTGATTCGTGAATAAATCCATCTTTTATATTTGAGCCTTTTTAATAGGAAAGCCTTTCTTGACTTTTGGCCAATATCTCGGCCACCCGCTCCCTTAGCGCCTCTGGTTCGATTATTTTGGCATAGTCTCCGAACATCAAGTACCAACGGGAAAATCCGTTTTTCCAATCCGTGGTCATGAACGTCATTTCAACTTGGTCTCCCTTTATCTCGCTGGATACCAATCCATAGTATTTAGTCTGGCCCTGAATATACTTGGCCACGGATTTATCCACCACTATTTTTACTTTGGTTTTTGAAACCTCCTCTTTTTTGCTCCTGTGCTCGTCAATTGTGCCATGCTCCAGCAAAAAATCAAGCGAGGTTCTTGCTATCTTATGGATTCTATCCGTTCTAAAATGACGATAATCCGTCCGCAGGTGGCAATAACCCAAAATGTACCAAAATCCGTTTTCATTAAACAGCCCTACGGGCTCAATGTATCGTTCCAATGGTGTTTCTTCCCGTAATGATTCGTATCTCAAAAACACTTGTTTCCGTTCTGCAATGCTCTCGAAGAGAATCTCAAGGGCATTGGGCACTTTATCGTTGAACAGAACCTGCCCGGGCACTATGGACACTTGGGATTCCAATGCTTCCACCCACTCCTTTTCCTTGCCCCGCAGAACCGATTTTAGTTTAAACATCGCAGACTCGTAATAAGCGCCAAGAGATTTATCCGTGAATTGCTGCATCAATTTTTCGGCCGCTACAAAACTTCCCGCCTCCTCGCGGGTAAACATCACCGGGGGCAATCGATATCCCTCCATGATGGAATATCCTACCCCGGCCTCACTAACAATGGGAACCCCGGAGGCCTCAAGGGTCCTGACATCCCTATAAATGGTGCGCAAGCTCACCTCAAAGCGATCCGCAAGTTCCTGCGCTTTTACAATCCGCTTGGTCTGCAACTGTATTAAAATAGCAACTATCCTATCAAAACGTTTAACGGTATCCATTCCCATAATTGCGTGAGCTATCTCCCAAAGATAGGATTTCAATCCGTGGATGGAAGATGTTTTCCTGCTCATATTATATCATTTATATGCATTGTCTCCATCAAAATTATTTGGAACATATGACAGCAGTTTGTCAACAGTATTTTTTTTGAATTCAATTTTTACTACTGACACGGGGCTGTCACACCCCCCTTCTAATTTTGTTTTCAGAAACAATAAACCTTTAAATCACAATTACATGGAAAACACCATTAATGAACAGACAACGAGACAAGTAATGACACCTGAACAGTTTTTGGAACAGTACCAAGGACACAGAAGACTTACCCGAAGGGTTATCGAGGCCTTTCCTGAAAAAGAGTTTTTTAATTACAGTATTGGAGGGATGCGTCCTTTTGCTGAAATGACCAAAGAACTTTTTGCCATTGCCGTTCCCGGACTTACTGAAATCGTATCAGGAAAAACCGTTGAATTTGACGAACACCGCGACTACGGTAGCACCAAAGCCGATTTTTTAAAAAAATGGGACCAGGACACCGAAGAAATCAATAAGCTTTGGAGCCAAATAAGCGTCAAGAGGTTCCAAGAGGAGATAAAACTTTTTGGGCAGTATGAAGGTACCGTGTTATCCAGCATACAGTATTTCGTGGATAACGAGATTCACCACCGTGCGCAAGGTTATGTTTATTTACGTGCCCTTGATATTGAACCTCCTTTTTTTTATGACCGAAGCTAAATTATGATGACTGTCCATGTTTTTAAGACATCCGTAAAACGAAAAGGAGAAGTGAAACAGCTTCGTCCGTGGCTGAACAGGCTGGTCGATACCAATGGCTGCTGGAATTTTGACCTCGAAGATTGTGACAATATCCTGAGAGTCGAAACCAAAAACCTGAAGGCTCCAATAATTTCCACGCTCTTACAAAACAATGGTTTTCATTGTGAAGAATTGCACTGAGCAGTAAACAAAAAGCCCCTTTTAAAAGGGGCTTTTAAATTATAGATTAACTTTTCCCTTAAGTTCGTTGAATTGGGCCAACAATTCTTGGTAGCGGTTTTTTTCCTCTTGTCCTGGTTCTTTGTCCGCGCTGCTCAAAATGTAGTACAAATACGAAATTTGAGCTACCATAACCACTTCAGGATAGGCTCCTTCATCGTTTTTTAGCTCCTTTAAAGCATCTTTATACTTTTGAAGTTGGGCTTCGTTCGCATTTGACTTTTCCAACTCCTTAATCTTCTTTTCTACCTTATCCTGAAATTGTCGTGCTTCCGATAATAAATCAATTACCTTAAACTGAAGTTCTTGTTGCTCTTTCATGTTAGCCAAAGAAATTCCGTCTTCTTCAAGCTTCGGGTCCATGAGCACTTCAAAACTTTTCTCGAAGGATTGTTCACCCACAGTAAGTTTCGCGGTGTACTTTCCAGGCAGTACCTCAGGTCCGTTCCCGAAACTTCTTCTTTTGTTTTGGTCCCAAGCTCCTTTCTGCTGCATGTTCCACTCAAAACGATTGAGTCCCTTTTTAGCTTCCAATTTCTCGTTCATGTACACAAAAGTCATGCTAAGACTCATGTCCTCGACCAGCTCCGTAGCCGCCTTCAATTTTGTGGAATCGCTCACAATGGTCGAAACCTCTTTTCCTTGGGCATCCAAAATCTGTAGGCTAATCCCTTCCTCTATATCCGATGGTAGGTAGTAATCAATAATTACGCTGGTTGATGGATATTGCGGGAAATCTGCACCGCCCCATGGAGTTTGGTATCTATAGGTGTCATCAGGTTTAAACAGAACTGGAGTCTCTCCCAATTGCGTGATGTTTTCGTCATTTAAGGTAGTAATCTTGTCCAAAATCCAGAAACCACGACCCATGGTACTTAAAATCAAGTCTCCTCGGAACAAAATGATATCGGTAATCGGTGTCACAGGTAGATTTTGTTGAAAGCTTTTCCATGTTCCTCCATCATCAAAAGAAATAAACATTCCGTACTCGGTACCGGCATACAAAAGTCCCTTACGTACGGGATCCTCTCGCAATACCCTCGCCGTATGGTCGGATGGTATACCATTGGATTCGGTACTGACCAGCTCCCAGCTTTCGCCGTAATTATCAGTTTTATAAAAGTAAGGCGTGGTATCTCCCAACAAATGTCGGTCCACGGCGATGTAAGCCTTTGCAGGGTCAAACTGTGATGGTTCCACGGACTCTACCCTACCTCCCTTGGGTAATTTTTTAGGTGTAACGTTCTTCCAAGTAGTGCCGCCATCTTTCGTAACTGAAATAACACCATCGTTGGACCCTGTCCATATCACACCTTTACTGATTTTGGATTCCCTGATGGAATAAAGCGTACTATAATATTCTTCACCGGTAATGTCCCTTGTAATGGGGTTACCAGAAATAACTTGTTTATCAGGGTCGTTCTCTGTTAGGTCTGGAGATATGATTTCCCAGTTTTTACCTCCATCATTTGTTTTGTGAAGGAATTGGGAGCCCATGTACACCACTTCAGGATCAAATGGGGAAACATGGATGGGCGCCACACGTTGGAACCTATACTTTAAATCTTTAGGATTATGCCCGTAAATGTTGGATGCCCCGATGGAATATTCACGGCTCTGTCCTGTTTTTTTACTGTACACGCTAAAGCGTCCCTTACAGTTGTTGTAAACGATATAATGATTGCCCGGCATCGGGATTACAGGCCCAGTTTCACATCCTCCAACATCCATCATTATACTTCCATTGGCGGGAGAAGTTGCCGTAGGCGCCATACTTGGAATGGCTATCGTTGTATTATCCTGCTGTGCTCCATAGACCCAGTAAGGATATTGATCATCCACAGCAACTTGATAAATCTCTGCTGTTGGCTGGTTGTATTGGGTAGACCATGTTTTTCCTCCGTTGTGGGATATATTGGCCCCACCATCATTACATTGAATCAATAGGTCTGGATTATCCGGATTTAACCAAATATCATGGTTGTCTCCATGGGGAACACTCATACGCCTCCACGTTTTTCCTCCATCCGTGGATTTTATCAAAGGGTTGGCATTCGAATACACAATATCAGGATTGGTCGGGTCCAACTCAATGTTGGTATAATAGAAAGGACGATTCACCAATCGTTCATCATCAGAAACATGCTCAAAGGATTTTCCCTGATCTACTGATTTGTACAATCCTCTATCCTTACCCGGCGCTTCCACAACCGCATAAAGTATTCTGGAATCGACCGGCGAAACGGCCAAATCAATCTTACCAATAAGTCCCGTTGGAAGCCCATCCTTCAATTTCTCCCAATCTTTTCCACCGTTCACGGATTTATAGATTCCACCTTCACTGTTCTCCCCACCTGAATCAATGGTCCAAGGGGTTCGTCTTGCTTTCCAGGCAGCGGCATAGACGACATTGGGGTTTCCGGGAAGCAATTCCAAATCGGCAAAACCTGTCTCTTCGGAAACGAACAAAACTTTTTCCCAAGTTGCACCTCCATCAGTGGTTTTAAATATTCCTCTTTCCTTATTGGACTTAAATGCATTTCCGATGGCGGCTACCCAAACAATATTGCTGTTGGTAGGGTCTATTTCCACGGCACCTATCTGACCTGCATTTTCCAGACCAATGTGTTCCCATGTTTTTCCGGCATCAATGGATTTGTACATGCCCTTGCCTTCGATGATGTTGCTACGGATACCATCGGACCCCGTACCTACATAAAGAATATTGGGGTCGTTAGCTGCAACTTCAATGGCACCGATTGAGGGCGTTTTAAAAAATCCGTCGGAAATATTGTTCCAAGAGGTTCCGTATTCTTCGGTTTTCCAGACACCGGCACCAGTAGCGCCAAAATAAAAAGTACCCGGCAACATGGCTGTTCCGGTAACGGTGGTTACCCTACCTCCCCTAGCGGGACCTATGGTACGGTATTCCAAGGCTTCAAAATCTTGTGCAAAAGTGGCACAACTCAACAAAAATGTAAATAGGAAATAAAAAGAACGATGTTTTAAGGTCATGAGTTAGTTAGAAGTTGGTTTATTGCCAAATCTACTAAATACCTAGAAAATCTAAAATGTATGGCATAGGAATTACGGGCTTTATGATTGACCACGAAGTTATTTGCGAATTTTATAACCCGAAACCCTTATTAATCCATCCTTTCATATTTGTAACTACACCCTTCAATACAAAGCACACTGGTCGGGGACAACAGAAAATGGTCATCTTCAAATTCGATATGAAAAGTAATCAAGCCTTCTTCGTTTTCGGCTACCAGCTCCATATCCTCACAATCATAGTCCAGCAACAGGTTTTCTCCATCAAGGGTATACCCGTCTTCTTTACATTCTGGGTAATTGGTCGAAGTGAAACTGCCATCCGATAGGAATTCTATCTCTTCCCCATCTTCGACATCTACCCAATATTGTGGCCCACCGGAGCTAATGTATGCCGCGGTCAGTTTCCATTTCCCTAAAATGGATGTATCCGTTGGGTTTGGAGTATCAGTATCATCATTGTTACATGCCGAAAATTGGCCCAACAATACAAGGATGAGCAAACTCGAAATTAACTTTTCCATAAATCCTTTTTGTTAAAGATGGGAATATTTCAATACGTTGCGTTAAATGGCACTAATCCAAATCCTTCAAAATTCTCGACATGGTGGTGCCCTTTCTAAAAATATGGTGCTGTGTGGCAGTAAAATAGTCCCTGAACACCTGATTCAAAACATGATTTTCCGTACTGGCCAAAATACCCAGACTTGGGTACGTGCTCAAAATACATTGTGAAAGGAGTTGTACGGATTTGGAAGCTTCATGGTGAACAGTATTGATGTATTTTTCTGAAAACGTGTGGCCCTGCTTTATGCTTCTTTCGATTTCAGTTGCAAAATCAGAAAGAAGAGCATCACACTTTCCAATGTAAACTTTCAGTTGATCGATATCTTCTGTTGAGCCACCTAGGATTGTAGCCTCTTCCATAAAATGTTCTGCCATCCCCAAATAGTTGACCCACAATGTAAGGTCGGCAAACAAGGAAAAATGCACCTTGAAAACTGGATGCGGCTGATGCACCTTATTGTACACAAAACTATACTTTTCATGCACCCATTGCTCTTCGACCTTAAAGGAATGGGTGGCTGTTGCCTTGAGCCCCATGGTTTCCCAATCCTCTATAATTTCTACTTGGTTTGCATGGAGCAAAAACGAACGAATCATGGGAGTGCCATCGTTTTGGATAACATCTTGGCCATTCTCTTGTATCTTCGCATTCAAAGTAAAGTGGGTAAGGTACGGTGCCCCAGTTGCATATTTCCAAGTTCCTGAAATAACATATCCATCCCCATCTTTTTCAGCGGTTCCAAAGACCCCGCCACTTCCCCCGAAACAAACAGGTCTTTCGGCGTCGATAAAAATATCGTCGGCTACCTGCCTGGGTAAATTACCTACAAAAAAGTTGGCCCCGCTGCACAAGGTAGCCGTCCAGCCTAGACTCCCATCCACTTTGGCCAGTGACCGTAGCTTTTTCAAACCATCGGACAAGGACATTTCCAGACCCCCATAACACTTGGGCACCCAAAGGTTCCACAGATTTTCTTCGGCTACCCATTGCAAAACCTCATCGCTAAAAATCGGTTTTTTAAAATCAAACTCGCTAAGCTCCTGCATAGGTCTCGTTGCTTTTCTTATCAATGATTTTTTTCCATTTGATGTATCCCGAAATTGCAACGGTGAACAAAAAAGCGGTCAACCCAGCATAGATATAGAGCTCTTTATATATCAATAACGGAATGGACATGATGTTGCTAATATTCAGATAGACCCAATTTTCAATCTTTCGTTTGGCCATCAACCACATACCGGCCCATGCAAAGGCGCAGACCACGGCATCCCAATACGGCACGTCGGAATCTGTATGCTGTCCGAGCCAATAGGCCATCAAAATAAAACACCCCACTACTATACCGATGGCGATACCGTGCTCTTTTCCTGTTGAATACGAAATGGGCGCTTCCTGTTTTTGTTTTCCCATCTTCCAATAAAACCAGCCGTAAATGCTCATCACCAAATAATACATATTGAGCAAGATATCCGCATATAATTGGGATTGATAGAGCACCCAAATACTGATTAGAATGGCAATAATGCCGAAAAGATAGTTGTGGATATTGTTCTGTCTGGCCAAAAGAACCTGAACCACTCCAAAAAGGGTTCCGATCCATTGTAGAACTACAAGTTGTGTACTATATTCCATTGTTTTGAGTAACCAACGTTCAAAAAATCATGGGGTACCCAAATTGGAATACGGGCAATATTTGCCTAAATCCCTACGCCAGCATTATCTGGATCAGGTGCGAAGTACTCGACTTCCGGGTATGATCTCAGCCCATTTAGGGCACCCCATGTTCGGCGAAGGTAAAAATTATACTTTAAAGTAATGGATGTTCCAAGGCAGATTCACATAAACTTCCAAGGATGTTAATTACCCATGCGTTTAAAAAAGTACCAAGAAACAAAATGTTTCTTGGTACTCTTCATGTGTTAAATATTGATATTCAGATAGACCGAAAATCTGCTTTTCACCTCAACCTTGCCATTGTTTAGATCTTGGGCAACGGGCAACATAGAGGACAGGCCGAGTGCATATTGCCTGTAATTTACCTCAACCCCCAACCTACTGAACAGTGCATTACCACCCGTATCATGTACTTCGAACCCAAATTCCTTATTTTTCTCAAAATGTTCCCCGCCGATTCCAGCTTGGGGCGTTAACGCGAAATTGGTTCCCAAATAATATGTTTTATAGGCATTTAAGGCATAGTTGAACTGGTTTCCGAAACGATATTCTTTATCATTTTTGGTTTTGATGGTGTAGTTGACCATGGCAGAAAGACCCCAATTTCGATGGGTAACGCCGTAATTGGCTCCCAAAACATAGTCCCAACTACCAGTGCCCAGCTGAAAACTTGGGTTGACACTTCCTTCAAGGTTTTCCTCCTCAAACCTACCTGTGGGCATTTTTACACCGCCCCCCAATTGTAAAGTGTGCTGTGGCTTAATGGAAATGATACTGTCCGGTGTTTGTTTTAGGATTTGATAAAACCCGAGAACCGTGGCATCACCCAGCCCATTGATATGCTGCTTCGTATCATCGGCAAACTCTCTGGAATGAAATTGATACGGCATCACCGCATTGATGATCAACCTACGTCCAACCGGAATTTGGGTCCATAATTGGACGGTATTGAAGTTCTCATCGATCCATGGAGAATTGGAGAAAATACCATCCCGTGACCTATAGCGCTGTCCAATGTACCGAAGTCCTATAAAGTTATTGTTCAGTCCGGTGCCAAACCCCATACTTCCGCCATTGCCGCTACAACCGCAAACATCACAGAAATCGTCAAATTCCATCAAAGAGGACGAAATGGTCCGGTAACAAGGTCTTGCGGGCATTTCACTTGCTTGCATTACATAAATGCCCATTATAATCAGTAAAGCTATTGTTATATATATTTTCATAAAATTAGTATTCGGCGAAACGTTCGTCATTAATAAATTCGTCGTCGGTAAGTGTCCCCAGAAATGCAATCAAGGCCAATTTTTCTGTATCATTAAGGGAGATTCCTAGACCCTCTTCGGTTTTGAGCAAGGGGTCTAGAGTGGGTGAATCCTGTACACCGCTTTGATAAAAATTGAGTACGGATTCCAAACTGCCGAACCTGCCATCGTGCATATAGGGTGCGGTGAGCGACACATTTCTTAGACTGGGCACCTTGAATTTATAGTTATCGTTGGCACTCCCGCTCACTTCGGCACGTCCAATATCATTTATACTTGGATTTGGTGGAAGTCCATTATTCCTAAAACTTCCATCGGAAAAAAGGTCCGTAGTATGGCAGCTTGCACATTTTTCCTGAAAAACATGCATCCCTTGGAGTTCTTGCTTGGTTAAGGCCACACCGTCTTCTTTTCGCACATATTTGTCATATTTTGAATTATAGGAAACCATCATCACCATAAATTGGGCAATCGCCTTCAAAAAATTTTCGTGGTTGACTCCCCCTTCTTCAAAGGCAGCCTCGAATTCTTTTTGGTACTGACTATCGGCCTTTAATTTTTCCAACACACTCGTCATGGTCTCACCCATTTCAACTTCGTTTGTTATAGGAATTATGGGGAATAGGTCCAAATGACTGGTTGCCCCGTCCCAAGCAAATTCTCGAAAAAAGGCCATATTGGCCAAAGAAGGGGTGTTACGGGTTCCTTGCTTATCGTCTATTCCATGGCTAAATTGATGACCGTGGTGTGTAAAGGAGAATCGTTGCTCATGACAAAAACCACATGAAATGAACCCATTGGCAGATAGTTTTCCATCGTAGAACAACTTTTTACCCAGTTCAAAACCATATTTGGTCGGTGGATTTTCTTCCACATTGTACACCATCGGTGGAAAATTGGTGGGCATGGTAACGGACAAACGTTCATTATCCTCTATTTTGATATATTCTCCATCATTATCATCACAGGCTCCCAACAATATCAGTAGGGTCGCCAAAAAAAGATACCTTGTTTTCATGTTTTTGATTTAAGGGCTGTCCGTAAAAGGACAGCCCAAAGTATCTTTTAATGTGAGCTTCCATCTCCATTGTGAACATGGTCCACACTGAACATATTCGCGGTATTTTCAGCAATCTTTGGTGATTTTTCCTCGCTCACCATGATCACAGCCTGTTCTGCCAGTGATATTTTGTTGTCCCCGTCCAAAATATCACCTGCATTGACCACTAGATGAATAATTGGGGTCATTTCATCGCTTACCAAAGCTTCGGTGCCCAAACTCAAGGTTGTCTCCTTATAGTTATCCAAGCTGGAGCCGTGGCTTCCCATATGAATTTGAAAATACGTGTTTTCTGGTACTGTTGAGGAGGTGAACGTACCTTCAAAATTTAGGAACTTATATCCTGCTTGCCAAGACCACATCATGTCAGTACTTTCGGCTTCGGTCAACAAATCACCTTGGCCTTCTGCCCCCAAAAGGTATTTTTCTTGATCCACTCCTATACCAAAGGTCATAGAGGTATACCTCCCGGCGGGAACATCCATCAAAACCACTTCGGTGTTACCAGTTTCTTCGCTTGTTATGAAATAGCCATCCTCTTTAGGGTAAGTAAACACATTACCCTGGGTATCGGTGAGCCTAAAATTGCTCACTATGTAATTAAGGCGGTTTATGGTCAAGCTCTCAGCTTGGGAGTTGGTGTACGAAGAACCCAAAATAAGGTCGTCTCCTGCAACACTATTGTCAAATTCAATTTTGACCATTCCCGATCCCGTTAGTTCGTCTCCGGGCGAATCGTCATCACTACAAGAGATTACAAAAACAGATAAGATCAGTAAGGTGGATAATTTATATAATGATTTCATTTTAAATTCAAATATTAAGGTTTTGGGAAATCCATTATGGTAGTTGGATTTCCTGCTAAAAATTAAATGCAAGGAACTGATGATGTGCAACATATGCATCACCAATTACCATTGCGCACAAGACCATGGTTCCCAATCGGGAAATAGCCTTAGAACCAATAAAATTTGAATTAACAGTTGGGAGGGTGAAAAACAGATTGAGCGAACTGCCGAGGGTCTCTTGGGCTGAATTCAGGCAACTCGTTCCTTTTTAAAATATGTTTAGCAAAATCACAGAAAAGAATATCCACAAAGCCAATGGGGTATTCTTCTAGATTGATAGATGGCAAGTTTTGCTTTTTCTCTTCCTGTTCCTCTTGTAACATTTTGGCCAAATAACACTTTCCGTTACAATTCAACATGGGCTTGTCCTTGTTCACACAAAGGTATTCCGCAATGTAATCTTGGTTCACCACATATTCGAACACGGGCATAACAGGCCGTAACATGGCCATTATATATAAAAGTGTGAATACTATGGGAAGACTGCGGTTCGTCAACGAAAACGATTATTTGGTATTGCAAAGATAAAACAGGATAGTTGCAATCTTAAGAAGATCATGCAAATTAATTTTCTTTTTTAAGCGGCCAACAATTCCTTTTCCAATGCAATAAAATGGGTCGGGGCTCCCTTGGAACCATAGATTGGAAAGATGTCAATTTGGCAACGATAGGCTTCCCCATTCTTTCTATAATTTATTATGGCCCCTTTATAGCGATGATGGGACAAAAGCTGCTCTTTAATCTGCCTTTTGATCATTTTTGATGTTTCGGCTCCTTGCAGAAAACTAGGTTTTTTTCCCAATGCATATTTTTTATGGTAGCCGGTCATTTCTGTAAAACCATCATTTACCCATACGATAGCCTGATTCAGGTCGGTAATCACCAAGGCATCATAATCCTCTGTCTTTATAATTTGTTGAATGTTGTGGTCAATATCGTTTCTCAAGAGTGATTTGATTTGCTTCAAATCAACTTCTTTTTTGAGTTGCAGCATCAACTTGTGATAGCTTTCCAAATAAAAATCGAAACTGAGCAGGGGTGAAATACGGATGTTACTGTCGTCTATCATGATTCATAGATTAAGGGGCCAATACGCATATCGGCCCCGATTAGTTTTAATTTTAATTTGATGGTTGGCCGACAGTTTCCCTCATCTGCTGCGCTGCAGAGACCATTATTTTAAGGGCACTGATGGTTTCCTCCCAACCTCTGGTTTTTAGCCCGCAATCGGGATTCACCCACAATTTGGATGCTGGAAGTACATGTTCTGCTTTTTGTAATAATTTGATGATCTCCTCCTTGGACGGAACCCTTGGGGAATGGATGTCGTACACTCCCGGACCAATATTGTTGGGATAATCAAACTCCGAAAAAGCATCCAATAGTTCCATTTGGGAACGGGAGCATTCTATGGTTATCACATCGGCATCCATATCCGCAATGCTCTGAATAATGTCGTTGAACTCGGAATAACACATGTGGGTATGAATCTGTGTGGAATCTTTCACACCGCTCGTGGACAATTTAAAGGCTCCTATCGCCCAGTTCAAATACTTTTCCCAGTCCTTTTTACGCAAGGGCAGACCTTCGCGAATTGCTGGTTCGTCTACTTGGATTATGCTGATGCCCTCCTTTTCCAAATCAAGTACTTCGTCCAAAATGGCCAATGCAATTTGTTCGCAGGTCACGGAGCGTGCCTGATCATCACGGACAAAGGACCATTGCAAAATGGTTACCGGCCCAGTGAGCATTCCCTTTACCGGCTTATCGGTCAATGATTGTGCAAACGATGTCCAGAAAACCGTCATGGGAACAGGCCTTGAAACATCTCCGTAAATAATAGGCGGCTTTACACAGCGTGAACCGTAACTCTGCACCCAACCGTTTTGGGTAAACGTAAAGCCTTCCAACTGCTCTCCAAAGTACTCTACCATATCGTTGCGTTCAAATTCTCCATGAACGGGAACATCTAAACCGATTTCTTCCTGTAAACGAATGGTCTCGGTTGTTTTTTCCATCAAAAAATTCACATAAGCTTGCTCTTGAAGCGCTCCTTTTTTAAACAAGGACCTATTCCTTCTCACTTCTTGGGTCTGCGGAAAGGAACCGATGGTTGTGGTAGGAAAAAGTGGTAATTGTAGATGCTCTTCCTGAAGAATCTTTCGTTGATCGAATGAGGACTCTCTATTGTAATCCTTGGCTTCCAACTGTTCCAGCCTTTGTTTTACCTTGGTTTTATGTATTAGTTTGGAATTCCGTCTCTTTTCCATGGAAGCGACATTGTCCAAAAATAGCTGTTGGGACTTGTAGTCAGGATTGTTCGCCAGTATTTTCAAACTTTGGAGCTCATCCAATTTCTGTTTGGCAAACGCCATCCAGTCCTTTACTTCAGTTGATAGAACCTCTTCATTTTGCTCCAGATTTAAATCATTGGGAACATGAAGTAACGAACAGGACGGTGAAATAATGATACGTTCTTCCCCTAATTCTTCTTTAGCTTTCTCAATAAGCCGCAAGGAGGATTCAAAATCATTTTTCCAAACATTACGTCCATCAATAACACCTAATGACAAGGTTGTATGTTCTTTGAGCTTTCCCGGTTCCAAAACTTTATCCAAATCATCCGCTCCGCGTTTTAAATCCAAATGCAGGGCGCAAACAGGTAGATTTAGGACTGTATCGAGGTTATCCCCATAATCGCCAAAATAACTGGCCAAAAGGATTTTTAGGTTTGGAAATGCTTCTGTAAGTCCATTATAGACTTTACCGATTGCTTCTTTTTCTTTTTCTGAAAGATCTGTAGAGAGTATGGGTTCATCAAATTGAATCCACGTTGCTCCGGCATCTGCCAGCATTTTCAAAATGGAATGATAGACCGGGATTAGTTTTGGTAAAAGATCAAGTCGATGAAAGCCTTTCTCCTTTTCCTTGCCCAACAATAAATAAGTCACTGGCCCCAAAAGCACAGGTTTTGTCTGAATGCCCAGGTTTTTGGCTTCCTGAAACTCTTCCACGACTTTTTGGGAAACCAATTCAAATTCTTGGTCTCTTGTAAATTCTGGAACAATGTAATGGTAGTTGGTATCGAACCATTTGGTCATTTCCATGGCGATGACATCCACTCCATTTTTTTGTAAGCCTCTGGCCATTGCAAAATAGAGGTCCAAAATGTTCTTGCTTGACTTTTTGGCGTTTTTGTAACGCTCTGGAATGGCCCCGACCATTAACGTGGTATCCAAAACTTGATCGTAGAAGGAAAAATCGTTGGATGGAATAAGGTCGATTCCCCTCTCTAGTTGCAGCTTCCAGTTTTCCGCACGTATACTTTTACCGACTTCTACAAGGTCTTCCATAGAGATTTTGTTCGACCAATACTTTTCGCAAGCTCTTTTCAGCTCACGATGGGCCCCAATTCTAGGGTAGCCCAAATTGCTTGTTTTCATTGCTAAAGCTTTTATAAAATTGAATAATTAGATAAAAGCTCCTTAGCTCAACTTCGCAATGCCTTGAACAAGAAGAACGCAGATGGAATTGGCCCAAGGTTCTGGGTAAATTTCAAACGTTCGACCTGCCCTTTACGCGAAGGCACCGTCAAAATCCTACAAAGTAGGAACAATATAGGCAGGTATCCTGGCTTGTCCGATCTTTGCCGCCTTCTCATCCACTAAATATGGTGGACAATGGCATAATTGGCAAAAACATGCTATCCCAAAAGTGGAATCGGACTTACAGTTGCGCGTCAGCTCGTGATTTACACACGATTCCCTTTTAATCCCGACAATGACCTGTCGAGAACCCCTATCGTTTTGATAAAGAAATTAAGTAAAGAACTTATTTAGGTGTAAATGTATGCAATATTATTTTCCTTTTGTCCCTGGGCACATCTTCTTTATATGGTCGACCTATTGTAATCATTGAATAATCATAATATTTGGATTTCTGTCCCATGCCTTTCCATAATCAAAATAACCATTTCGGCATCTACGTTGGAACCAACACTCGCTACACGGAGAATATTATCACAATCCTCTAAATCAAAATTAATCTCATAGCAAGGGAATTCCTCTTGGAGTTTATCCAAAAGGAATTCAGCTTGTTCAATGGATGATACAGAGGTGGAAAACACCTCCACTGTTTTTGAAGATTGCTCGATAAAACTACTGTGCATAGCGGTTTCTATAAATTTTTGAAAGATTACTAAAATTCAGGGTTGTAGTTGATCATCCAATGAACACCAAACTGATCTACAAAACTTCCGAAATAATCTCCCCAAAATTGATTGGCCATGGGCATTTCTATGTCACCATTTTGGGAAAGTCCATTGAACAAACGGTCTGCTTCTTCTTTACTGTTGGGATGCAACGATAGGTAAACGTTGTTACCATTGTTCAGGGAATGGCCCATGGAAGGTAAAATATCCGACGCCATTAAAGTGATATCCTTGGAAATGGGTAGCGAGATATGCATGATACGGTCCTTTTCCTCCTCTGGCATTTTATCGCTGTCCGGGGCATCGCTCATTTTCATGACTGCTGTAAAATCTCCACCAAATACTGACTTGTAAAAATTAAAGGCTTCTTCGGCATTTCCGTTAAAATTTAAATAAGGGCTTAGTTTCATTGTGTAAGGTTTTTAAATTAATGTGATATATGTATTTATAATGACTTTTCTGCGAGTTCCTTTACTTTCTCCAGCGCTTTTGGCCAAGTTTCCTCGAAAAAGTTCTTGTACTCTTCGATTGTCTCCATTTCTATCCGTAATAGAGTTCCTTCATCGACCGACTCTAGCGTATAATCTTCTGTTGCTCCTGCCCATTGATTGGCCTCCTTACTTTCAAAGTTTTCAATACCTCCCTCAACAACTCCCAAATGTTCTATGGTCATTCGTTCATTGGGTATGTTCCGTTTGATTCGACTTACCATGCCTCTCCCTTCGGGGCCGAGAAAAAGAACCTTGCTTCCTTCCTGCCAATCGGTTTCGGCGAAAGATCCTTCTGCAAAAACAGTTGTCCATTTTCGATAGGTGCTATCGTTCCAAAGTATTTGCCATACTTTTTTGGGTGTAGCCTTAATTGTTATTTTAAATTTCTGAAGTATCATTATTTAATTGAATTTTAATGGGTTAACCATTCAAATTACAAAACAAATTGAACAAATGCCCATCCAAATCGGCAAAAACTCCAACGTAATAACCATTTTCGTCATAAAACTTTTTGCTGTCCTTTCTAGGATCATATCTAATGCTCCCTCCTAACTTTTTTACGGTATCCAACCAATCGTGAATCTCTTCCTTCCCCTCTGCGGAAAGGGTAAACATAATTTCGTTGCCCTGGCTCAGATCGGCCATTTCTCCCTCGAGACTTGTCTTCAATTTTTCCTTCTCAAAAAAGTGAATCACAAAATCATCCTCGCCAAACAGAAAACTTACCAAATCATTTGTAGGCATTCCATTTTGCTTAATTCCCAATGCCAGATAAAATTCCTGTGTCCGTTCCACATTTTCTACGCCAAGGTTTGCCCAGATTTTTTTAGGTATCATGCTGTAATGTATTTAATGATTTGTTCCAGTTGATGGATATGGCGCTGTGTATGTACGGTATTGAAACCTATCCATTCCAGGCGGGTGAACGGACCGTATTCAGGGATTTCAAAATCCAAACATGTTTTTGAGAGGTCCATATCCTTGCAGTTTTGGTTCACCCATTCAATTTTCTTCTTCAAACTGGTCAGGAGGTCTTTCTTGTCAATTTGTCCATCGGTTGGTTCCACGGCTTTGGGTGAGTCCATTTTTATATCAAAGTTTAAAAACAGTTCGCGTATTTCTTTCATTTTTTGATCAGGGGCACGCTTGGTCTCCTCGGTAGTTCCCATCAAAATATTGGATACATTATAAGATTTATCCAAATGATCACCGATCTGTCCCGCTGTCCAGCTTCCATTTGCAGGTCTTGAATTGAGTTGCTCATTGGTCAATGAGGAAAGCAATCCTACAAGTTTTGATGTTGTTGTATCATATTCTTTTAAAACTACTCTGTCATCCATTTTATTAAGGTTTATAGGTTAGTAGTATATTGCCACATGCAAAAGGTTTGGTTTCAACCAAAGTGAGTGTATAACCTTTCTTGGTTTGGAACAATGGAGTTCCTTCACCAAGTGCTACTGGATTTACAATAAGTCTATACTCATCTATCAGGTTATGCTCCATAAACGATGAAGCCAAATCGGCTCCTGCAAATAGTACCATATTCTTTCCCTGTTTATTTTTTTCCTTTGTAATTTCTTCCACGAGATCATTCTTCAATATTCTTGCATTCATCTTAGCCTCTTGCAATGTAGTGGAGCAAACTATTTTAGGGGTTTGATTCATAATATCGGCAAATTCACCTTCTTGCCCGGGCCAATAATCAAGCATTAATTCATACGATTTTCTACCATAAATAAAAGTATCCACAGTTTTTAAAAACTCCATCATATAGGCCTGCATCTCATCGTTCCAAACGTGCCAATCAATATTGTTGTTCACACCTTCAATATAACCATCAAGGGACATTAACATTGATAATACAACTTGCCTCATCGCTTTATTTTTTATCTAATATTCAACAGGTTACCAAAGATACAGGTACCAATCCGTACTTTAGAGGTGCATTTACGTCAATATCACGGGTTGATTTCGACAAGATGTTGGTCTACCTTTGAGTCAACCACAATCCATTGATTTTTGTAATATGAAACATATTTCGATACTTGTCCCCGAAGGCGATTCCAGCCTGAGCAATTTAGAGGCCACCTTTAAAATGTTCAATATGACCAATGATGCCTTGAAAAAAGCTGGTAAAGCTCCATTGTTCTCTACACATCTTGTGGGCACCCATAATAAAGCAAGGTTGAGCAATGGAATGTTCAGCATTATACCCAATACTACAATTGATGAGGTAGACAAAACGGATTTGATCATAATCCCTGCCATACATGGCGATTACAAGGAGGTGGTTGCCAAAAACGGGGCATTTATACCTTGGATCAAACAACAGTATGGTAATGGTGCCGAGGTCGCCAGTTTGTGCATTGGTGCGTTTATATTGGCCGGCACCGGTTTGCTGGATGGACGGGATTGTGCTACCCATTGGCTGGCTGCAAGTGAATTTAGGGCCATGTATCCAGAAGTTAACCTGATCGATGACAAAATCATTACCGACTCAAATGGATTGTATACCAGTGGAGGAGCCTATTCATCTTTAAACCTGAATCTTTATTTGGTCGAAAAATTTGCTGGCCGAGAAATGGCCGTCTTATCATCAAAAATTTTTGAGATTGATATCAGCCGTGCCAGCCAATCGCCCTTTATTATTTTTAAAGGTCAAAAATCCCACAACGATAAAGAAGTTTTGAAAGCCCAAGAGTTTATAGAAAAAAATTACTTGGATAAGATTACCGTGGATGAACTTTCCGAAAAAGTTGCCGTGAGTCGACGCACTTTTGAGAGACGTTTTAAAAAAGCAACTTCGAACACGGTCATCGAATACTTGCAACGGGTTAAGGTAGAGGCCGCAAAAAAGGAGCTGGAAAAAGGAAGAAAAACCGTCAATGAAGTTATGTATGATGTGGGGTACAATGACCCAAAGGCCTTTAGGGATGTTTTTAAGAAACATACTAGGGTCACTCCTCTGGAATACTTGAACAAATACAGTAGAGTCAATTGAAGTAGTTATGAAACTCCATCAGGGCAGCGGTTGAATCTTGCTCATAACCACTAAAATATTGACCCTATCGAAAATATCTTCCAGTATACCCTATTTTTTCGATACCTTTTATTCAAACCCACTTTGTAAAAAATAGAGAACACTTTGATATGCAACTTCCCTCACATACCAAATACAGGCCAACTGCACCTTTGTTGATATGGGATGGACAATGTGGTTTTTGTAAATATTGGGTGACCTGGCTTGAGCAATTAACAGGAAAATCGGTCCTGTATACCCCTTACCAACAAATTCATCAAGCCATCGAAGAGATTCCAAAAAATGCGTTCAAAAAGGCCGTACGTCTCATAGATACAAATGGTGAAATTTATTGCGGTGCGGGTGCAGCTTATAAAATCTTTGAAAAAACCTCAACATGGAGCTTTCTTATTTCTTGGTACAAAAACAACTCCTTGTTCAAAGATTTCAGTGATTTTGTTTATCGATTCGTTTCAAATCACCGTTCTGCCCTGCTAACGATCACTAAATTACTATTTGGTAAAAACCCAACAAGACTTCAACATTTTTGGATAATTTATCTGGTGTTGTTCCTATTTGCGATTATCTTAATCGTTAAGCTGTTACCATCCTAGCCTCTTCCCTTTTGCAGTGAACCTTTTAAAGCCAAGCCGATTTGGTGTGATAGGGACAATTTTCGTTTCAATTAGAGCAAAGTATTCTATTGATCACTCCTAATTTTTAAGAAACCATAAGGGTTGTCACCGATTTAAAACACTATAAATCAAAAAAGTAACACTGGCAGCATATTCATTTAAAAAAAGAGAAGCATGGAAAAAAAAGGTGAAAAAACAAACTGGAAAGCAAAGGATAGTGCCCCTATGCCAACCAAAGGCAGAAAAGGTGCCAATTTTAGAAACAGAACTACAAACAGCCAAAGAAACAGGTTTCCTTGGGTAATGATTATTTCCATTTTAATCATATTGGGAGTCATTGCCTTTATTCTGCTATTTGTCGGAGGCGTAGCTTCAAATTAGGGAGCAGCGGAATGTCCACATTATCTATAAAGGATTTTTTTAAGTTTTGGTTTTATTAGAAAGGATAAAGCAAAAAACTATTGGCATTTGGTATCAATTGGATTTTCAATTCAATACAATTCTTTAATTTTAGAATTTTTAATCCATATTATCTAAATCAGCTAGTAATGGAACCTCGCATTACAAACTGTTTCTGGACATTGTTGTTTTGGTTTATTTTTAGCTTCAGTATCTTTTCCCAAGACAAACCAAACCAGCAACAAACAAGTCCCGAGACAAAAATAATCGATAGCATAGCCCAACAGGGGTATGATTTATGGATAAGAGACCCCGCGGAGTCAGTGAAGTTGGGCCAGCAAGCCTATGCATTGGCTGATGAAATAAAGTATTCCAAGGGTGCCGCTTTCGCCAAAAGGGTGTCAGGAGTAGGACATTGGACCCTCGGTGAGTCAAAAAATGCTCTCTTTGACCTGTATGAAGGGCTGGAACTCTATGAAGATTTAAAAGACCTTGAGGGGGTCTCCAACATAAAATTAAATATAGGCATGGTTTATGCCGATATCGATGAAGATTCGTTAGCCCTTAAAAATTACCGCGAAGCCATCAATGGATTTAGTCAGCTAAATTTGGATAACAGGGTTGCCACTGCATATACAAAGTTGGGGACTCTACAAATGGAAACCGGACGGTTGGACAAAGCCCATACCAATATCAGCAATGCACTTAATATTCATACCAAAAACAATTTTCAATATGGTATGGCAGAGGCTCACAATCGGTTGGGCCGTGTATATTTGGAACAGGGCGACCTCGAACAGGCCAATTACCATCTTAGGCAATCGTTGACTCTTGGGCGAAGAATAGACGATAAAGATGGTATGGTGAGCAACCTGCTTCAATTTGGCAGAATGTTTACCATGGAAAAAGAATATGAGTTGGCCGACATGCATTTTAAGCTAGCACTGAGCAGGGCCAATGAAATGAACCTGAAAAATTATCAATTGTCAATTTTAAAAAATTTAGCCGATCTTAAAAGACAGATCCAACAAAACGACTCGGCCCTTTACTATTTTTCCCGATATGTAGATTTAAAGGATTCTCTCTTTACTATTAAAAAATCCCATCAAATTGCCGGTTTAGAATTCAGGAACGAACTAGAGCAAAAAACAAACGAACTGGAACAGCTTTCCAAAAGGCAGCAATTGAGCAAAACCATACAATGGATACTGATCGGCGGTATTTGGATTATTGCCCTATTATCTTTCTTCCTTATCAAAAGCATGAGGCAACGTTCAAAAAACCAAAAGCATTTGCTGAAACAACAAAACATTATTGCCCAAAAAGAACTGGAAAACCAACAGCTCAAAGGTATGGACCTTGAGGGGGAATTGAATGCCAAAAACCGAGAACTCACTTCATATGCCATGAACTTTGTTCAAAAAAATCAGTTATTGGATGAGTTCCAGAACAAAATACAAGAGGCAAAAAAAGCAACTACATTAAATCAGGTCGGCAAAATTATGACCGATATGGAAAGAACCATAAAAATAAACCTGGGCAAGGAGAAGGATTGGGAAGACTTTAAACAGCATTTTGAAAATGTACACCCTGAATTTTTCACCAATTTGAAGCAACAATTCCCTGGTTTAAGTGCAAATGACTTAAAAGTTGCGGCCCTCACTAGGCTCAATTTATCCATTAAAGAGGCTTCCAATATCCTCGGGATCTCCCCGGAGAGTACAAAAACAGCTCGCTACAGACTCAGAAAGAAGTTGAACCTGTCTCCGGAAAAAGATCTTTTTGATTTTTTGTTGGATTTTAAATAAAAAATAATTTTTTGTTTTTCAACACTTTACAATTTTAGGAATACATTTTGTCTACCTAATGTCTACCTGATAGGCGATCAAGTCTACTTCTTATTCTTACGCTGTACACTCCATATACCTCCCTCTTTTTTTTTGATTTAAAATTGTCACGCTAGGTTTGCGCTCTCAAAATCAGCGGGATACACCCGTGTTTATTCATCATTTCAAAAATCAATTAAAAATGAAACGACAATTATTTATTGAGGCCTATCAATCCAACGAAGGATTATGGGCCATTAAGAAGAGAAGGAAAATGGAGTTCAACGCTAAGTTTAAATCTAAAATTTAACAATCATGGATACACTACAAAATTTACCTACACCGCTAGAAATTTTATTGGACCCTATCTCCTTGGTTGTCTTGGGGATGTATGCGAGCTTAATGATTTGGGAGGCGTTGTTTCCTGCCAGGGAACTACCAAAGGTCAAGAATTGGAAAACCAGAGGACTGCTCACCTTCGGAGTGTTTTTTTACCTATCCAGTTATTTACCTCTAATTTGGGACGGTTATATATCCAAATACCAACTTTTTGATTTGTCCTTCTTGGGAGATCTAGGAGGTGCTGTAGTAGGTGTAGTTATTTATGAATTTGGCCTGTTTCTTTGGCATTACAGCCTTCATAAAAGCGATTTTCTATGGAAAGTTTTCCATCAAATGCACCATAGTGCAGAACGTATAGATACGTACGGTGCCTTTTACTTTAGCCCAATGGACATGGCAGGTTTTACACTTTTAGGAAGTCTTTGCCTAGTTGGAATTACTGGCTTTACTCCTGGAGCATCAACCATTATCTTGTTGACAACCGTGTTTTTGGGCATTTTTCAGCACAGTAATATTGTTACCCCGCAATGGTTGGGATATCTCATCCAACGACCTGAAAGTCACACCGTACACCATGCCAAGGGTATACATGCTTACAATTATTCCGACCTGCCCATTTTCGATATCATCTTTGGTACTTTCAACAACCCCAAGGGTTATTCACATGAAACTGGATTCTATGATGGAGCTTCAAAAAGAATTAAGGAAATGCTTTTTTTCAAGGATATAAGCAAGGAAAATCAATCAAAATAGAAAATGAAGAATAGTATTGTTGGAATAGTATTAGTGGTGATGTCCCTTGTATCATGTACATCGGATGATATCTCCGGTTCAGGTGTCCTTACTACGGAAAACAGGGAGCTCAATGCATTCATTGCTGTTTCAGTAGATGGGATAACAAATGTGAACATTGTTCAAGGTAATGCCCAAAGTGTGAAAATAACGGCCGATGACAACATCATCGGCCTTGTTAAAACAGAAATCAAAGACGGTATCTTGGAAATTTACCTGACTTCGGGACATAACTATAAAAATATTGATGTAAGCATCGAAATTATGGCAAAAGCATTGAACGGTGTTGCCAATAAAGGTTCTGGCATATTGAAAGTTGCCAACGTGGATGGTCCAGAGTTTTATTTGGATAATGTGGGTTCTGGCGGCATCAGCCTCTCGGGAACATCAAACACATTACGTATAGAAAACGAAGGAAGTGGCAGAATTTCCGGATTTTCATTTTTAGCCGATAAGTGTGCAATAGACATCATGGGTTCCGGAGATGTAGAAATCAGCTGTACGGACGAACTTGACGTGAAAATCGATGGCAGTGCCAAAGTATTTTACAAAGGAAATCCACACGTAACCAAAAATATCTTGGGAAGCGGAAATGTAATAGATGAAAACTAAAAAATAATATAAAAATGAAAAAATCAACCTTAATACTTTTATTACTGGTATTACAATTCTCCAATATAATCGCTCAGGTAAAGTTTGCCGAGTTTGGCAACCATACTCTTAGAAACGGTGAAGTATTGGAAAATGCACGTATAGGCTACAGCACCTATGGCTCCCTCAATCTTGATAAGAAAAATGCCATTTTGTTCCCTACTTGGTATGCTGGAACGGGTAAAAGTCTTACCCCTTACATTGGCAAAGAAGCTATGATAGATACTACAAAGTACTATGTTGTGGTTGTGGAAGCGTTGGGCAATGGGATTTCTTCCTCCCCTTCCAATACAGATATAAAGGACGGGGGCAAATTTCCGGAATTTGGAATTGGGGATATGGTGGACCTGGAGCATAAACTGATCAAAGAGGTTTTGGGCCTGGACCATTTGTATGCTATAACCGGCATTTCCATGGGAGGTATGCAAACGTACCAATGGATGGCCAGTTACCCTGATTTTTTTGATAAGGCAATTCCAATTGTGGGCTCGCCCAAACTATCCGTTTATGACCAACTGAACTATGAAATCTTCAAGAAGATACTGAACAAGGAGATACAGCATGGCACAAAGGAAGAAACTTTTTTGATGTTGGAGTACGCGTTGGGACTTACGCCTCAATACTATGAAGGCAGTACTGAATCCATTGATGAAGTTTTGCAAAAAATCAAAGATGAGGCCAAACGGTATGATGTTCGGGACCTACACAGTCAAATGCTGGCCATTTCCAATTATAGTTTAGATCAAGATTTGAGCAAACATAAGGTTAAATCCCTATCCGAGCTGTTCAAAGGTGAGGCGTTTATCATATATTCAAGAACGGATCATTTGGTAGCTCCCTCAGCCAATTTGGAGGTTATAAAGGGATTAAATGCCCAATCCTTGGATTTAAATTCCAAATGTGGCCATTATACATTTGGCTGTGATTTGGAAAAACTCAATATGGCCGTAAAAAATTTCTTAAATTGAGCTGGACATGACCAGAGTACTCGTTATTTTCCTCCTGATTTTCTTATACCCTCACACCAAATCAATTGGGCAACAAAATGATGTTTTCATCAAGGCCGGCCTTTTGTATGACAGTAAGAGCAATCAATTATTCCCCAACAAGATTATTCATATTCAAGGCTCCACGATAAAATCCATTACCGGGTTCCGTAAGATGGGCAAAAGCAAAAAGGTAATTGATCTGTCCGATTATACAGTTCTCCCCGGATTGATTGATGCCCATACCCATGTTCTTTTTTCCCAAGAGGCCAATGAAGATTTTGCAGACCACAGTATACAGACCCTTACCATGGAAAGTGATGCATTACGAGCTTTACGGGGAGCCAAAAGAGCAGAAAGCTATCTCAAAGAAGGTATCACAAGTATTAAGGATTTGGGCAATTCTGGGCTGTATTTGGATGTGGCCCTTCGCGATGCGATTAATGAGGGAACCATTGATGGTCCACGAATCTTTGCTGCCGGCCCTATTTTAAGTGCTGTTGGAGGTCAAGTTTATGGAGTAACACATCAGCATCAAAATATTATTGATCTGGAATATAGAATCATTAAATCTTCTGAAGATGCAAAAAATGCTGTCCGGGAACACGTTAACCAAAATGTGGACCTCATTAAAATTTGTGCAGACAACCTTCCCAACAAAGCATTTTTGACCACAGAAGAAATGTCTGCCATAGTTGAAATGGCCCATGCATATGACCTCACTGTAACAGCACACTGTATTACCAATCAATCTGCAAGGAATGCCATAGAGGCTGGTGTGGACGGTATTGAACATGGATTCAACTTAACCGATTCTACGTTGACACTCATGGCTGAAAAAAAGATTTTTCTTGTTCCTACGGAAAACAGTAGGTCTTATATGGAAACTTACGCCAAATTAATAGGTGATGACTTAGATGGCATGGATTGGGTGAACGGATATATTAGTAGAGGAAAAAAGAGGTTAATGACAGCTATTGAAAAAGGGGTTCCCATTGTGGCAGGTTCCGATAATTATACCAAAATGGGCGTCAGTCGTGGTAAATCATCCACAGATATGCTGAGAACCTATTTTGAGGCCGGCATGAAACCCCTTGATATCCTCCAGTCGGCCACCTATATTTCTGCGATGCACTTAAATAAGGAAATGGAAATTGGCACAATAAGTCCTATGGCATATGCGGATATAATTGCAGTAAAAGGAAACCTGGAAAATGATTTTATTTCCACCATGGATAATGTGGTCTTTATAATGAAGGATGGAAAGGTTTATAAAAATATTGGGGATTCATCGAAATAAACCAACGTAAATATTAAAGTAGACCAATGAGTATACCCTACAATTCAGGAGAGCATTATTGCTCTCTTGATTTTTGTGGGAATATTAGCTGAACCACATCGGAAATCAAAAACAGCACTTTCAATCTTTTAAAAAAACTGGTTACTGCCAGTACACGGATTCGTTTTACCACTAAACATAGTAGGTTTTAACTTTTGCTATAGGCAATAGCCCTTACCTGAATTATTTTGATTGTTGATAATGAAACGTTTGTCACTAATTATTGAAAGATAAACTAGCCCTATAAACAGGGACGTTGCAAATTCCATCACCCCAATATTCTTTGCTTATACTTCAAAAATCTTGTTGTTCCATACTAAGCGTGGATTGCCTTACCACAAGACTTGTTTTTATAGTCTTAGTTTCAAACTTCGCTTTATCGTCCTTTCCCTCTATCCTATCAATCAATTTATTGGCAGAGGTCTCTCCGATAAAACGGCCATGTTGACTGATCATTGTTACTGGTGGACTGGCGTATCTTGATAGTTCTCCGTTGGTAAACCCGATTACAGAGATATCCTTTGGTATTAAAAAACCTTTGGAGCGCAAAAGGTCCATTACCTTAACGGTAGTAATCTCATCAAAGACCAAAATTCCATTTAGTTCTTTCAAGTTTAAAGAAAGTGAAATAGTAAGTTCTAGATCATCCTCCACTCCGAGCGATACTACCATATCTGAATCAAAAGGAATGCCTTGTTCCTTCAATGCTCTTTTAAAACCTTCAATCCTTAACCGGCCTATTGAAGAATTGGGGATTGGGTTTATGATGGCCAAAGAGCGACACCCTGTTTCCAAAAAATGTTTTGTGGCCTTGTAACCGGCCTCAATATCGTCCACGACCACTTTGTCACACTCGATCATTTCGGTTACCCTATCAAACATGACCAATGGAATCTGCTTTTGTAACAATTCCTCAAAATGTGCAATGTGTTCGGACAATTGAGCCTCTCCAGCAACAGTGGAAATAATAACCCCGTCCACTGATCCTGAGCATAAGAAATCCAGGATCTTAACCTCTTTTCCCAAAGATTCATTGGTACTGCAGGTAATAATACTATATCCCCTTTCATCGGCAACCTGTTCTATACCAAATAGGACTTGAACAAAAAAATAGTTCAAAATATTAGGGATTACCACACCAATTGTCTTGGTATTCCTATTTAAAAGGTTGAGGGCTACACGATTGGGCTTATAGTGGTTCTGTTTGGCAAATTTCCTAATCTTGACCTTAAGCTCCTCACTAATTTCATGGCTATCGTTTATAGCTTTAGAAACCGTGGATACCGATACATTAAAATGGGCAGCAATGGTCTTTAGGGTCAATTTGTTCATGGATACCGTAAATATAGCTCTAAAAGATAGCAATTTAATATCATCGAAACCATCTTTAGAGCAGGAGCATTCCAGAAGAAATTTAATTAATGGCAAACCGCCCATTCAGAATTTCAAAAATCCAATGGGCGGTCAGTATAAACGTGAATTTTAATTATTGGAGTACTAAACAAATCTCCCAACAATGTTCTCGAACAACTCTTGTTTGCCACTGATCTGTTTTGGCTCACCTGTTTCCAGAGCATGCTTAAAAAGATCGGAAAATTCCAATTTTCCTGAGCTGAACTCAGCTCCTTTGCCCTCTTGAAAGGATGCATACCTTTGACTTAAAAGTTCTTCGTATGAAGATTCCTCAATGATTGCATTAGCGGCCAAAAGTGCTCTGGCAAAGGTGTCCGCGCCTCCTATGTGGGCATGGAAAATATCCTCCAAATCGGTACTGTTTCTTCGTGTTTTGGCGTCAAAATTGACACCTCCGCCTTGCAATCCACCCGATTTGAGGAAGACCAACATGGCTTCGGTTACCTCTAGCACATTATTGGGGAACTGATCGGTGTCCCAACCATTTTGATAGTCACCCCGGTTGGCATCGATACTTCCAAGCATCCCCGCATTGGCTGCGACTTGTAGTTCGTGTTGAAAGGTGTGTTGTGCCAAGGTGGCGTGGTTCACTTCAATATTGAGCTTAAAATCATCCTCCAGTCCGTATTCCCGTATAGAATTGATAGAGGTAGCAGCATCAAAGTCATATTGATGTTTTGTGGGTTCCATTGGTTTTGGCTCAATAAAGAAAGTTCCTTTGAAACCTTGCTTGCGAGCATAGTCCCGAGCCATGCCCAAAAATCGGCCTATATTGTCCTGCTCCCGCTTCATATCCGTGTTCAATAGAGACATGTATCCTTCACGACCTCCCCAAAACACATAATTTTCACCGCCAAGTGCAATAGTAGCGTCCAGAGCCATTTTTACTTGTGCACCGGCATAGGCCAGTACATCAAAATTGGGGTTGGAAGCTGCACCGTTCATGTAACGAGGGTTTGAAAAGCAATTTGCGGTACCCCAGAGCAATTTTACCCCAGAGGCAGATTGCTTTTCCTTTAAATAATCCACTATGGTAGACAGTCGTTTTTCGGATTCGGCCAAAGAATCTGCCTCATCCACTAGGTCAAAATCATGGAAGCAATAATAATCGAATCCCATTTTCGTCACAAATTCGAAAGCGGCATCAGCCTTATCCTTTGCTGCCTTAATTGGGTCTTTATCCACAGACCATGGAAAATTTTTGGTACCGGGGCCAAAAGGGTCTCCCCCCGTTCCACATAGCGTATGCCAATAAGCCATGGCAAACTTAAAATGTTCCCTCATGGTTTTGCCCGCCACCACTTGGTCCGGATTATAGAATTTAAATGCCAAAGGGTTATCGGATTCCCTTCCTTCAAATTTAATATCACCTATTCCGGTGAAATATTCTTTGTTGCCTAAATGTGCCATTATTGTTTAGTTTTTAATATTAGTTGTAGTTCATTTTTCCAATTCTCGTACGCCTTTTGATAGAGCTCCTTATTGTCAAGCGGCTTATAAGTCATCACATGGTCGTTGTTCATATAAGATGTAAACTTTTCTTGGCCATGTTCATATATGGCACATGCTCTGGCCGCACCTATGGCGCCCGTTGTATTGTATATTTCTATTTCTTCTTGAATTAGGGTAGAAATGGTACCGGCAAATATGGCAGACCTAAATAGATTATCGTTGCCTGCCCGTATCACCTTTGCCCTAGCACCGTCTGAACTCATAATTTCCATACCGTATACAAATGAAAATGCAATTCCCTCCAATGCGGCCCTACAGAGATGTGCCTTTGAGTGTCTATTAAGGTCAAGGTTCACAATGCGGGTACCGATATCTTGGTTGTTCAACATACGCTCAGCTCCGTTACCAAAGGGAATTATACTGAGTCCGTCCGAACCAATCTCTATTTTCGATGCCAAATCGTTCATTTCTTCATAGGAGGCTACATCCAGGTTGTTCAGAAGCCATCTATATTGTATACCGGACCCATTGATACATAGCAGCTTTCCTATTCTAGTATGAGTGTCCGGACGATAGTTGACATGAGCAAAATTATTGACCCGAGAGCTTTCCTTAACCGAAAGGTTGTCCGTAATGGCATATACTACTCCCGAAGTGCCGCCTGTAGCAGCCACTTCACCCGGTTCAAAAATGTTAAGGGACAGTGCATTGTTGGGCTGGTCCCCTGAGCGATATAAAATAGGCGTACCTTCCAATAGACCGCTTTGTTGCGCACCTTCTTTGGACACCTCTCCTTGGTTCCCAAAAGTATCCACTGTATCCGGAACCATGGATTCTGGAATTCCATAATGTTCAAGAACCTCTTTGGAAACTCGGTTCTCCACAAAATCCCAAAATATCCCCTCTGACAGACCTGATATGGTTGAAGCTATTTTACCGGTCAGTCTGTACCCTATATAATCGCCGGGTAGCATAAACTTATAGACTTTATCAAAAACTTCGGGCTCATTTTCTCTGACCCAGGCCAATTTGGATGCTGTAAAATTTCCTGGGGCGTTCAATAATTTGGTATCACAGTTTTCCTCGCCTATTTCCTTGTAGGCGCGGTTACCAATTTCCACGGCACGACTATCACACCAAATAATGGAATTTCTTAGTGGTATGCCGGCGGTATCAACAATAACAAGTCCATGCATTTGATACGCAATTCCCAACCCTGAAATATTGGCCGGCGATATCTTATGATCTTTTAAAATTCTTTTAATCCCCTTGCATACCAATTCCCACCAAAGTTCGGGGCTTTGTTCCGCCCAACCTGGTTTTGTGGCCATCATGGACATTTCTTCTTCCGGCTCCTGTACGACCGTTACTTTTTTACCTGTGGACGCTTCGACCAGTGCAATCTTTATTGAAGAACTGCCCAAATCAATACCTATATAATACATGAAAGTTAATTGTTGAACTATATGGTTAAATATAAAAAATGCCCAGTTCAAAAGTGTTCTTTAAGTTAAAACAATCCAAAGCAAGATTGTTTAGGCTCGAATTGAACTGTTCAAAAGAAACCAATTAACTTACTGTATTACAATAATTTATGATAAAACCAATTAATCATCTGCGTTTCGAAATGGTTTTCGTAGATAATTTTAGAAATGGATGATAAATAACTTTATGGAAAAATCCGTTTGATGAATTACTCAATCATTCAAGTGTAAAGAATATTGATATCCCAGTTTGACCTACAGCCTTATTGTCGTTATCTAAATTCCAGATAATATTCAAAAAAGGGCAACACCTGCTGTGGAATACGCCCATCTTTCGTGTATATATTGTTCACATGGGTTCCGATATATTCTTCTGCAAAATGGTCAATGCCCAGATTCTCCAATTTAATACTGAACATTTTACATTGTTGCGTGAAGCGTTCTCCTGCATTTCGACCCCAATCCATTTTAATGGCCCTTAAACTTTTCATGTTGTCTATATAATTTTCAAGATTGTAGAACGGCATATTATCGTGCCACTTTTTGAGTATTTCTTGGTGTATGACCAATTCCCCTTCTTCGTATCCAAATGGAAAATCGCAATAAAAGGGTGGATTGTTAGGGTTCGGCGACCATGAGCGTGCAAATGCTACCATTACTTTTCCAAAGTAGGTTTTTTCCAATGCTTCATAGGTGGATATTTCAGATAGTTCCTTAAAGGTGTCGCTATTGGGGCCATATTCCCTAACTATGGCCAGAGCTCCTGGACTGATGGCGTACACTGTATTGAATACATCGGGGTGTTTCATGGCAATATTCAAGGCTCCATAGCCGCCCATACTATGCCCGGTTATTCCACGACTTTCCTTTTTGGGGATGGTACGATAATTCTTGTCCATATAGGCAACCAAATCCTCTACCGTAAAATCTTCCCAGTTTCCAAAAATTCCAGAATTGGAATAGAAACTTCCCTCGTAAGTTGTTTTTTGGTCGGGTATCACTAGAATAAAGGGTCGAATACGTTTAGTGGCTATGGCAAAATCCAAAATTTCCTTCATAGGTTCCAATAGGCTATGGTCCCCATAAAATCCATGTAAAAAATAGATGACCGGATATTTTTTGGTTTCGGTTCCATAGTTAGGTGGAAGATATACCCCTACTTTCCGAGTAGAGTTCTCTCCAAAATCATTCACCAAATGCTCCGAATAAATGGAATCAATGACAATACTCCCCGTTTCAGATTGCGCATGTATTATCTGAAAGGCGAAAATCAACAATATGAAGTGTAAAAATGTTTTCATCAATTTGCTTTTAATCGTTAGTATTTATGGGCATTTCCAACAGAATAGAGGATAATGTCTTGCCATGTTTGTCCAATCGCAACGAACGGGTTACCCCTCCCCTAAGAGCTTTGTGCATTACAAAATTGATTGCGCCCAATGTTGCAACCTCATACCGTATTATTTCGCCTTGAATCGTTTCACCTAAAAACAGCTTGACTTTTTCGACGGTCACTTTTTTTTGAATTATGGGATAATCCTTCTCATCAAAGGCAATCACAGAAATATTTACCATGTCCCCTTTGTCTCCTGTTCGCGAATGTGCTATCTCTTTAAGTTTCATAATTAACTTTCAAAATATTCAACCTGCGGCACCACCTTTTTTTTGTCAATCAAAATGGATTGAATAGCTATGACCTCCGTAACTAACTTGGAAATACCGCCACCGGCTGCCGGACCATTGGTATATAGGGTTTCCACTTCATTGACCAGTTTTACGGCTGCTTCCCTGGTTTTGGTTTTGGCCGCTATACGCAACCGTACTTCTTGAGGGTTGATGTCCAAAACATATTCTTTAAAAAGACTATTGGTTCCGATAAGGTCAAAAAGAATATCTTCTACTACGAGATTCCTGGCTCTAAGTCGCTCTTTGACAATTTCAATGGCCAATTGGGCCCTTTCCAATGCATAGCTCCCGCCATAACTTATTTGCGCATCAGCCATGTAACCATCGTGATACCCCACCGAAACTTTCAACTTTCCGGTCAATGTCTTTCCTGAAGCACCATAAATTTCAACTTTGTCCTTTTCTATCTCCTTTAATATTATATTGGAAAAATCCGCAACCACATCAGGCGTCAAATATGCGGAAGGATCATGCACCTCGTACAACAATTGTTCTTTACAGGTTGCAGGTGTCACCATACCACCCGAATCCTTTAATTTGGTAATATGGAACAAACCATCGTTGTTTATTTCTGCAATGGGATACCCCAGATTGCCCAAGTTAGGAACTTGTTTTTTTACTCCATCCGCAAAATAGCCCCCACATACTTGGCCCGCACATTCCATTAAATGCCCTAAGGCCGTTCCTTTTCCCAATAGAGGGTAGTCATTTATCGACCAATCAAATTCATAGATAAGTGGAGCCAAAAACAAGGAAGGGTCGGCCACTCTTCCTGTCAATATAATATCTGCCCCTGCTTCCAATGCTATTAAAATTCCCTCAACGCCCATATAAGCATTTGCGGAAATGATTTTATTCCCTAAAACCGATAGGGGTTCGCTGCTTTCCAAAAAGGTCTGTGTGCTGAAATCCAACATGGACAAAACATCATCCCCGAACACGGCGGCTATTTTTAAGTTGGTTAGACCAAGTTCTTGGGCAATTTTTGCGGTTTTCTTTGCTGCCGCCAATGGATTGGCTGCCCCCATATTGCTGATAAGTCTGACCTTTTTTGAAACACAATGTGTCAAGCAGGCCTTCATCCGTTCTTCCAACAAGGGGTCATATCCCAGCTCAGGGTCCTGCATTTTCTGCAATTGTGCCAAGGCAATGGTCCGCTCTGCAAGACATTCGAATATGATATAATCCAAATTGCCCTCTTTTATCAGATCCACAGCGGGTTCTATCCGGTCACCCGAATACCCTGCTCCCGAGCCAATGCGAATAATTTTTTCTGGTATCATGCTTTATATGGGAATAGTTCCTATTAATATAGATACAATGGTCATAACAATGGTCGCACCGAATGCATATTTAAAAGTGAACCGCTGATGCTCCGCTAAATCCACTTTCGCCAAACCGATGAGCAAGAATGTCGTTGCTGTCAATGGGCTCAATGGAAACCCAGTGGTCATTTGCCCCAATATGGCAGCCTGACCCACACTAATGGGTTCTACATTAAATTGACCTGCCACTTCGGATATCACGGGCAAAAATCCAAAATAGAAGGAATCCGGGTCAAAAACAAAGCTCAGTGGCATACTGGTGACTGCCATAATAAGCGGAATTTGTTCCCCTGCACCATCAGGAATTACATTGGCCATGGCACGCGTCATTTCAGCAATCATTCCGGATTCTGTCATAATACCTGTAAAGACGCCCGCTGCCAGTAGGATACTTGCCATCAAAAGAGATGCTTTTGCGTGGGAATCTATCCGCGAAGCTTGATCTTTAAGGTTTGGATAGTTTACCATTAGGGCAATTATAGTACCTAGCATAAACGGCAGTGCAGGGGCGACAACACCCACGATCAGCAATACAATCACTGCAATGGTCAACACGATATTGAACCAGAACAATTGAGGCCTTCTCATCCTTTTTTCTTCTTCTGAAACTTTTTTCTGATAGCCATCATCTTTATCAACATCCATGGAGCCCAGTTGAAGTCTTTTAGCCTCTTTGGAGCCTAAATACCATGCAATGACCAAAACAAACAATATTCCGAACAATTGGGGTATCATTACAGGAGTGTACAATTCCGTTATCTCGACCTGTAGTGCCGTAGCTGCCCGAATGGTAGGTCCGCCCCAAGGGACGAGGTTCATCGTTCCTGCACCAAGGGCAACAACACAGGCCAATACCCTTTTGTCCATTTTGAGTTTCTCAAAAAGAGGTAACATAGCGGGAACGGCAATGAGAAAAGTAACTGCTCCAGAACCGTCCAAGTGAACAATCATTGAAAGAATTGCCGTACCTATGGTAATTTTTACTGGATTGTGCCCCACCAATCTGAGGATGATATTGATAATCGGGTCGAACATCCCAGCATCGGTCAAAACTCCAAAAAACAATATGGCGAAGACGAACATGGCGACCACCGGGGCAATATTTTTGATGCCTTGTATTGCAAAATCTGCGGTATCCAGACCAAATCCTGCAATCAACGAACCTATAATAGGGACCAGAATCAAAGCGGAAAGGGCACTTACCTTTTTAGAAAGGATAAGTGCCAGCAATACCACAGTAATCGCTATTCCAGTAAAGAGAATCAATTTTTATACACTTGGTCTAAAAAGTTATAGCGAGCATCGTTCGATGCCTTGGTAAGGTTACTCTCCGTGTTGATGACCATTACGGGAGGGTTACTCTCATTACTCTTGGAAGCATTCCAATTAGGAAGCTCTCCACCATTGGGGTCGCCTGTTTTAATAAAGTTTGCAAAGAACTCCTGCATAGTGGTAGATGCTTTATAATCATCAGGGGTCCAGGCATAATCATCTACAAGGTGTAAATTGCCCATAGCATATTCGATTTCTGCAGCATGCGGTGCCCCGATTGCTTTGGGCATCTGAGGTGCACCGGAATCCTTTTCTACGGTTCCACCCGCCAATCCTGAGACTTTGCTTTGATCTCGTAAAGGTGGACGTATCTTACTGTATAGATATCGATAAACCGGTTGGTCTGAGTTTTTACGGTGCAAATCGAACCATTTCCAAGTACTGTAAACTATAAAGTTATCGGATGCCAGATTGGTCGCTGCCCATGCTACTTCCGTGGATGTGCCATGAGGGTAGAGTTCCAAAACTTCCTCATACTTCTTGGGATAGTTTTGCTTTACCTTTTCCACAAAAGCCTCTTTTGTGATTGGTCCCTGTGTAAATGCCATACCCGGTATTTCCGCAGAATTCCATCCAACCAATAACGGCACTTGGGCCTGTTGTTTCGAAGCAAAAATTTCAGGTAGCGTTTTTGGCAGAAGATAGCCATCAATGACCATGGGAAAACCAAACCTTTTAGAGTCGTTGTACTTTTCATAAATCTCACGTGTGCTCAGTTTCCTTAGCTCAGCAATATTTTCCACACCTGTGCTTTCAAGAAACTGTGTTCCTTGTTTCTCTGCCTCTTCCAAGGAAACAGGAGCCATAGTAGGTGAAATTGCAGCTCCACTTTCTCCTATTGCCCCCGCAATAAGGTTTTTTGATAAGGGAGAGGCCATCTGTACACTGACTCCTATGGAGCCAGCTGACTCCCCTGCAATGGTCACTTTCTCAGGATTTCCGCCAAATGCCGCAATATTGTCCTGCACCCACTTGAGGGCCATGTTCTGATCCAATTGACCGTAATTACCAGAAGCTTTGTATGGGGCCTCTTTGGTAAGTTCCGGGTGTGCCAAATTCCCAAAAATATTCAGGCGATAATTGGTTGTCACGACCACAATGCCCTTTTTGGCCATGCTTTCGCCGTCGTATCTATACTCGGATGCATCTCCAGCAACGTTTCCTCCTCCATAGAAATAGACCAAAACAGGAAGGTCTTTTTCGCTGTGCTTAGCAGGTGTCCATACATTTAAGTATAGACAGTCCTCGCTCAAACCTTTTGAGCGGGATTTCATATCCCCGAATACCATAGCCTGTATAGGTCGCGGACCAAATTCCTTGGTTTCCTTGACACCTTGCCATGCATCCAAAGGCTGGGGAGCTTTCCAGCGGAGTTCCCCTACAGGTGGTTTTGCAAAGGGAATCCCAAAATACTTTTGGATGCCCGAATGGGTATCGTAAAGCCCTTCAATTGTTCCATTTTTCAGTTTTACCTGGACCGGAAAGGCATTGGTGTTCTGTGCATGAGCACTAATGCCAAGTCCTAATAAAATCATTAAGGTAATAGCTAATTTCTTCATTGTGCGTTTGTTCTCTTTGTTATTGTAACAGTTTGTTACAATAATACTTTGTTTTTTCGAATTTTCATGCTTTATTTACCAAAATTTCAGTTTTGAATACCGATAAACATCCACAAAGCCTTAACAAAGAAGACTATCTTTCCCATATCGCATTTGATTCTGTCATATTTGGATTTAATGGAAAAGACTTAAAAATCTTGATATTGGAGTATCATAACACGGGCTTGTTCGCTTTACCCGGAGGATTTGTACGACGAAAAGAAAGTCTGGCCGAAGCTGTCACCAAAGGCGTAGAGGAACGAACTGGAATTGATGACCTCTATTTGGAACAGTTCCAAACTTTTGGAGGTCTCAATAGATCTGATTCCAAAGCGATGGAACAAATATTGGAAATGAACGGACTGGATATTAAGGCCAATGAGTGGTTATTGGACCGGTTTATTTCCATTGCCTATTATGCACTGATCAATTTTGAAGAAGTCAATCCCATTCCTGATCCTTTGGCCGACAGTATTGAGTGGTATTCTTTGGATGAACTTCCCCCATTGATGATGGACCACGAGGAAATCGTTCATAAAGCACTTGAAACCCTACGTGAAAATCTGGACAAAAAATTATTGGGCATGAATCTGCTTCCTGCAAAATTTACCATGAAAGAATTGCAGAATGCCTATGAAAAGATAACGGGCGAAACCTTCAAGCGTACTGCATTCCAGCGGAGGATGCTGGCTACAAAAAACTTGGTCCGTCATGAAAAGCTATTTACAGGGGGAGCCCATAGAGCCCCATACCTCTAT
Source organism: Muricauda brasiliensis (assembly GCF_003057865.1). Classification (NCBI taxonomy): domain Bacteria; kingdom Pseudomonadati; phylum Bacteroidota; class Flavobacteriia; order Flavobacteriales; family Flavobacteriaceae; genus Allomuricauda; species Muricauda brasiliensis. The sequence goes on along the minus strand of NZ_QBTW01000003.1, from coordinate 35,009 downwards.
AGTTTTAAAATCAAGTAAAGCTAGAATCATTTGGATCTATTTCAAAACCGAACAAAAATTTGGAAACATTCGACACAATATGTGTTTGATTTTCAAAATTTTATAATGACTATTGAAATTGAAAATATAGTAAGTTAAAAAAAAGATGACCCATAGTGGGCCATCTTAAATTAACTAAATCAAAAATAAACTATCCTTGAATTTTACTCTACATCACAAATACCTTATTCAAATTCCAAAAAATAGTCCTTGAACTCAGGTGAATTGAACATCCTGTTACCATCGTGTGCCACATTGGGCACTACTATTCTTCTATGATTATGGTCGGTAGGGTAAAATGTTTCCATGTATTGAAACATATGCTCCCCCCTAATGAAGCGATTGGACCCCAACAAAGTTGCTTGACAGTCCGTAGTGTTAAGAGTTCCTTCCGTTGATGTGTCATCACTTCCCAAAAAGTAAACCGTATTCCGTGAAACCTGCTGTTGGGTCAAGGTAGTTGCATCTACCCCATCCAAATAAGGCACAGCAAACTCATATCCATACGGCCAATAATCGTATCCCTCACAATCCATAGGCTCATAGAAACTGGAGGTATCCTCATTATAGCGCTGGCCATCTGGATAATAGAAATATTGATTGTTTGCCACCACGTACTGAAAATCAATACCTTCTATCGTAGCCTGCACTTTATTGGCCAAAGCATAATGTTGTGTATAAGTGGCTCCGGATGAATGTCCGGTAATAAAAATGTTCTCTACATTGGGAAACTTCTCTTGGTTCGAAAAGCGATTCACCAGACTATCCATTACAGTAAAGGAGCTAATTGCGGCATTATTGTTTCCTGCGTTTGCTCCTTCACGCCATCTGGAATCGTTCCATATCAATCCATTTGCTGGGGCCGTTCCATTATCTTGAAAGTATGGTGCAATAATAAGAGTGTTTCTTTCCATCTCCATACTTTGCAACGAATTGACCATGTAATTGTAATAATTATCTGCATCTCGATTGGCTCCGTGGACTACCACAACGACCTTCTCTATAAAGTCCCATACAAACTCGGTGTCTTCGATAAAATCATAGTTTGAATAAACATCAAAGGATAAGGATTGTTCTGAATCGTCCAGAAACTCGATTCTTTGCATACAATCTTCAGATGCCGAAAGGCATGGGGTCTTTGCATTCGTTTCCGCATTTTCTGTTGTAAAAGAATAGGAAACCGACTCTTGGAGCATTTTTCCCTCGACACCAATTCGACCAGAATCAATATTAATTGTATAGGCCGTGTTGGGCACCATGTCGCCCAAACCAATCAGCACCTTAGTGGATTGGTTAAGGTATTGCGCCGTATAGGTCACATTCTCCTGTCCTGCACTTATATACACCGCATTTTCAAATACACTGGGTTCCACTGCGGACGAAAAAACAACCTCAAAAGTACTGTTCAATGGAACACCTTGCATATCATCGGTAAATACAGAATCGTTCAATTTAACGGAAATCACGTTTAACGAGCCCGTCGTGGCATCATCATCTTCACTACAAGCGGTGAACCAAAGCACAACCATGCCCATAAGTACACGTTGAAGGTTCTTAATTATATTTTTATTCATCTTATTCTTTTAATAAATTAATTACATGCTGGATAGGTACAGGCCGACTCTTGTGTTATGGTGGAACCAGCAGCGCAATCCACACCACCTGTCATCCAGGTTGCACCCTCCTTATAGGCCCAAGACCCCGAATATTCCCAGGCTGCCCCTGTTCCATCCACATCAACATCACCAAAGGTTTCAACCACGGTATTCCCATTGAACAGTTCTATGGCATCATCACCATTTTGGTTCATGGACTCGGTCTCAATAATGTGTTCGAACGAATCGATACAGCTACCAAAATAAGCAGCTATAGTTGCTTGCTCGCGAGCCAGAAGAATATCGTCCCCTTCCTCTACGGCAATTGCCGGAAGTGTATATTCGATACCGTCGGTACCACCTCCATTGTTGGCAACACCGATACTGTATATGCTCAAATCGGGAATGTTCTTATTTACCTTTAAGTGAACGGCCTTTCCTCCATTGGTCCCACTACCGTCCCATGATAGGGCCAGTACTCCTTTTAAGGAAAGTGCTTCGTTACAAATGGGGTAAGGACAGTTGGAATCGGCAGAAGTAGTGGAGCCAACGGAGCAATCAAGCCCGCCAGTGGTCCAGAACCCATCAAATTTATAGGCCCAAGTTCCGGAATATTCCCAGGCCTCACCCGTACCATCTACGTTAGCGTCCCCATAGGTTTCGATGACAGTATCTCCTTGGAACAGTTCAATGGCATCGTCCCCGTTTTGGTTAATTGCTGATTCAGCTTGGAGTACATGCTCGAACTCACCGGCACACCCTCCTAGGTAAGTGGATAACAATGCCATTTCCCTTGCTACTAAGATGTCATCCCCTGCTGCAACAGAAATCGCAGGCAAGGTAAACTCGTTTCCATCCGTTCCATCACCATTGTTCGCTGTTCCTAAACCATAAAGGCTCAAGTCGGCAATATCCTGATTGGCCACAAGATGGATGGCCTTACCATCATTGGTACCGGAACCATCCCATGTTAGGGCCATAATCCCCTTTAAGGATAAAGCAGGTAATTGCTCAATAATGGCTAACGTTATCCCTTCTGAGCTACTGGAGGCATTGGTTACTTCTCCCAATGAAATATCAATCAGCTCATTGCCTTCATTTTCGCCATCCAATACGGTGGTAATCTCAAAAGAAACAGACAAGGAACCTTGAGGAACAGTGATAGTTTCCTCCCCGGAAAAAGTATAGTCCACATCCTTGGTGGCACTTCCATCAAAAATGATGGTAGCGGTCACATCATCGTTCGCAACTTTATTCAAGGTTGCCGTAATCGTCGCCGTTTCACCATCTTCCTGTAATTCGGAAACATCGCTGGACAAGGTCAAGGTCGGTGGCACAAAAGCTGCGGTAGTGAAATTAATGGCAAAAGGGGTGTCCAAGGATTCACCTTCAACACCATACGTTCCCTCTGGCAATGTTACCGTATAACTCGTTTCATAATCCAATTCACTTGGAATCAAACTAACATTTGAGTCGGTGTTTGAAAATTCAATTTCGTAATCTACGTTTGCGGAACCTGAAGTAAATTCCAGGGCCGATACTATGGCTTCGGTATTTAAACTATGGGAAAAAATCAAATCGACCGATGTGTTCACCGGAACATTTTCGGCATTGGTCCCAAAATTTGTTTCGGTTATATTGGTGGTCAATACTCGCAACGAGCCGTCATCTAAAATGCTACCTTCATCGTCATCGTTACAACCAATAAATAAAAACACCATAAAAAAGGCTATGTGCAATATTGGGTTTTTATACGTTTTCATGTTTAGTAATTTTTAGTTTGTCATTTGGTAATCTTTTCTGAAATAAATACACTGAACTCCCTTGGATGAAAATCCCAAATAAGAGGCAGTAAGTAGTACACCATAAGTGAAAGGAACACTATGGAAACAATGTTCATCCATATCCCACTCTTTGCCATATCGGATATTTTTAAATATCCCGACCCAAAAACAACCGCATTGGGTGGTGTTGCCACTGGGAGCATAAAAGCACAGGAAGCTGCCACTGTGGTAGCCACCATCAATATGTAAGGGTTGATATCGAGTCCTATGGCAATTGGCGCCAAAATAGGAAGCAACATGGCAGTCGTAGCCAAGTTTGAGGTTACCTCGGTAATAAAGTTTACGGAGGCAACGATTACTACAACCAATACAATAAGGGCCAATCCTTGCAACAGACTCATTTGACTGCCCAGCCATTCTGCCAATCCGGTCGTCTCAAAACCCGAGGCCAAGGCCATGCCGCCTCCAAAAAGCAATATGATCCCCCAAGGAAGCTTTACGGCATCTTCCCAATTGATCAAAGGTTCCTTTTTGTTGTCACTTTTAATGGTGAACAACAAAATACCAGCGCACATGGCTATTATGGTATCATCAATGGCTGGCAACAAAGGTTGAAGCACAAAAGAGCGGGTGATCCAAGCAAAAGCGGTAAGGACAAAAATGCCCAAGACCATTTTTTCTTCCTTCTTCATGGGCCCCAGCTGTTTTATCAATGTATTGATTTCCTCCCTTCCACCTGGAAACTCTTTCTGTTTAAAGGTAAAGGCAAACTTGGTCAGGTAGATCCAAGCGATGACCAAAAGTGGAATTGCTATGGGCAATCCCCACTTGGCCCATTGCCAAAACGTAATCTCTATCCCGTAGACCTCTTCTACATAACCGGCGAAGACCAAATTCGGAGGTGTTCCAATCAAGGTGGCCACCCCTCCAATGGAAGCACTATAGGCTATTCCGAGCATAAGCGCCTTTCCAAAAATCAAGTTTTCGTCTTCCCGTGTAGCTGGATTGTCCTTTAGCTGTGTAACAATGGACATGGCTATGGGCAACATCATTACTGAAGTGGCGGTATTGGAAATCCACATAGACAAGAATGCTGTTGCCACCATAAAACCCAGAATAATCTTGGAGACATTGGTCCCTATGATGCGAATAACATGCAAAGCGATCCGTTTATGCAGATTCCATTTTTCGATGGCAATGGCCAACATAAAACCGCCCATATATAAAAAAATGTACTTGTGTCCGTATGAGGCAGTGGTACTTGATAAGTCCACAGCTCCCGTCAATGGAAATAGAATAATGGGCAAAAGTGCGGTCACCCCAATTGGGATAGCCTCGGTCACCCACCATATGGCCATCCAAAGGGTGATTCCCAACATGCTAAAAGCACTCTGTGGCATACCGGAAGGAGGGTCAAAGGTTTGTAGTATTAAAAAGACCAATGGCCCCAGTACCAAAAATATATTTCTTTTTACCAAACTCATTTTTGGGTCTTGTAAGGTTCAAAATTCATTTCATCCACCAGTTGCCTCAAAAAGTCACCTGTGGTTGGCAAAACAAACGATAGATATAATTTTTCGTCGTTCGCATCCTTAGTGATCAAACGGTCGGGAACCTCAAGGATGGATTTACCCGTGAGCAATTTGGTAATCGTCAATGCAATCAAATACGTACCATCCGAAGAAGGGTGTTTGTCATCAAAATAGAATTCCAAATCAGGCCTCACAGTTCGAGCCTTCATATATACCGGTCCCACTGGCAACACCTTTGCATTTAGCGATGTGGCCAGATCCATGTACCCTTTGGTAATGGTCTCTTGCATCAATGGATTGGATTTATAGGCCCAAGTCATATAAAAAATGGGCTCCGCCCCTTTGGAACGGACCAATTCGGCAAACTTGGTCCCGTATTCCTTAAAACGTTCCGGAGTGTCTATGGTACTAAGGCTATGGTCGCCGAACACAACATAGTCCCATTCCTTTTCTTCAAGTAGTTGACGGGTAACGGTTCCTTTTTCATTTTTCCAATGCTGTTCCAAATTACTGCCACCCACTGTGGATTGATGTGCAGAAATATCGACTCCCTGTGTTTCGGCCATGGCATCCACCAATTGGGGCATGTTCCAAAAGTAGGTGAAGCTATTTCCAACAAACAATATTTTGATGGGGTCTTCTTTTTCTTGGGCACTTAGCTGAACCGGAATGGTCAGCACCAGTGCAACAATCCATATACTCAGATTTTTGATATGTCTATTTCTCATAATTTGATAATGCAATTCTTATTGGTTTATTGATTGACCGGGGTTTGGTCAAAAAAGTTGGGAATTGGGTCGGGAACATTATCGTTCCTGTCTATTTCAGATTGTGGATACAAAAACCGTTGTGGCAGCTCATTGCCCGTGTTCGGGGCGATAGGTACCCTGACAACCGTTTCTCCCTCGGTTCTTCGGGTATCGTTGAATGTCTCTATTTGTCCGAACAATGTAATGTAACGTTCTTCCAAGATTTCGCGGAGCAGCGCATTTTCCGGACTGATACCATCCATATTTTCCATTCCTCCCACTTCAAAATCTGCCGACACATAAGGTTCATAGTTTACTTGGGATGGGTCTACATTTCTAAGGTATCCTCCTGTGTCCATAAATTCCCTATACTCGTTCAGATTGGATAGTCCTGTACCAAAACCACTGGCCCTTAGTCCTGCCTCTGCCAATATCAGTAGGTTTTCCTCATAGGTCACCAAAGGTGCCGGGGCATCCTGGGCCGCAAAACCGTCTTCTATATTGGGCTGTATCCCTGTGCTATTCGTGGTGAAAAGAAAACCATATCGTCCTGTTTCATCCGTCTTGGCATTTCCCCTATAATTGGAAGGTATCGGACTGCCTGCGCTTGGGTCAACAAGACTTGCCATAAAATCGGATACCACAAGGTCGGACTGCCGTACTTCTATGGCAAAAAATTGATAATTGAGATTGGAGTTTTCCGCCGCAGTTCCATGCGGTCCATACATACTGTTCGCCATGGAGCTAATTCCGTTGCCCGCGGCATTCAATGCAGCTTGATAGTTCTTGGTGTGCATGTAAAAACGTGCCTTAAGCGTATAAGCGGCTTCTATCCATGCATTGGCGTCTCCATCAAAATAAATATCGGAACCGGCACTTGGTCTTCCCGTTCCTTGGCCCAACAACGAAATTGCGGTATCCAAGGTGTTCTGTATTTTTCCATAGACCGAGGTCTGGTTTTCAAACACGGGGTCCGTGATAGCAACATTTCCAGCTTCATCAAAAGGGATATCACCATACAGAGATGCGATGGAACCTGCAACCTGTGCCTGTAAAACCAAGGCTATTCCCTGTGCAATTGGGCCAATTTCATCATTGAGAGCGGTCTCTTCCGCAATCAAGGCATTTCTGAAACCATTTACAAAGGCATCATTCCAAAGGGCATCAAAATCACTGGTGGTCACCGAATAATTATAGAACCCTTCATGCTGTCGATCTATTCCTCTATACTGGCCGGCAAAAATAGCGGCTCTACGGGCCGATTCCCCGCTCTGGAACAATAGGTTTCCTACTTCTGCCCCAGTCAGCACAGAACTGAAGGAACTCTCCGTAAGGTTATTGGGGTCGTTGTTCAAGTCGTCGACCAAGTCACTACAGGATGCCAGTAGCGTACAAAGTATTATGATGGATATATAGCGTTTCATTATAATAGTTTTTTTTGATTAGAAGTTAAGTGTTAGGCTAAACAAGTAGGATTTAGTGCTTGGGTTGTTGAAATAATCTATCCCTCTAGCTGCACTTACCCCCGAAAGATTGGTATCGGGGTCGTTTCCTTCAAATGGGGCCCATAAGAACAGGTTTCTTCCGGTCACTGAAAATTCAGCGGATTGAATTCCCATGGAATCCGCCATCCATGCATTTTTTAAACGATAGGAAAGGCTTAATTCCCTTAAACGGGTCCATGAACCATCTTCAATATACAGTTCATCATTTCCATTGCTGAAAAATCCTCCGTCGCCATTGTACCATGCTTCGGTAAGAGCAACTGGGCCCGCACCAAAATCCTGTACATTCCCCCTAAAGGTTTCCCCGATATTGATAATGTTCCCGTCCGCAGTAAAGTAATTTCGTGTCGCCGTGACCTCATTGGCCGTATCGTACCAAGTTCCCAAATCTCGCATCACGGATTTGGTTCCGGCATAAATATCTGCACCTTGATAGGTTTCCAGCAGGGCTGTCAATCTAAAATTCTTGTACGAAATGCTTGTGGCCAATGACCCTTGCCAATCTGGGTTGGGGTCACCGATTACACCTTCCACCTGGTCTTGCTCGGGAAATCCGTATTCATCATAAACAATGGAACCATCTTCGTTCCGGAGGGTTCTGGACCCCCACAAGACACCCAAAGGCTCTCCTTCTACCGCACGGGAACTAACTGCAGAAAGGCCTCCTAGGTTCAAGGATTCTATTCCCGCCAAATCGGTCACCTTATTACGAACTTGTGTGAAATTCGCATCTATCGACCAGCTAAAATCTCCCGTATCTATGATACGATAGCCCAAATCCAGTTCGTAGCCTTTGTTTTCGATTTCAGCGCCATTGGTATATACGGATGTGTAGCCCGTTGAATTGGCCTGTGGAAACTCCAACAAAACATCTTCCGTAACATTGGAAAAGTAAGTACCGCTGATAGAAAGCTTGTTTCTAAAAAAGCGCAGGTCCAAACCTAACTCCATTTCCTTTTTCCTTTCTGGTTTCAAATTGGTATTACCACGACTGGCACTTGGTACAAAAGCTCCATTACCGAACAACCCAAGATTCAGTCCTCCTCCGTATGAATCGCCAAATGTGGGGGAAACATATACATTTGAGGTATTGTATCGGGCAGGCTGTACACCGACCTCACCATAGGAAGCTCTTAATTTTCCGAAGGAAAAAAATGTGCTTTCGGTAAAAGGTTCCAGTTCGGAAAACTGCCAAGCTATTGAAGTAGAAGGAAAAATAAAGGCTTTGTTGTCCATATCCCCAAATGTAGAAGCGGTCTCGCCCCTGACCGTGGCATTTACATACAACATCTCGTACAGCGCAAATGATGCCGATGAATATACCCCCACGGTCCGTTCTTGTCCTTGGGAACTATTGGTCTCTATATTTTCGGGCAGGATATTATCCGAATCCCGTATACCACTGTCCACATCGAGGAACTGTACAAAGTTTGTCCCTACGTATCCATTTACCGCTCTTGATTTATCGTTATAATTAAATCCCAACAAAAAATCACCACTGACATCATCCGTTAGGTCAAAATTGGTCTTGGCGATGTAATCCATATTAAAAATGGTATTGGTCGCCAATTCCTGACTGATAAAACCTGTGCTATATGAGCCCGATGCGGAACCTGGTGTAAAAAATTGATTTCGTTTCTCACTATAGTGGTCAAGCCCCACTCTACCTATCAAGGTCAACCAAGAGTTGGGCGTAGCGGTCAACTCCACATTAGTGATAAAACGATCCACCTTGGCCAAATTTTCTTGTTCGTTTATGGTCCAAAGTGGGTTGTTATAGGTAGGTGTACCGTCCGCACCTAATGGTTCCCTATACGATCGTTGCCTATCGGATACCGGAGTTGCATCACTATTTGCATAATAGTCCCCTCTGTATCCAGAGATATCAAAATCCACTGGATTTCTCAGTAATCCAAGATATAATCCTGAACTGTTCGCCCCTTTTAAAATTCTATTGGACTTGGTACGGGAATAGGATGAGCTGATCTTCAAACTAATTGCATCGGTAAAGTTTTGTCTGGCATTAAAGCGCATGGTCGTTCTATTATAATCGGAATTGTTCCTGATGATACCTTGTTGGTCCAGGTTTCCTAAACTAAAGAACATAGAACCTTTTTGATTACCTCCGCTAACGCTCAAGTTGTTTTCCAAAAAGTGCCCATTATCAAAAATCTTATCAAAATTGGAATCATGGAAGGTTTCCCTTGAGTTTTTGTTCAGAATAGGATAATGGACATTTCCGTTTTGATCCAGATAAAACTCGCCCGAGGTATCCAGTTCATCCAGGCCACCGGACCTTTCGGACAGCTTATCGCCCCAGGAATCCCTGGCCCTTTGATCATATACCCCATTATCGCCCTGGCCGTATTCATCCTGTTGCGGATATCTACGGTTAATTTCATCGTAGGAATAGGTACTCTTTAAGCTTACGGAAAGTCGGCTGTTGAATTTACCGGTTTTGGTCGTAATATTGATGACACCGCCTAAGGCCTGGGTACCCCATAGAGCCGCTGCCGATGCTCCTTTGAGTACGGTAATGCTCTCGATATCGTTCGGATTGATATCGTTCAGCCTTGATTCTTGGTTCACTCCACCGCTATCGCTGTTTCCTCGCACATCGTTACTAATGGGAACGCCGTCCACAATAATAAGCGGTTGACTGTTTCGGGTGATGGAAGACACCCCCCTGATCTGAATGTAGGAACCTGCCCCCGGATCGCTCGAGTTCCGTGAAATACGTACCCCGGAGGATTTACCCGATAAACTATTGAGTACATTGGTCTCCCCTGCCTCGGCCACCTTGTTCCCAGAAACCGTGGAACTGGCATAACCCAAATCGTCTTTCTGTTCCTTAAATCCCAAAGAAGTTACGACAACCTCATCAAGGGCCTCTGCACTCTCTTCCATTACAATATTTAAGGTAGCACCGCTCCCCACCGTTTTGGTTACCGTGGTAAACCCAATATAACTGAATAGAACTTGTGAGGATTCATCGCGTACCGTAATGGCGTAATTACCATCAAAGTCTGAAGTGGTTCCATTAGTTGTCTCTCGCTCAAGTATGGAAACCCCGGGCAATGGCTGCCCATTTTCGTCAGTTACTTTTCCGGAAATTTGTTTTTGAGAAGATACAATTTGAAAGGAAAGGACCCCAAGAAGCAAAAATGCATGCTTAAGTCTGAATTTCATTTTAAATGTTTTAAGTTTGATTAGTTTAGAGTAAAAACTACCAAAAAAACAAAAGTTGTTGTTTTGATATTATTGTGCTTATGTGATTGACAATTATATAAATAATCATCATTTATATTGTCACTTTAATAACTTTTATCAATTTTTATCAATTTTTAACCGACTTACATGCATACAGAAGACGAGATAAATAAAATTCATGCGGAATTTATCTCAAAACTAGAACGCCATTATGGCAAATACGATCCGAACACGAACAAATTCGAATCCACAAGCAATTCAAAGATTGCACGTGACCTATTTTATAGTGATTCACAATTCTCTAGATTAATAAACAATACAGCATCGGAAGGTGAGCTTACCCGGGCCCTACGAAATGTTCAGCGTCTCTTGGACGTAAATGAGCTTCGCGGTAAGGTGAAGAAGTTAGGTGAAAAGCCAAGCGATTCCTCTTTCAGCAATAAAAAGTACCTTTTTGGTATCGGGCTTTTACTATTAGGTTGTATCCTGACCACCTACATGATAACACGTTCAAACGAAACAATTGACCAAACCGAGGAACTATCCGAGGAGACCCGATACGAAATGTTGCGATGGGGTTTTGAAAATAACTACGTAAAACCCTATGTCCGACTAAAGGAACTACCTGAAGATTGTTACTACCCCTGTTACAAGTACCAAGGTAAATGGAAGCTCAAAGAAGAATATAAAATTCCTTTTTTTAGGGAAAGAAACGGATTTCATTATGTAGCAAAAGAAGTGGTCATGTATGCCAGGTGCATGGATGAAAGGGATGATCGCGGAGAATCTTTCGAAGGATATGAATACCAAAAACATGAGATTTGGTATGATAAACGTGAGGTCCCCATCGATTCATTTCTAACCAAGGACGCTAATCCCAAATTGATTTCATCCTACATGAACTCCAACTTTGAAGATGACCCCAATTATGTAAAAATTGCTTATGTGCATACCTTTTTCAAAACCGAGTTCAGTATTGATGGTGAACAGATACAGCGATCCGGCAAGGCCATTGGACGTGACATTGAGTTTGTCCCTCAAGAAGTTCTGGAAAAAGAGGCCGTATCTGCAAAGTTATTGAACGAACTAAAAAGCGAGACCAACTCCATAGCCAAAAATCTATTGGATGACTTTTCAAAACCCATTACGTGTAATCCGACGATGGCGCCCAATGTGGATTTTAATCAAATCAAAGAGGGGGATGTCCTAAGTTTTGACTGCCAGTTCAGTACCGGTAGATTTCTTGTTGACTATAACAAATCTTACATTTTCACAGATCAATACATTAGTACCTTCTGTAGATAGACCAAAGATTTAGAATGCGTACCGCTGTGGTCCTCCCCTTCGGATTTCCTCACTGGCATGTTCCTCGAACTTTTTAAAGTTTTCCCTAAAGGCATTGGTGAGCTTAAAGGCCGTTTTGTAGTACGCCCCGTCATCGTTCCATGTAGCCCTTGGGCTGAGCACCTTGGTCGGAACTCCCGGGCATTCCCGTGGCTGGGCCACGCCAAAGACCGAGTGGATATGGTACTTCTCATAATTGTACAGTCCCAGCTCCCCGTTCAATGCGGCGCTGATCATTGCCCTGGTGTACTTCAGCTCCATACGCGTGCCCACTCCGTAGGGACCACCGGTCCAGCCCGTGTTCACCAACCATACGTCCACACCGGACTCCTTCATCTTCTTGCTCAGCATCTCCGCATACTTGGCCGGGTGCAATGGCATGAACGGGGCCCCGAAGCATGCCGAGAACGATGGCTGTGGCTCCACAACACCGGCTTCCGTTCCCGCTACCTTGGCCGTGTAGCCCGATATAAAATGATAGGCGGCCTGTGCAGGGGTCAGTTTCGAAATGGGGGGCAATACCCCGAAAGCGTCCGCCGTAAGGAAAAAGATGTTCTTTACGTTCTTCCCTATCGATGGCCACTGTATGTTATCGATATAATGGATGGGATAGCTCACCCTAGTGTTCTGGGTGATCGAGGTATCTGTAAAATCGACCTCGCCGTTGTCGTCCATCACCACGTTCTCCAAAATAGCGCCCTTTTTGATGGCACCGTAGATCTCCGGTTCCTTCTCTTTTGATAGATCGATCACCTTGGCATAGCAGCCTCCCTCGAAATTGAACACCGTGTTATCGGGCGTCCAACCATGCTCGTCGTCCCCTATCAGTTTTCTGTCCGGGTCCGTGGAGAGGGTCGTCTTCCCCGTTCCGGATAGTCCAAAGAATATCGCCGTGTCCCCCGATTCCCCCACATTGGCGGAACAGTGCATGGGCAATGTATTCTTATATACGGGAAGGATGAAGTTCAGCGCGGAGAATATCCCTTTCTTGATCTCCCCGGTATAGCCCGTACCACCGATAAGGGCGATCTTCCTGTCAAAGTTCAGTATCGCAAAGTTGTGCTGTCTGGTACCGTCCTGCTTTGGGTCGGCCATAAAACCGGGCGCGTTGACCACGGTCCACTCCGGGTCAAAATCCTCCAGTTCTGCCTCAGTGGGCCTAAGGAACATATTGTACGCGAACATATTGGACCATGGGTACTCGTTGATCACACGGATGTTCAAACGGTAGTCCGTATCGGCACAGGCGTACGCATCCCGGACATACAGCTCTTTGGTGTTCAGGTAGGCGATGACCTTATCGTAGAGCGCATCGAACTTTTCACCATCAAAGGGGATATTGATGTCCCCCCACCAGACCTTGTCCCTGGTGATATCGTCCTTCACGATGAAGCGGTCCTTTGGGGACCGGCCCGTGAACTCGCCCGTATTTACGGCCAAGGCACCGGAAGAGGCCTCACGGCCCATGCCCTTGTCGATAGTGATGTCCTGGAGCTCTTCAGGGGTCAATTGGTAATGGATGTTGTTGGAGTTAAGGTTTAATTTTTCAAGCGACGCGATAACGTCGGCGGAAGGTGATACGGACATGATTTCTTGTTCTGTTGATTTATATATGCCTTCAAGAATATCAAAAAAATGCCAGGTAGTAAGAGTTTAACAACGTTTACTAATTTTTAACGATTTTTATTTTAATGAGCGTCGCCCCCTTTCCTTAACCGGCATTCAACTATGATTTCATGTTGATGATTCTCTATTGCATTCTACCTAAGAGAAATAAGGTGTACACCAAAATCAAAAAAGCACTATCAAATGGTTGACAGTGCTTTTAAAACATTCGTTTATGGTGTCGGGATGACTGTATCTTCAACGAAATCTTATGTTGTTGAAAATCATTTTTTTAACCCTGTAATCTTGAAGGTATTCGCGTTAAGAACACGGAAAGAAAAAACAACTTTTGAACACATTTTTGATGTGTTTATTACAAAAAACATGCAATAAACTCTATGTTGAAAAATATTTACTGCTAGACTAAGATTTGAAATTCTTGGAATTAACATTATAGTAAGAAAACATTGCCCATTGACAATCCTTTCTTGATGAAAAGATACCCGTTCCCATATCCTTCTCTATTGAATCAGTTGACATATCAAATGATTATTGGAAAGATAGACCCTCAAAACCAAATTCATAAGCTATTTCAGATACATTATTTTCTGTATTAATACATAATTTCTTAGGTTCTTTAATCAAAGAAATATGCCCTAAAATCGTTCCTAATAGACTCTAATGTATCATCCCAAAAAGGCAGCATACATCCAAACCAGCTTTTCCTGTTCACGAATATAATCGCTCATCAAGGAATTAGTTCCTTCATCTTGGGCCTCATCCGCCAAGACCAACAACTCCCTTTCCAGAAGCAGAAGAATCTTGAAAGATTCTAAAATGATACGCACGGCGGTTCCTTCATCCTGAACATTTTTATGTTCCGCGATTTGGGCTACTTCCACATAGTCTGAAAAACTATGCAACGGATGTTTCCCCAATGTGAGCACACGTTCTGCTATCTCATCAATTTTCACCAATGAATCGGTATACAATTCTTCAAATTTGGCATGTAGTTCAAAAAACTTATCGCCCTTGATGTTCCAATGGAATCCCCTTGCGTTCAAATAAAAAACCTGGTAGTTCGCCAATAGTGCATTAAGTTTTTCGGCAATATGATGAGATTTGGCCTTTTCCAGGCCTATATAATTTAAATAATCCATGATTTACTTTTTATAGATTGCTAATTCTTCTTTTGAGTTGTAGTAATTAAAAAACATAAGGGCCGGAATCCATACTCCAGCCCCTATCGATCAAAACCACAACCAACATCTATTATGCATTGTTATTTCAAATATTTTTTCAGTTCGGCAGCGGCGTGATCTAACATGGCCTTTGTAGAGGGTTGATCGGCCAAGGCGTTCAACAATCCAAAGTCATGGATGGTTCCATTGTAACGAACCGTGGTTACTTCTACACCTGCTTGGTCCAACTTACGGCCATAGGCTTCACCCTCATCCCTAAGGATATCGTTCTCAGCGACCATGATCACTGCAGGGGGCAATCCTTTCAATTCCTCGATATTGGCTTGCAATGGTGAGGCATAGATAGATTTTCTTTCTTTGGGATCGGTGGTATATTGATCCCACATCCATTTCATGATGGGTACGGTCAAGAACCTATCGCTGGCAAATTTTTGGTAGGACTCTTGGCTAAACGTAGCATCGGTTACGGGCCACAAAAGGATTTGTGCTTTGATTTTGGGTCCATTTTCTGCTTTGGCCTTTAGGGCCGTTACTGCGGTCATGTTACCTCCAACACTGTTTCCGACAACGGCCAAACGAGATCCATCCACATTGATTTCCTTGCCATGCTCGGCCACCCACTTTGTTGCGGCATAGATTTCATTGATGGCCACTGGAAATTGGGCTTCTGGAGAAGGGGTATAATTTACGAAGACCCCAACGTATCCGGAGCGAACCACTAGGTCTCTGACCAATCTCTTGTGGGTAGGATAGTCTCCCAAGATCCAACCCCCGCCATGGATGAATACGAATACGGGAAGTTCCCCTTTCACGCCACTTGGGCGGACAATATTCAATTTTACCTCATACCCATCGGCATGGATGGTCTTTTCGGATTCATCAATGCCGCTAAGATCGACTTCAAAAGCTTCTTGTGCCCCTACCAAAACCTGACGGGCATCTTCTTTGGAAAGGGTTTCCAGACCTGGTCCACCAGAAGTGTTCAATACGGTTAAAAAATCCTTTACGCCTTGATCAAGATGTGCATCTGTGGCATAATCTTGTACCTGTGCATTAACTGTTGTACTCATAACTGTTAGAATTAAAGTTTTAAAAATTGTTTTCATTGTGATTCTTTTTAAAGGTTATTTCATTTTGATGGCACAAAGATTTATTATTTGGCATATATAAATCAAATTAATAATTTTATATATTAATTACTTTTACTTATATGTATGACTATACAACAGCTTCGGTACATTGTGACCCTCGAAAAAGAACGACATTTTGCTAGGGCGGCAGAAAAATGCTTGATTACCCAACCTGGTCTGACCATTCAGTTGAAAAAATTGGAAGAGGAAATCGGCATCAAGATCTTTGATCGATCCAAGATTCCCCTCGAACCAACCCCACTTGGCCTAGAGATAGTTGAAAAAGCCAAAAAGATTCTGCGTGAAGTAGACACGGTCCGGGATTTTATCATCGAACAAAAGAATATATTGACAGGTAAGGTTCGCTTAGGTGTGGTATCCACTTTGTCCCCCTACTTGATACCCCTTTGTCTGAGAGAGTTCCAAAAAACCTTGCCGGATATCCAGTTCATTATTTCAGAAGATTCAACCGTGGGCCTTATGAATACATTGGAAACCGGGGAATTGGATGTCGCTTTGATGGCCACGCCCACTGGCAATTCCAACTTAAGGGAGTTCCCCATCTTCAACGAGCCTTTCATGGCCTATCTGCCCATCCACCATCAGAAAGCCACGCAAAGCACCTACGAACTTGATAATCATGACAGGGATAATTTGTTGATCTTGGAAGGTGAATTCTGCTATAACTCCCAACTGTTGGACATCTGCAGCTTGGACACTTCCAATGCCCATCTCAATTTTTCCTATGAAATCAATTCGATTGAAACACTCAAGAACATGGTGCGGCAAGGGTTTGGCTTTGCCATTGTTCCCTGGTTGTCCACATGGGTCGAAACCACTCAAACAAAAGCGAGCAGCATCCCATTTGCGATACCTCAGCCCGCACGGGAAATAAGTCTGGTGACTTCGGACACCTTCTCCAAAAAACTATTGGTTGAAAAAATGAGCCAAGCGATATGGGAAAGTCTTCCCGATGCTCTAAAATCCATGACAACGTATCGGAAAATAAGATGGGACGATTCCCCTTATTTCTCAAAAAAATTGGCCAAATAAAGTGCCGGCTCCAATCGAGAACTTTAAGTTCCCCATTCCTTTTGATAACGAAGAAATTGTCAAAGGGGATATTGGGTAAATGTAGGAGGACAAACTCGAAGGACAATTTCGATTTGTGGGGAAAATGGGGAAACCAAGGTCTGGGGAGAGCAAACCCCATACCAAGGTATTACATCTACGCTGTCCTTCAAGGTCCAAGTATTAGGTTTTGGTTGCCACCGTTGTATTTTGGCCAGTTAATCTGTCCATTGAAGCTGGTCAAGGGCCGTTTCTATGGATTGCTTTTGGAGTTTCTTCATAGCTGTACCCTCTACCCTGACCAAATCAACATCCTTAATGCCTAAAAAACCAAGTATGGTCCGAAGGTATGGGGAAACAAAATCCATTTGTTTGGCCGCACCTTCTGAATATACCCCCCCAGAAGCCATCGCAATATAAGCCTTGGTGTTTTGTATGAGGCCTTTAGGACCATCCTTTCCATATTCGAAGGTGACACCGGCACGACTGATCTGATCCAGCCACGCTTTCAGTTGGGACGGTATTCCAAAATTGTACATGGGGGCATCAATAATCAGAATATCGGCTTCCATCACTTGCTTTATCGCCTTGTCGGATATCCGTAATAAATGTTCCTGATCCGGCGTCAACTTTTCTTTGGGCACAAAAAAAGCCGCAAAGGTATCCCCTCCCAAATGCGGGAAATCCTCTTCGGACAAATCCTTCGTCACCACATATATGTCCGTATAAAGGTTTCTTAGTTTATGTACCAGTGCACAACCCAATCTTGCACTATAGGATTCATTCCCGTTGATACTTGACTTAATATGCAATACTCTTTTCATATTTGGATTTATTGATTGTTCGATTTCTGCATGTGGTGTTCCCCTTTAACAAATAGGGCATAGGAGATAGTAAGTAGGACCAAGAACACCAATGGGGCAACCCATACAGCAATCGGGTCCCCCACCGAAATGTGTGCCAAGGCGGCAGAAATAAAGGTGAAAGCAAAGCCTGCATACACCCATTCCTTGATCCTGCCCTTTACTGGTGCAAGCAGTAGAATAGCACCGATGATTTTGGCAATGGCCAGTTCAACTCTAAAATAAGAGGGAAAGCCAAGATGTTTGAAAGCCTGCTCCATCTCTGGATTCCCGAGATAAGAATATGCAGAAAACAACATCATAATGCCTATTGCACCGGTAATGACCCAAAAAGTAACTTTTAAATATTTTCTCATGATTTCATTTTATTTGGCTAAATTAGTAACATCAGCTATACATATGTTAGCAGTATACCAAATGTTAGTAGTTACATTTTTGTTAGTGGATTATGGAAAATACCATCTCAAAGGAGGCCTGTCAACGAAAACTCAATGGCATTGACGATGCCCTTTATGCAATTGGCGGGAAATGGAAACTAAAGATCATCCTTGCGGTCAAGGAAGGTAATTCACGCTTCAACGAGATTCAGCGGGCCATTGGAATATCTGCAAGGATGCTGTCCTTGGAGCTGAAGGATTTGGAACTGAACGGGTTCATCCATCGCAACGTGGATACCGGACCACCGGTGCAGGTGGAATATTACGCCGCTCCTTACTGTGATACCTTGGATGGGGTATTGGCGGCTTTGAGTGATTGGGGCGAGATACACCGTGAGAAAATAAGACGTGAACGATCTTAAGGGTATACACCACAGCTTTGTCGGTAGCGACTGTAAACTGTCCCCAAAAAAAGAACCTCTTCCATTTAAATTATAAACCGAACGCAACTTTTCTCCGGATTCATCCTCTTCCAACAAAAAATATGAGAGCACACTATCTGCTTTGTGTCCTTATTGCTTCCAATAAGCCATTGTTGGGTTCAAAAACAGGTATATCAGATGCAACCATCAAATTATGAATTAGGATTAATATCAATCGAATCCCTTCAATAAGGACAGAACAACATTTCATTTTTAAAACCTATTGACTCTGTTTTTAACCCTTCCTCTATCTGAAAAATGAAGATTGTATCAGCTACCCCTCATAAAACATTTTGAGCTGCTCCAAACGGCTTTTGACCCGTTTATTTTTCATGGGTTCAAAACGGAACAATTTCTTACCGTCTTTGATCACCAATACCCTATAGGGCTGTTTCAATTTCTTAGTAAAATGGTATATGGACACCAATTCCGCAAGATCCTCGCTCCAAGAAGCCATACCGTAAAGGGAGGCGAAGGGTGTTTGCTTTAGCGCAAGGTACACTTCAGGTGCCTGAGCAATGGGAAGAGGTTTGCCTCCCCTGAACCTAGTGCTCTCCAGCAGGGTATCCACATACATCTTTATAGGTAGATTCCGGCCACTCCACACATCTTGGGTAAATGGGGTAACGGCCAAAGAGGCTTCTACTTCGGTTTGGGGTGCGATTTCCATGACCACATCCATAATGTGCGTGGCCTCATGGAGCAATACATAGACCATGGCGCTCATATCACCGGCCTCGACGCGTACTTCATATCCATCTCCCTCGGAAGTCCTGTAACATAGGTTCTCTTTCCATGTCGCCCATTCAGAAACAGTTTCATTAAAAATACCGGCCCTGAAGGTGATATTGAACTTTTTCCTTTCTACTGTTGAGTCCAAGGTTGAAGTAAGGGCCGTATTGGGCATATTGTCCATAAAACTAAAGCTATGCAGATGCTCTTTTAGTACCCTTTGATGGGAAGGTGGCAAAAGTGAAAAGCTCATCTGGAACAAATCCTTCTCCTTGGCCGTCAATTCATGGTTCACCGGGTCCATCCCGGCATCCCGAAACTTGCCAAGCACACTTTCAGGTGCAGGCTGGACCCTTTCGAACAACCAAACATCCTTGGGACCACCGGTCCTCCCAGAGGTCTGGGCTTGGACGGATGACCCCAAAACAATCAACAAAAACACTTTGAACAGCTTACGTTTCATCTTCATCTTATTAAGTCAAACCATGGATGCCCATAGCTGTGATGTATAAACAATTCCCAAAACCAAGATTAACCCGGGCCATCAAAATAACGACCGACAGGTCTACTAAAGGGTAATTCTCAAGGACTTGATCAATCCGTCCTCAAATTCAAAATTATGCCTCAAAACAATAGGACTGCCAGGAAAAGTGCCGGAACTTTCTGCGGTAAGTATCCCCAACTTCCCATGTTCTTCATAGTTTAAGGGTTTTACCACTGTATTGTACTTTGCATTGGTTTCGGCATTCCAGTTTTCAATCTCAACTTTTCCCATATGGTCCTTTCCCTCGTCGAACACCCTTGCTTTTTCAGTAAAACAATCGGCATAGGCAGCACTATCAAACTTGTCCTGAGCCGTGATCAGATCCGTAATTACTTTTGGTAGATTTATTGTTTTCATATCTTCTATTTTTCGATTTCTAAAATGTAGTTGCCCACAAAATGGGTATGTTTAAATGGTGGGGATGGTGCCGCCATCGATCACGTATTCCGTACCTGTCAAATAACCTGCTCTTGGAGATACAAGGAACCCTACCAGTTCGGCCACCTCTTCGGGCCTAGCAGGTCTTCCATAGGGTATTCCGCCCAAGGCGTCCATCACGGTCTGCTCCGCCGCTTCAACGGAAATGTTGGAACTTTCCGAAATACGCTCCATCATCCTTTTGGATGCTGCGGTCATGATCCAGCCCGGCGAAACGGTCAGTACCCTCACCCCTTTTTGGGAAACCTCCTTCGCCAAACCTTTGCTGTAATTGACCAAACCAGCTTTGGCCGCTGCATAGGGCAAGGTGGAGTCGTGTAAGGGCAATTTCGCTTGGATCGACCCAATATGGATGATCACCCCGTTTTTTCTCTCCAGCATTTGAGGCAAGATGGCCCTATCCAATCGAACTGGGGCCAACAGATTGGTCTGGAGGGTCGATTCCCAATCCTCGTTGGTCAGCACAGAAAAGCCGCCTCCCGGGGTGTCCGACCCACCAAGGTTATTGACCAAAATATCAATCTTCCCAAAACGGTTCAACACCTCGGATGCCACTTTGGAAGTCCCCTCCTTGGTACTGAGGTCCGATGGAATGAATTGTATCCCATCGGCCAGGGATTCTGGGTGGCTTCTGGCGGTCACGATCACCGTTGCACCAGCACTGTTCAAGCGTTCAGCTATGGCCCTTCCCGTTCCTTTTGTTCCTCCCGTCACCAACGCAACTTGGCCTGCCAGTTCATTCTGATAATCCATTTTCTAATCTATTTGAAATTGTTTGGTACAAATTTCTGCCGTATGATACTTTCCCACAAGTACGGACTTACGATTCATATAGGGATAAATTTTTCCCCTATTGTCCAAAATGGAACATAGGTTTATTTTTGTATCATGTATGAAAGAAAAATAATGCCCAATTTAAATTGTGGGCTCGACTTGATCGGCGAGGTCCTCTACGGCAAATGGAAGATGCGCCTTCTTTGGTTCATTAATGAAGGACATCTGAGGCCGAGTGAACTGCAGCGTAAAATACCGGATGCCTCCCGCAGGGTCCTGAACATTCAATTGAAGGAACTGGAGGAGCACGAACTGGTCACCCGAAAGATCTATCCGGTGGTCCCTCCCAAAGTGGAGTACAGTCTTACCGACTTTGGCAAGAGCCTGATTCCCGTGATCGGTACAATAGGGCATTGGGGCGACGAAAATGCAGCACGTTTGCGGGAGGTAATCATGAAACGATTGACCAATTCCGAAACGGAGTGACCAACAACTACGTGCCACATGACCATTCACCGCTTTCCCTTGGTGCTGTGCAAGACCATGCCCACTATGATCAATACCATCCCTCCCATAGCATAATTACTAGGGATTGGAGCATTGAGCAAAACCATTTCCCCCATAAGGGCGAACATGACCTCAGTGGATTGCGTGGCCTCCACCATGGCCAATGATTTCTGGTCATGGCGAACCTTGTCTGTCGCCAAAAAGAAGAGTGAAGTGGCCACTACCCCCGATGTCAGGGCCACGATCAAAGTCTGGATGTATTGTTCCTTCCCGGGCAATGAATGCTCCACAAGAAGATCATATCCGCTCAATAGGAGCCAAAATGGCAAACTACCGATCAACATACCGAGTATCCTTTGGTAAACGTCCAACCTTCCCCCGGTGAACATCATCGTTTTCCGGTTGCCCAAGGGATATGCACATGCTGCCAAAAGCACGGGCAAAGTACCCAATGCCATATGGTCCAAGGTTAGGGATTCTGCCTCATTGAGCTGCATGACCACAATTCCACATATGATTATCGCGGAAAACAAGAGGGATGGGAGCAGACTTCCTTCCGTGGGCCTTCCCGACCTATGGATCAGTGGGGCCAAGAGGATCCCGGCAACAATGGTAAATTGCCAGGTACTGGCCACCAGCCAAGAGGGACTATATGCGGCCGCAAAAGTCAACGGGGCATAGAACACACCAAAGCCCACGGTGCTCCAGAGTATCCATTTGAGCTTGTTTTTCTTCATTTCGACCCACAGTGCACCAAAGTTCCTTCGGGACAGTACAATCAGCAGGAAAAAAGGGAGCATCCAAAAAAAGCGCAATGACGCACTCCAAATCCAACTGCCCCCTCCAAGGGACATCAAACGGTTCACGATAAAGGTGATGGCAAAAAATAGGGATGCCAGAAGCCCTAGCACTAGGGCCTTGTATGAATTATTGTCCATGATGTAAATGCTATTAGTTCTTGGAAAGGAATTTGGTCCTGAAATTCGATGGGGTCTCGCCCGCTTTTTGCAGGAACAATCGACTGAAATAGGCGGGGTCCTCATACCCCAAAATGTATCCTATCTCCTTTGAAGTAAGCTCCGTATAGGCCAGCATTCTCTTGGCCTCCAGCACGATCCTGTTCTTGATCACATCGTTGGGCAGCGGCAGCTTTAACCTTTTAAACTTATGGGTAATCGTTTTGGGTGCGAGTCCCAATATTTCAGCATAGTCGGCCACATTGTGCTTTTGTTTGTAATGTGTTTCCACCAACATCGTGAATTTTCTAAAAAACTCGAGATCGTTCTGGTGTTCCGACAGGGCCCTGTCCAGATTCTGCTTCTTCCAAAGGCGGGAAGATTTAATAAAAAGTTGTTTTAGATAGGTCCGGATCATTTCCTCAAGAGAGGGGTCCTGAACCGCAAACTCCGTTGCAATCTGTCCAAAAATATGATCAAAAAAAGGAAGTTCATCCGCTTCCAACCGTACAATGGGCATATTGTGGATATTATTGAACAAAAGTCCGTCGCAAGCGACCTCTTCGTCATGGATCTGGATACAGTAAAAATCCCGGTTATAAAAAATCAAAAATCCAGGTTCCTTACCTATTTGTTCAATGCGCAAATGCTGATCGGGGCTCACGAACAACAAAGAAGGCTGATCGATGGTATATGATGTTAAATCTACTTGTACCCGGTAACCGGAAGGAAGGAACAATACTTTTATATATTCCGTATAGACCTCATCGTTGATATTTTGGACACTTTTGTTGTCAATAGGCAGAAGCCCAAGGGTCTTCAATTCACTTTGAAACAACTGTTCGGTTTTCATTTTTTTGGGATATAAAGGATAAACGTACAAATTTTAAGGACATTTACAGGGTTATTCGCCAACTCCACCACAATTGTAGTGAACTGTAAATAAGCAACATTGGCAGCATACCAAAGCATCCTGCCAATGTCCAGACTTTACTGATTGGCAAATTTTTCCAATTCTTTGTTGAACTTCTCAGCTTCTTCCACGAAGAGCGCATGTCCACTGTTCTCGAACTTAACGATATAGGAATCCCTGATACCTTTGTGTAGTTCCTCAGAAAATTCAATGGGACATAATTTGTCTTGGGTGCCATGGAATATAGCCACGGGAATATCGATGATCTTCAATTGGTCGCGGAGGTCAAGGTCACGCAAAGCGGTGATGGATTGGGTAACGGCATAGGGCCATGCCTGTAAGTTGATGTCTTCCAACCATTTTTCCACATTTTTTGAAATATTGCCCTCCTTGGCTGGAAATCCTGCACCAAAGCTTGCAATAAGGTCCTGACGAGCAGTCATCGTGGTATAAATCAGGCCATCCGCATCTTCTTTGGTAAGACCGTATGGATATTCATCCCGTTGTATCCAAGAGGGGGCAGCGGCTGCAAACAAAGCTAATTTACTGACATGGGCGGAATTATACTTGGTCACATAGTGGGTCACCACGGCCCCACCCATGGAAAAGCCTCCCAAAGTGGCATCCTTGATCTTGAGTTTCTCCAAAACTACTTTGATATCATCGGAGAACACATCAAAGTCATACCTGCCGTAAGGTCGGTCCGATTGCCCAAATCCCCTTAGGGTAATCCCGATCACACGGAATCCATTTCGGGAAAGATATTGGTATTGGTATTCGTACATGGCATCGCTCAAGGGCCACCCATGAATCAATACAATAGGTTTTCCCTCACCCATATCGGTGACATGTAGCTTGACGCCCTTCTCAACTTCAATGTAGGTTTCCCTCCCCAGTGAAGCTGGTACTCTTTTCCCTTGTCCAAAGACATTATGGTTAGACAATATGGATACAAATAAAACGGTAGTTGCAAAAATTGTTTTCATCTTATTGATTTTTAATGGTTCATATAAATTTTACACTGCAAAGATGAAACAGAAACCGTCGCAATAAAATGGACAATGGTGGATAGATATTGTACATTTTTCCCAACCAATAAGAAAATGCAAAAACTTGTCAAAATACCATTTCCTTAAAAGCCAAAAAACGATTTCCAAGCTATATTCCTGGGTGTGATTACCCTGTTCATGATGAACTGGGAAAAATCTACTAGATATAGTGCCTTTTCTCCATTTATTGGCCTGTTCTGCCGCCGCAAATTTGTGCTCTAAATAAATAATGTTATGACAAATAAGCAGAACCGCACCTTAGGTGCATTTGAGAAAACCTTTTGGCTATTGGATTTTATCGATTCCAAAGATTTTGCCATTGCCGGTGAAATTGAGGGCCACAGACCCGTTTCCGAATGGCGAAAGGCCTTGAACAAGGTACAATTAAGACACCCCAACCTGTCGGTCAGAATTGTTATGGATGCCTATTCCAGACCCGTTTTCAAACATGCCTCCTTTTTGCCCATACCATTAAGGGTACTTGAAGTTGACCAAGATTACCGATGGGAGCAAGAAGTTGAAAAAGAATTGTCGACCCGCTTCAATACCGAAAAGGAAGCCCTTTTACGGGCTGTACTGATCCAAAGGCCCCATGACACGGTACTGATACTTACGGGGCACCATTCCCAATCTGACGGCACGTCCATGACCTATCTGTTCAGGGACATCCTAACGGCCGTAAGCGGAAAGGAATTAGACCCTATGGAGGCCCAAGAATCCAATGACGAGACCCTGGGACTCCCCGAAGATAAGGTTTCACCAAGTTCGCAGCGGACTCAGCCTTTGGTGAAAGTCAATAAAGGCTTTGCACCAAAAATTTCAAGCCATCGACTTTCAAAAGAATTGACCAACAACTTGCTTAAAAGGGCAAGGGAGGAGTATACAACGGTACATGGGGCATTATGCGCTGCCGTTCTCATTGCCTGTAGAGCCATGAGAAAGGAATGGGCAAAGAAAAAAATAGAATTGATTTCTCCCATCTGTTCAAGGAGAGCACTACAACTGGATGATAATTATGGACTCAATATTACGACGCATCCTGTCTATTTTGAAGGTGACCAAGAATTTTCATTTTGGCAATTGGCACGATTCGCCAAGGCGGGTCTAGCAGGGACAGATACCAAGGAGCATGTAAAAAATTATATCAATTTCTTTCGGGATCTGACCTACAACACAACTGATCTCAATAAAATCATCGAAGTTTTGAAGGAGGCCTTTAATCAAGAAATCATGGTCACCAATTTGGGTTTGATCAAATACAGAACTGATTTTGGGTCACTCAAGCTCAAAACCCTCTATGGACCCATGGTTCGTTCCGGCAAGGGCATGGAGCAAACTATTGGTGCCATTACCAGCAATGGTTCGCTTTGTTTGACCAACACAAGTGACACCCCCATAGAAGGGCTGCTTCAGGAAATGGAAAATATCTTGACCAGGGCATGCCACAGCGTTTAATTATAAAAGTTCGGGGACTCTGGAACATAAGGGTCCCTGAACTATAATTTTAAATTGTATTCTAAAATTGAAAAAAAGTATTTCTTTTTCAACTCATCTATGATGTCCCCACATTCAGTTCATTTCTTTTGACACCAACTGGAATCTCATTAAACACCATAAAGACAATACCATTACAATTAATATTTTATACATTGAAATAAGTTTGACGAGTAACCGTAAAAAAACTTTGACTTTGAAAGCTGAGCGGGGGCGTTGTTCGAATATATCCAAGCCATTGATCCCACCAAATTGCTCATGGTATCCAGAGAAGACTTTTATGAACTTGTGGAAAACGTCCCCAACATTTTAGTCGCTTGTTTAAGAAAAAAGTAGGCTACACACCCAATGAATTTAGGATGCTGAATTGAGAAAGGTTAATCTGTAATAAAAAAGGTATTATAAAACTAGTGCTTTTTTTCGGGATGACCGAACCACTCATATGATTGTATGTTATTGTAAATCAGAAGCAATTACTGAATTTTCAGAACCTAAACACCTTATTACACATTTATCATGACAATGAGATCCATTTGACAATAAAAGTACTGGAATCAGTCTAATAAGTAAGAATGGGGTCGCTTTAAAAAATTTAATTTCAATCCCACCATTAATCGAATTTCATATAGTACGAATGTGACTAAATCCAAACAGAAAAGGTGGCAGAGCAAGATT
Source organism: Muricauda brasiliensis (assembly GCF_003057865.1). Lineage (NCBI taxonomy): Bacteria > Pseudomonadati > Bacteroidota > Flavobacteriia > Flavobacteriales > Flavobacteriaceae > Allomuricauda > Muricauda brasiliensis. The sequence continues at coordinate 8,439 of NZ_QBTW01000003.1, read as the reverse complement.
GTAACATCGACCTATAACCAAAAAAAGCAAATGGTTATTGTTGAAGCTTAAAAATTCTTAATTTCATATAAATCTCCACCTACAAAATTCAATATCCACTAAAAATTGGGATTTCCACTTGGAGGGATGAAGGGAAACCACCATCTTTTGAAAACATATCCTTATATTCGATCAGGGCCATAACCAACAAATTCTTGCCTATGTTTTGTAGGTCATTGATAATTGTCTTGTGTACATTATAGGAAACATATTCTCCTCTTTCAAACATCAAAAGTGAGATGCCCCCATGTGAAAATCTCGTGATAGCATCCCCCCCCGACAAGCAAATCAATTTAAAATTATTTTTAATCAACCGAAATGGTGTGCGCTCGTAAGGTTCGAGTAAAATCAAACCCATTTTGACATTCTTGGTTTGATATAGGCAATATTCACTAAAATCCTCGCATGTCTGTAGCTGGCGAAGTTCCGTAAGTCTTGTTTTGTTCCAAAGTTCAAATTGCCCCTTCTTGTTTAATTCTACACATTTCATCCTTGGTAATATTACCGGTTATTACTTTCTATTCTGTTTAAAGATGTTCCAAAAAATATAAATGGTCACTGAAATACAAATGGGCACAAGTATAAAATCAGTTCGTAAAATTTGCCCTTTGGCCGAACTGTGCACGTTTTGCAGATCGGTCACATGTATAGTAACAGTGAGCCACATAAGAAAAACCAATGTTAAAAGAAGACCATCAATGAATTTCATAAAAACATTTATTTTTAGAAATGGTTTGGTTTAGCGGCAAGTTCCCGCTGCTTTAAAATCTTTGCTATCTTCTCACACGAGAGAGGTTTACTGATAAATCCCTCACATGCACTGTGTCTATCTGCATCAATCCTATCCATAAGACATGTTGAAGAGGAGAGCATATAAATTTTTGTGTTCCTAAAACACGTTTTTTCCATGGCACTATAAGCATCCAAAAATTCAAATCCGCCCATTTCCGGCATATTGATGTCCAACAAAATGATATCTGGGGTGAACAGAAAATCGGCCGTTTGTTGATTCTTCAACGTGGTTAAAAAATCGATTGCCTTTGCTGCCCTGATGAAAGTGAGGATTTCAGCATCGTCAACTACCTTTTCAATGAATTTTTGATTGACGAACAAATCAATCCCATTATCATCGATCAACATAAAGTTTACTCCCATGATTCACTTGTTTTAATGTTTTTTGGAAGAATTATATGGAAGCAGGCACCTACCTTTACCCTACTCTCAACATCAATGGTTCCATTTAGATTCTCCACAATTCTTTTGACTATGTACAGTCCCAATCCGTTCGACCCCGAAAATTCCTCAACCTCAGCCCTATAATACATATCGAATATCCGTCCCAGATTTTCTCTCCGTATTCCTTTGCCATTGTCACATACCATGATTTCTGTCCTATCACTCAATTCCGACACCTTTATCTCAATAAATGGCGTATGGTCTTTTGTTCTGGGTAATGAATATTTTATCGAATTTTTTATCAAATTCTGGAATACGGCAAAAATTAAGTCCGGATTGGAAACATACTCATGGGCAACTTTTATGTCCACATTGAATTTTATCTGGTCAAAGTTGTGACACCTCTTGAGCGAAGTCAGCACATGCCCCACAAGTATTTCAAAATCAATTGGTTTTGAGCTTTTTACCTTCTCAGATACCAATGAGGCCTTGGCTAGCCCTTCCGACATTACCTTGGCACAGCTTATAGTGTTCTCTAGCATCCCTAAGAGTGTTTTCATTTTTTCAATGGAATACTCATCCCTCATTAAATTGATCAACCCTTGTGCAGATGAAAATGGTGCATTGAGGTCGTGGGCAGAGCGGTACAGAAACAATTCCAGTTCTTTGGTTTTCTGTTTCAGTCTATTTTGTACCTCAATTCTCTTTGTGATGTCCAGCATTTTCAGGGCATAAAGGTTCTTCCCATTGGAATTGAGCTTACTCATAACAAACTCAACAGGGAACTTCCTCCCTGATTTATGCAGGCACTTAAATTGAAGTAGTTTATTTTTCTTAAGATCTTCATTGCTTTTTGCGCGTTTCACAAATTCCGAAAAACCCAGTTTTCCATATTTTCTATCCATTAAAAGCGAATATGGCCGGCCCAATATCTCGTCCTCGCAATATCCAAATGTGTTCTCCACACCTTTGTTCCACTTTAAAATCTTACCATTGGCATCCGTAACTATAACAACTGCTATATTCATGGAATCATAAATATTCCTATACAGAAGTGCATCATCAATTGTCTCATTTTTCACGGGGTGGGATTGTGCAGCCATGGATATCTACTTTTTGTGTTCTTTTATTTTATGTTTTAGGCAATACTCTTGAGCCTTGGATATATCATCAAATATGACATAGGGCGTTTTTGTATGATAGATCCTTTTGTAAGATTGCACCAATAGGTTGATCGGGAGAGAGTTTACAACATAGACCTCATAGACGATATTGGATAGTTTGTTGAAGCTTTTTGCCAACAATTGACCAGCCTCACTGGAGAATGTGCCTTTAACGTCACGAAGGTCGATCAAAAAAGGCATGGGAGTCCCACTGGACAATTCCGCAATTGTTTCAAGATACAGTTGAGCAGTCCTGAAATCCAGCTGATGCCGGGAATTCAAATTGCGTACCTTTCCAAATAGGATCCCATTACCCTTGGTCCAAAAAGTAGCATGTTTATGGATAATCATCTCTTCCATGCCCCAACCATTCTCCGATTATCCATACAAGCCATTTTGAACCTGCCAAAGCATTGGTTCAATGCCACTTTGGGGTTGTTGTGCAAGGTGTTCCAAAAAGCATTTCCGGTTGCAACGCAATACACCGACAACATTATCCTCAAAGCATTGGATCTGACCAAAAATGATGTGGACAAAACTGAAAAATCCAACAATGATGGGGGGGACAAAATGGCAAACAGCCTAAAGGCATCAAAAATTCCAACTTCTCTCAAATCAATCAACAGGGGGAGGTATCTACCGTTAGATAAAGTTGAAATTCCACTTGCAAAAATTTTAGCGACATTATCCTCCAAAATTCTACCTTGGTGCTCTTTACCTACTGTACAATGAATGATATTAGAATCTATCCAGAATACAACTCCATCAATCTCAGTCATGTTTTAAATCATTTGTAAAAAACAAGACAATGGCCGTGCCAAATCAATTACAGGTTAGCAAAATCAATTTTAACTAATTGATATTTAGTACTTTAAAATTAATCTAGGAATTTTAGTCCATCAAAAAAGGTCACGGTATACCGTTTTTTGAATAGTAAGAAATACCCTACTTAACGGTATTCCGTGGATATTTATTTCTTTTTAATGCCTAATTTGGACATTTTATCACGTAGAGTACTTGGTTTTACATCGAGTAGTGTGGATGCACTATCAGGTCCTGAAATTTTCCATTTACATTTTTCCAAAACGCTGACGATATGGTTGCGTTGGATAGTATCCAATGATAGATTCTTGGATTTAATCGGCATTTTGGACTTTTGCACCTCGGATTCAAAACCGGGAATCACCAATGTTTCCCCATTGGACAGAATAGAGGCCCTTTCTATCAAATTTTCCAATTCCCTGATATTTCCGGGCCAATCATAGGACCTTAGTTTCTCCATGGCCTCGTCCGATACATATTTAATATGCTTTGCATATTCCTTGTTGAACTTGTCCACAAAATGTTCCACCAATAATGGAATATCCTCTTTCCGTTTTCGTAAAGGGGGAATTTCTATAGGAAAAACATTAAGCCTGAAATACAGATCTTCACGAAATCTTTTCTTTTCTATTTCTTCTTTGAGATTCCTATTGGTTGCGGCAATGACCCTGACGTCCAATTTCTTTGTGCCCATTCCGCCAACTACCTCAATCTCTCCCTCTTGTAAGAAACGTAAAATTTTTGGTTGCATGTCCAAGGGCAACTCCCCTATTTCATCCAAAAACAAGGTTCCGCCATCGGCCAACTCAAATTTTCCGACCTTGTCGCTGAATGCACCAGTAAAAGAACCCTTTTTGTGCCCAAACAGCTCACTTTCTATCAGCTCACGTGGTATGGCCGAACAATTTACTTTGATCAAAGGTTTGCTGCTCCTAGCGCTGATATTATGTACCGCCCTAGCCAATAGTTCCTTACCTGTTCCGGACTCTCCCAACAACAATACGGTCGCATTGGTGGCAGCCACTTTCTCCACTTCACTGAGTACATCACTGAACTGTGCACTCCCGTACACCATTTCCTCAAAATTGAACACTAGGTCGAGCTCATTTCTAAGATAGGTGTTTTCCTGTTCCAATTGATCTCTTAGAACATTCAATTCTGCATTTGCCTTGGACAATTCTTGGTTTGAAACAACAAGTTTGTCCTCGGCTACCTTACGTTCATGACTCTCTACCATTAAAGAAACAATGTTTGCAATGGAAGTGGCAAATTCCTGTTCATCCGCTGTCCAATCTCTCGTACTGTCCCCTACATGCTCAAAGCAAATAATTCCATAATAACCGTTTGTACTATTAATAAAGACATCCATAAGGGATTGTATGTTATTGGGGACCAAGTAATCTTTTGCAAACGGTTTTGTGACATTATTGAGTTGGGCATCTTTTACCTTTACTGTTTGATTCTTGTTCAAGGCCTCAAAATAACTAGGGTTGTCCTCTTTCTGAAGCAGCATTCCATGTAAGTGGATATCTTGATCAAGATTATAGAGGTTTTCACAGTAAATCTCATTTTTATCGGTATTAAAGCTCCAAATACTTACACGACCAACATTTAAAGTTATAGCAGCCAATTCTGTGATTTGATTTAGGGAGCGTTTAAAATTTTTACCGACAAGACCCGCCAATTTAAGAATAACATCCTTTTTCTCCGAGGACTTTAGAGCACTTTCCTCCAAGGCCGCTTTTGCCTTTACCTCTTCAGATATGTCCTTCATGGTTCCGAAAAGCGCTATTACCTCACCCTTATCATTGGTTATATTTCCCGTTAGAAAAGTTGCCAAAAACTTTTCACCATTCTTCCGAATGAATTCAAATTGGAACGAAGGGGCTTCGCCCCTTGCTACCTTTTGATTGGTCTTGGCTATTGCCTCAAAGTCTTCTGGTTTGACGAAGGGATAAGGCAAATTGAGCCCTATGAGCTCTTCTTTGGAGTAACCAAGAATGCTACAGGTGGAATCATTTACTAAAATAATCTCACCATTTAGATCAACAATGATAAGTCCCTCCTGCATGGACATGACGAGTTTATCCGTAAACTCTTTGGCCAATTTTAAATCCAGTTCGGCTTTTTTGCGTTCGGTAGTGTCAATGACCGTCGCAAAATAAGAATTGACTGCTCCATTTGGGTCTCGCATCAGGGAAATCATTACGTCTACATTAAACCGACTCCCATCCTTGCGCATATAGATAGTCTCAAAATTGTCCAGTTGTTCTCCCCTTTCAATTTTTTCATGCCGCAAATTGGACTCATCCTCAATTTCTGGAGGTGAAAAAGGGTATGGGCATTGTTTCCCGATCAACTCTTCTTCTGAAAAGCCCGACATTTTGCAGAACGAGGGATTTACACTTGTTATTTCGGTCTCCAAGTTGAATACAACAAGGCCTTCATGCATGGATTCTATCAGTCCTTCTGAATATTCCTTGGCAGCCTTTACCTCTAGTTCCGCATTTTTACGTTCTGTGATATCCCTAATGATCCCAATCAAAAATTTGTTCCCTTTTTCATCAACAAATCTGGTTTTTTTGGTTGAAATCACCCTTTTTTCCCCTCTTCTGACCGTTAGGTTTTCCTCATTCACATTTTCAACGCCAGTTTTAATGACTTCCCTATCGATTTTCAAAAAACTTTCCCTTTCTTCTGGTGTCACATCTTCGGCCAGTGTCTTGCCCAAAATATCCTTTCGGGACAAACCGAAGATGGTGCAAAAAGCATCATTTGCCAACAATACCTTGCTTTGGTCATCTTTTACAAAAATGGGGTCGCCAATATTATTTATAATATTGTCCAAGTATTTCTTGTTCTCCACCAAAAGATCTTCCGCCATTTTTCTTTCCGAGACATCAGAAAAAAAGATCGTGAGTCCTTCTTTTGAAGGATAGAATCTATTCTCAAACCATTTTCCAAAAGGAGCATAAAAATGTTCAGACTCTTGTTTTTGCTGAGTTTCAAGAGCCTTTAAGGCCAAGTTATAAAATGGGGTCTCAACAATATCGGGGAACTCTGTCCAAATATGTTTCCCTATTAAGTCCTCTGGTGTCCTGCCCATAATGGCAGCTGCATTTTTATTTGCATACGTGTAGTACCAATCCGTATCCAAGGATATAATACCATCACTAATATTGTTCAAGGTAAAATCCAGTTGAGAAACCAGGTTTTTTTCTTCCAAAAGACTGTTATACTTTCTTCTGTAGTTCAATACGGAAAATATATCCTGGTTTACAGAACCATTCCGGACCATATCAACTTTTCCATTTGAAATATCCCTCAATAAGCCCAAATGGGCAATGATCTTTCCTTTTTTGTCCTTGATACTTGACGAGAAAATGGATACGGGAAAGTGGCTTCCATCTTTTCGCATGTGCAAAGTCTCATGTTCACCAGTGAGGCCTTCTTTTAGAGTTTTTTTAAAGCCGTTGGTGAAATCTTTTTTTAATTCCTCTGGCCAAAAAGGGAAAGGGGCTTCAGCGCCCAATAGTTCATTGCTTTGAAAACCTGTCAATTCACTGAGAGCGGTATTAACCATTATGATTCTTCCCTTGGAATTGGCAATAAGCAAACCATCCTTAATGGATTCCATAAAAATATCAGAAAAACCAAGATCAACTTTTAGTGATCTTATTAAAACTTTGTCAGTGTTTTCCATAAATAAATCAATGATACCCAACACAGAACCATTGTGCGATATTTCACGTTAACTTATATATTTTCGGGGGAATTTGCAATACTTTAAAGCGAGTACAATACCCACAATAAAATAAAAGATTGTCTTCAAAATTGATTCTGCCAATTTTAACAATTTAAATTACTAAAAATTTTGCTCACTTCCAATTCATTAGGAAATTGGCGGTCAATTCCCAAACACCTACTTTTAAGAAGAAATTGTGCGGGTTTTGGGCATCACCAAAGAAGGCATTGAGAATTTTTCGGAAGAAACCGTCCTAAAAATTATATCAAATACTTTACTAATAATGATAGTTCTACAATCTATGCAATCAATTTTTTAGCCAAATTTAATCCATTGGACATGGTAATTGAACTATATGAGCGTCTTGTTCAGGCTGAAAAAGATAAGGTGACTTACCTGGAAAAGCTATTGGACAAGAAATAGCATAATACTTTAAATCAAATCTCTTTATAAATGTCCTTACCAAAGGCGAACGGAACGCAGTGAAGTGCTGCAAGCGTCCCAAATTCTTACCCCAACTTTTGCGCATGGATCCTAACGGTTTTTTGTAGTGTTCCGGTAGATAAGCGTGAAGCAAAAACCCGGTATGGCGCAACCTACTTTTTGGATTTCAGTACCCCATGTCCTCACCTGTGCCTCTTGCCCTCTTGCCTTATTGATACCTCTTCCAAGGGCTTTGATGATCTTGGCCGCCATCTGTACTTTATTTGTCGGTATACTGGGGGCCTTGACCTCTTGGTTGCGATGGAAACTCTTGGCATAGTCCTCCATGAGTTTCCTTGTATATTCCCTTAGCAGATTTGGGTCATTGCCTATGGCCTTAAGCTCCCTTTGGTTGGGACTGACCACTATGGAATAGAATTCCGGGTCTTTCTGCCTCTGTTTGGCCGTATTGGCATCGATTTCTTCAACGACCTTTTCAGGACTTACGCTGTCGTTCTCTTGGTCAAAGAATTCCTCCCTTTGTTCGGGCAATCTGTCCTCGTTTTCCTTTTCCAGATACTTCACGAAATCTGCCGAGCTTTGCGAATAGTTCTTGCCCAAATTCTGTGCCGAGATGGTAAGGTACATGGCCGTTATCTTATTTGATGTTTCAGGCTTTCAAACTTCCCGATGCCCATGTTGATCTTGATATAGGGCTTTCCCATCATTGGCTCCACCTTCTCCACATTATGGAGGATTTCATTGCTGTGCTTTTTATAGTTTTCAAAGCCTTTCAGCATTCTATCATGTTTTGTTTTCGGAACGGTGTTTCTAGGTTCCAAAAAGTCTTTTCGCTCTTCCTGTGTTTTTGACTGGTTTAGGTTTGGGTTTCCTCACATCCTTTACATAGGCCTCATAAAGTATCAATACCATTTCATAGGTGGGCCGGATACTGGTCTTTTCCATGTTCTTGATAATGGCGATGAGCCTATCGATTTTTTTCATCATCTGACGCTACAACTTTTTGATACTTTCAAGGATAATCTTTGTTCCCTCCCCAAAAGGGTCAAG